>NZ_JBEZEB010000009.1:0-168805 GCF_040648615.1 Catellatospora sp. NPDC049111 | reverse complement strand
CTCAACTAGCGCGTCGGGGGCGCGCGCCGCGGGGGCGGGGGGGAGCCCCCCCCGCGCGCGCGCCGCCCGGGCCCCCCCGCCGGGGGGGGGGGGGGGGGGCGCCCCCCCGCCCGGGCCCCCCCCCCACCGCGAGGGGGAGCAGCGGCGTACCGCTGCGGCGCCGGCCGGCCGATCCCGAGACGATGACGCGGTCCGGGCGCGGACCACGTTGTTTGCGGGCGACGCACCGTCATCTGGATCTGTCGGTCTGGCGCTGGACGTCACGATAACCGTCGTCCATACACGACGCAAGTAACGACGTTTGGAAACGACGTTTACCCCCGAACGGGTGACCGTGGACCGGTCACAACCCTTACTTAACCGAGGCCATCACCGAAAGGCGCGTCACTTGTTAACGACGCGTGGGGGATGGAAACGTTTCGGATGAGCCCGGTAGCCTGTTAGGTATGGGCGACGTATCAACGGCAGCGGCGGACCGGGCGCAGCCGGACACCGCATGGGGCCGGTATCTGCGTCGGATGACCCGCCGGCCCGGCTGGTCGGTGGCGAAACTCGCGCGCGACTCGGGCATCGCCCGTCAGACGATCTTCGACTGGATCCGCGACGGCGGCGACTCGGTGACCGTCGGTTCGGTGCGCCGCGTCGCCGAGGCGCTCGGCGACGACGTCGTCAACGCCCTGACGGCGGCGGCCAACGTGGCACACCACGACGCCGACGAGGAGCTGACCCCGATCCTGCAGTCCGACCTCGACCCCCAGGCCAAGGCCGAACTCGTCGAATACCTCACCGGCCTGCGCGAGGCCCAGCGCCACGCCCGCCGCACCGAGATCACCGCCATGCTCAACCGCCCCAGGCGCGCCGCCGCATAGTCGAGCTCGCCCCACCGCGAGTGCCGACGCGGCTCGCCATGGTGAGGGCGCGCCGCACACCATGATCGTTCGACCTTGCCAGGCAGATGGGCGAATGCGCGATCAAGATACGCACAGGTGCCTGGCAAGTCGAACGATCATGGAGCGGCGCTCGCCGGGCCGGGCGGGAGGCGGCGCTGCTAGCCTCGGTTCAATGCGAGTCTCGGCGTTGATCCTGCCTGTGTACCCCTGGCGCGAAGGCCGCCACGTCTGGCGGGAGGCCGAGGACCTCGGGTTCCACGCCGCCTACACCTATGACCACCTGTCGTGGCGCACGTTCCGCGACGGTCCCTGGTTCGGCGCGGTGCCGACGCTCACCGCCGCGGCCGGGGTCACCGCACGGCTGCGGCTGGGCACCATGGTCACCTCGCCCAACTTCCGGCACCCGGTCACACTGGCCAAGGACGTGATGACCCTCGACGACGTCTCGGACGGGCGGGTCACGGTCGGCATCGGCGCGGGCGGCATCGGGTTCGACGCCTCGGTGCTCGGCCAGGCGCCCTGGTCCACGGCGGAGCGCACCGAACGCTTCGAGGAGTTCGTGCCGCTGCTGGACCGGCTGCTCACCGACGGCGACACCACCCACCACGGCAAGCACTACTCGGCGTACGAGGCCCGCATGCTGCCCGGCTGCGTGCAGCGGCCCCGGGCGCCGCTCGCGATCGCCGCCACCGGCCCGCGGGGACTGGCGCTGGCGGCGCGGCACGGACAGGCCTGGATCACCACCGGCCCGGCCCGCAAGGGCGACGAGACCGACCCTGAGCTGCTGCCTGGCATCATCGCGGGCCAGCTCGACGGGCTGGGCCGGGCGTGCGCCGCCGAGGGCCGGGACCCGGCGGAACTGTCGCATATCCTGCTGACCGGTTTCACCCGCGAGCAGCCGCTGGCGTCGGTGCAGGCGTTCGTCGACTTCGCGGGCCGCTACGCCGAGCTGGGCATCGACGAGATCGTCGTACACCGGCCCGTTCCGGGCACCTGTTTCGACCCTGGCCAGGGCGTTTACGAGAAACTGCCGGCCGCGGTGGCGGCAGCCTTCGGCGGCTGACCTGCCGCGACGAACGTCCCGTTTCCGCCGACTGAGGGATCGTTCAGTCTCGCGCGTGTATCCGGGATTTGTCGAGACAGTGACGCCCCGTTGCAACCTAGGTCACATCAGAGGACTAGGCTTGCCCGTCGTGACACGCCGCGCAAAGATCGTCTGTACTCTCGGCCCTGCCACCTGGTCCCCCGAGCGCCTCCGCGGGCTCGTCGAGGCCGGGATGGACGTCGCCCGCATGAACTTCAGCCACGGCTCCCACGCCGACCACGAGCAGGCCTACCTGCGGGTCCGTGAGGTGTCGGCCGCCACCGGCAAGGCTGTGGCCACGCTGGCCGACCTGCAGGGTCCGAAGATCAGACTTGGCAAGTTCGCGGACGGCCCCCACGAGTGGCGTACCGGTGACAGTGTTGTCATCACCAGCGACGACATCCTCGGTACGGCCGACCGGGTCTCCTGTACCTATCGGAAGCTGCCGGCCGAGGTCAAGGTCGGCGACCGCCTGCTCATCGACGACGGCAAGGTCGCCGTCGAGGTGACCGGCGTCAACGGACCGGACATCCGCTGCCTCGTCATCGAGGGCGGGCCGGTCTCCAACAACAAGGGCGTCTCGCTGCCGAACGTGGCCGTGTCGGTGCCCGCCATGTCCGAGAAGGACGCCGAGGACCTGCGCTTCGCGCTGCAGCTCGGCGTCGACCTCATCGCGCTGTCGTTCGTGCGCTCGCCGGAGGACATCAAGCTGGTCCACGCGATCATGCACGAGGTGGGCATCGTCCGCCCGGTCATCGCGAAGATCGAGAAGCCCGAGGCGGTCGACAACCTCGAGGCCATCGTGGACGCGTTCGACGGCCTCATGGTCGCCCGCGGCGACCTCGGCGTCGAGCTCCCCCTCGACCAGGTCCCCCTGGTGCAGAAGCGTGCCGTCCAGCTCGGCCGCGAGTACGCCAAGCCGGTCATCGTCGCCACGCAGATGCTCGACTCCATGATCGAGAACTCGCGGCCCACCCGCGCCGAGGCCTCCGACGTCGCCAACGCCGTGCTCGACGGCGCCGACGCGGTGATGCTCTCGGGCGAGACCAGCGTCGGCAAGTACCCGGTGCTGACCGTCAGCACCATGGCGAAGATCATCACGACGACCGAGGCCGGTCAGATCTCCGTGCCGCGGCTGCAGCACGACCCGCGGACCCGCGGTGGCGCGCTCACCGTCGCGGCCTCCCAGATCGCCCGCGCCGTCGGCGCCAAGGCCCTGGTCGCGTTCACCGTCACCGGCGACACCGTGCACCGGCTCGCCCGGCTGCACTGCGAACTGCCGCTGCTGGCCTTCACCCCCGAACCCGCGGTCCGCGACCAGCTCGCGCTCGCCTGGGGCGTGGAGACCTTCCTGATGCCGTTCGTGCACCACACCGACGACATGTTCCGCCAGGTCGACGAGCGCCTGCTCAGCCTCGGCCGGGCCAACGTCGGCGACTACGTGGTGGTCGTGGCGGGCAGCCCGCCCGGCACCCCCGGCTCCACCAACACCCTGCGCGTGCACCAGCTCGGTTCGCTGGCGATGCCGCAGACCCTGGCCCAGGCCACGCAGCCGACCCAGGGCTAGGGTGAGCGCGACGCCGAGTGGAGTTCGGCCCGCGCGAATGGAAGTGACATGACGGACCCCATCACCGGTCAGGCCGCCGTCGACAGCCTGGTCGAGCTGCTGGACCTGGCCCCGGTCGACGATCTCGTCTTCCGGGGCCAGAATCCGCCGATCGGGCCGCCGCGCGTCTACGGCGGCCAGGTCGCCGCGCAGGCCCTGGTCGCCGGCGGCCGCACCGTGGACCCGTCGCGGCACGTGCACTCCTTGCACGGCTACTTCGTCCGTGCCGGCAACATGGCCGAGCCGATCGACTACCACGTCGAGAAGATCCGCGACGGACGTTCCTTCTCCGTACGCCGCTCCGTGGCGATGCAGCGGGGCAAGCCCATCTTTCTCATGTCGGCCTCGTTCCAGGTGCGCGAGGAAGGGCTGGACCACCACGACCCCGCCCCGGTCGACGTGCCCGGCCCCGACGAGCTGCCCACCATGGCCGACCGCCTCTCGCCGTACCCGGAACGCCTCGGCATCTGGAAGATCCTGCCCCGGCCCATGGACGTGCGCTACGTCGACGAGCCCGGCTGGGTGCGCCCCGGCAAACGGTCCGCCAACACCCTCCAACGGGTCTGGATGCGCCTGGACGGCAAGCTGCCCGACGACCCCCTGCTGCACGCCTGCGCCCTGACCTACCTGTCCGACCTGACCCTGCTCGACGCGGTCCTGTCGGTTCACGGCGAGGTCTGGGGCCCCGGCGGCGTCATCGGCGCCAGCCTCGACCACGCCCTCTGGTTCCACCGCCCCTTCCGCGCCGACGAGTGGTTCCTCTACGACTGCGCCAGCCCCTCGGCCTCCGGCTCCCGGGGCCTGGCCACCGGCCGCATGTTCACCCGCGACGGCCGCCACATCGCCACCGCCGCCCAGGAAGGCCTCCTCCGCCCCGTCGGCGCCTGACCGCCCGCCGCCGCGCTCCGGCTTCACGCCTCCGGTCGCTCGCGGCGCTCCGGTCGCTCGCGGCGGTCCGGTCGCTCGCGGCGGTCCGCGGCGAAGATCGCTGTTTCCGGTCATGATCTGCGGTTGCACCCGTCGTTCTGACCGTAAATAGCGATCTCCATCGGTTGTCGCTCATCAGAAGCGGACAAAACGTGCACGCGCCGGATGATCGGCGTGATCAAGGGGTGGGATGGGTCACGAGGTGAGGATCGTTCGGTCAGGCCGGTGATCCGTTCGGGCGATAATCGGGTCATGCGACTGTCCGCTCGTGTCGATTACGCGCTCCGTGCGGTGATCGAGCTCGCCTCGGCCGGGGACGGCCCGGTCACCTCGGAGCGCATCGCCCGCGCGCAGGAGATCCCGCCGAAGTTCTGCGAAAGCATCCTGCTGCAGCTGCGGCGGGGCGGCATCGTGTTCGCCCAGCGCGGGCCCGACGGCGGATACTGGCTGGCCCGGCCCGCCGAGCAGATCTCGCTGGTCGAGGTCGTCGAGGTGATCGACGGGCCGCTCGGCTCACCCCGGGCCGCCCAGCCCGACGCCCCGCTGGGCGCGGCGCATGCGCTGCAGCAGGTGTGGACTGCGGTGGAGGAGTCCGAGCGGGCCATCCTGACCCAGGTCACCATCGCGCACGTCATCGCCGGCGCGCTGCCCGAGCCGGTCGCCGCCCACCTGCCGCTCGCCGCCTCCTGACGGATACCTGACAGCGTCGTTTCACCAATACTTAACAACCGGGTCTTGCCTTACCCACTACTCCTATTAAACTGATCGGAAATACCAAGAAGCTGGGATCAGTAGGAGGCAACGGCCGTGCGAAAACTGCTGGTCATGGCATTGGTGGGGCTCGCCGCCCAGCTCGTCGACGGAGCACTCGGCATGGCGTACGGCGTCACCTCCAGCACCCTGCTCCTCATCGCCGGCATCTCCCCGGCCACCGCCTCCGCCTCCGTGCACCTCGCCGAGGTCGGCACCACCCTCGCCTCCGGCATCTCGCACTGGCGCTTCGGCAACGTCGACTGGCGCGTCGTCCGCAACATCGCCCTGCCCGGCGCTGTCGGAGCCTTCGCCGGAGCGACCGTGCTCAGCAGCATCTCCACCGAATCCGCCATCCCGTGGACCGCCGGCATCCTCTTCGCGCTCGGCGTCTACCTGCTGATCCGCTTCGCCCGCCCGCTGCGGCCCACCCGGCCCCGCGCGCTGCCGCGCCGCTTCCTCGCCCCGCTCGGCCTGTTCGCCGGCTTCATCGACGCCACCGGCGGGGGAGGGTGGGGCCCCGTCGCGACGCCGACCCTGCTCGCCTCGGGCAGCATGGAGCCCCGCAAGGTGATCGGCTCCGTCGGCACGTCCGAGTTCCTCGTCGCCGGCGCCGCCAGCATCGGCTTCCTGCTCGGGCTCGGCTCCGAGGGCTTTGTGCTGCCGACCGTCGCAGCGCTGCTGGTCGGTGGCGTCATCGCCGCGCCGATCGCCGCCTGGCTGGTCCGGCATGTGCCCGCGCAGCTGCTCGGGGCGTTCGTCGGCGGGCTCATCGTGCTCGTCAACACGCGCAGCCTGCTGCGAGTGTTCAAGGTCGAACCCGAGTTCGGGCCGTACGCGTACCCGCTGGTGGTCGTGCTCTGGGCGGTGGCGATCAGCTTCGCGGTGGGCGCCTGGCGGCGCACCCGCGCGGCGCAGGCCACGGCGTCCGCCGAGCCGGAGCTCGTGCCCGCCGCCTGACATCGCACGGCCCACAGCCCTCGGTCGTCCTCGATCGAGGGCTGTGGACTGGATTCCTAGGATGGTTTAGAGGGAGTGCCTTCCGTCCCGCACGACCGGCAGCGGATGCCCGACGACGGTCGGGGCAACGGTCAGGACTTCGGGCCGACGTGCTGGTCGAGCAGGGAGTTGCGGCGGTTGAGCCGCCAGGCCACGCCGAGCAGGTCAAGCGCCCAGCCGCACAGGGTGAGGATGTCAGCGGACTCGTTGGCGAACAGGTAACGCGGATACTCGTAGGTCCGGCCGGCCTTGACGATCCGGTTGATCGTCCGGCAACCGTCGGAGTGGAACAGCCCTTGGACGAACGCTGCGGGGTGGTCGAGGACGATCGCCCGCTGCCAGGGCTCGAGCTCGATCTTGCGGTCGTGTTTCTTGCCAGGGCCGGCTTGCGGGAAGAGGCATGGCCAGTGTTTCGAGTAGCTCTGCAGGTTCACGCATCCTTTTTGTCGGATGCGCTGGACCCGATTCGCCAGTGTGGCGAGCATCGCTCTTTCTACCTGGTCCAAGATGTCGGTGTAGGCGGCGGTGCAGGAGATCCGCAGCACCGGGACCTTCGCGGAGGTGACCAGATGGCCGTCGCCGAGATAGCTGCCCAGCAGGTATGCGTACTGCAACTGATCGGTGGGTGCGGTTGCGCGGCAACGGAAGCAGCGGTCTTCGGTGAAGCGGCTGTCCGGTGCGCCCTCGTTGCGGCACCATCTGTGCACCGTTGGGTAAGGCAGGTCGAGGTGCACCGCGATCGAACTGATCGACGATCCGTTGCGATGTTCGAGCTGCGCCTGACGGCGAATGGCGAGGGGGTGCACAGCCGCGATTATCGAACGCCTGTACGACAGTGGTGCCGGGAACGGGATTCGAACCCGCATGCCCTTTCGGGCAATCGCTTTTGAGGCGATCGCGTCAGCCTGTTGCGCCATCCCGGCGAGCTTGCGTCACTGTACCCGACTAGGCTGCCGAGTAGGCAAACGGCATTCGTGGTGTGGGGGTTGTGGTTCCGGTGACCGAGAAGCAGGCTGGTGTCGCGCGTAAGCGTGTGCTGATCGCGGAGGATGAGGCGCTGATCAGGCTGGACCTGGCCGAGATGCTCGGCGAGGAGGGCTACGACGTGGTCGGCGAGGCCGGTGACGGCGAGACCGCGGTGAAGCTGGCCGAGGAGCTGCACCCCGACCTCTGCATCCTGGACATCAAGATGCCGATCATGGACGGCCTGGCCGCCGCGGAGCGGATCGCCGGCGCGCGCATCGCTCCGGTGATCATTCTGACCGCGTTCAGCCAGCGCGACCTGGTCGAGCGGGCCCGCGCCGCGGGCGCGATGGCCTACCTGGTCAAGCCGTTCCAGCAGAGCGACCTGGTGCCGGCGATCGAGATCGCGCTGTCCCGGTTCGCCGAGGTGGCGGCCCTGGAGGCCGAGGTCGCCGGGCTGAACGACCGGCTGGAGACCCGCAAGGCCGTGGAGCGGGCCAAGGGCGCGCTGATGACGCAGTACGGCATGAACGAGCCGCAGGCGTTCAAGTGGATCCAGCGCACCGCGATGGACCACCGCCTGACGATGCGCGAGGTCGCCGAGCGGATCATCGTCGAGGCCGCGGCCGCGGAGTCCGCCGAGTAGCAGACCGGTGCACCGCCGCGGCTGAGGGTCTGCACGGTCGCGGCGGCGCGCTTACGATCGATCGATGTTGTCCGGTCGTGGCGTGGTCGCACTGACACTTCTGGTCGCTTTCGTCGGCGGGTGCACGCCCGCCGCGCCGCCCCCCGTGCCCGAGATCGTGCTGCATCCGCAGTGGCGCCGGCTGGCGCTGCCCGCGCCGCCGGGTCCGGCGGGCCGCCTGGTGCTGCGGGACGCGACGGTCTGCGGCGACCGCTGGTATCTGGCCGGCGCGGTCGCCGACGCCGACGGGATGACCCGACCGGTGGCGTGGACCAGCACCGACGGCGAGAACTGGCGATCGCTCACGTTCCTGGGCACGACTTATTACGGCAAGCGGGCCGTGATCTACGCGCTGGGCTGCCGCGGCGACCGGATCGCCATGCTGGGGGCGCGCAGCGGGGGAGGGCACGGCAACCCCCGGGTCACCCAGTGGTACGGCGGCCCGGACGGCCTGCTGCACGAGGTGATCGCCGGATTCCAGCTGTACGGCGGCCCGGACGCGGTGAACGTGTCCCGGCTCGCGGGTGGCCCGCGGGGCTGGGCGATCGCGGGGAACCGGCTGGCGGGGGCGGCGGTGTGGCTGTCGCCGGACGCGACGGAGTTCGGCCTCCGCGAGGGCGTGCCGGAGCTGGCGCGCGACGCCCGCGGCGAGACGATGGCGTACGACGTGACGGCGGTGCCGGACGGCTGGCTGATGGTGGGGGCGCTGAGCCCCGCGGACCGCCTCGACCGCGATGCGCTGGCGTGGACCTCGCCGGACGGCGAACGCTGGACGCGCCTGCCCGCGCCGGTGTCGCCGGATTACGAGCAGTTCGACCGGGTGGCCGTGGTGGCTGGCGCGCCGTACGCGGTGGGGTTGCGCGGGGCGCGGTTCGGGGCGTGGCGGCTGGCCGACGGCGCGTGGGCGGATGCCGGAGCGTTCGGTTCGACGAGGCCGGGGCCCGTGGCGTGGGTCGCCGGGCTGGCGGTGACGGACGGGGGCCTGCTGGCGGCCGTCTCGGATGGCGAGATGTACCGGTTGTGGCTCATGTCACCCGATCAGGGCTGGGTGGCGGTGGCCGCACCGGGTCCGCTGCCGGCGATCGGGGTGACGGCGGCGGGTGTCGCCGCGGCGGGCCGGCGGGTTCTGGCGATGGGCGACGACGGTTCCGGGGCACACGTGTGGATCATGGACATGGCGCCGAAGCACGCATGATACTCGCAGGTCACCGGGGGGTACGCCCGAATGGCGCTGCTCACGTAACGGTTGGGTCAACCCTTAGGCGAGGTCTTACCGATCCGGGTGTGAGTGGGATAACGTCCCTGGCCAGATCGTGGTTCACGATCTGTTCCGGTCCTGCTGCCCGCACAGTCGCGGCGACGGGTCCGGATCTCGGATGGAGGAGGGTTCTAGCCTTGAGGCAACGACTCGCGCGGGTGCTCGGAGGCGTCGCCATTCTGGCGCTCGTCGCCGGTGGCGCCGCCGCATGCAAGAAGGAAGAGCCGACGACGCCTGGTGGCTCGACGGTCTCTGGTCTGAAGATCGGTTTCTTCGGCGCCCTCACCGGTGACGCCGCTGGTCTCGTGACCCCGGGCAAGAACGGCGCGGAGCTCGCGATCGCCGAGTACAACGCCGCCAACCCGGGCGCCAACGTCACCCTGGTGCCGTTCGACTCGCAGGGCTCCGGCGACAAGGCCGCCCCGCTGGCGACCGCCGCCGTCGCGGACGAGAAGATCATCGGCGTCGTCGGCCCGGCGTTCTCGGGTGAGTCCGAGGTCGCCAACCCGATCTTCGACAAGGCCGGTCTGCCGATCATCACCCAGTCGGCCACCCGGCCGAGCCTGAGCGGCAAGGGCTGGAAGATCTTCCACCGCGGCGTGGGCAACGACCTGTCGCAGGGCCCGGCCATCGGCCGCTACCTGAAGGACGTCGCCAAGGCGGAGAAGGTCTACCTCGTCGACGACCAGTCCGCGTACGGCACCGGCCTGCGCGACGAGGTCGAGAAGATCCTCGGCGCCGCCGTCGTCGGCAAGAACAAGGTCACCGAGAAGCAGGTCGAGTTCGGCCCGGTCGTGACGGCCGTCAAGAACAGCGGCGCGACCGCTGTCTTCTACGGTGGTTACACCCCGGAGGCGGCCCCGTTCCTGAAGCAGCTGCGTGCCGGTGGCTTCAAGGGCACCTTCATCGGTGGCGACGGCCTCTACGACGCCAACATGCTGAGCGTGACCGGCAAGGCTGACGTCGAGGGCGCGGTCGTGACCTGCCCGTGTGGCCCGGCCACCGCGGCCAAGGGCAACTTCGTGGCCGACTTCAAGGCCAAGTTCGGCACCGACCCGGGCGTGTACGCCGACGTCGCGTACGACCTGACGAAGATCTTCCTCGAGGGCTTCAAGGCCGGCAAGACCACGCGCGCCGACATGCAGGCGTTCCTGGGCACCTACAACGGGGTCGGCACCGCCACCGGTGTGACCTACAAGTGGGAGGCCAACGGCGAGCTGGACCCGACGCAGGTCTCGATCTGGGCGTTCGTCGCCAAGGACGGCGCGTGGGCGAACCCGCAGCAGCTCCCGAAGAGCTGATCATTCCCGATCGGCAAGTGTTTCGCAGTTGATACCCGGTGCGGCCGGAGGTTCCCCCTTCCGGCCGCACCCGGCTTTTCAGAACCCTTTCGGGAGCCCCCGTGAATTTCGATGACCTGATCCAGGGTTTCCCTGATCTGACCACCACCGGATTGGCCCAAGGGTCGATCTACGCGCTGGTGGCGCTCGGATACACCCTGGTCTACGGCGTCCTGCGCCTGATCAACTTCGCCCACTCCGAGGTCTTCATGTTCGGCACCTTCGCCGCGCTGTGGACCTGGGGACTGATGGGTTACGACAGCAACTCGACCCGCCCGGACCTGGGCACCGCACTGTTGCTGATCCTCGTCTCGCTGGTGGTCGCCTCACTGTTCTCCGGCGGTGTGGCGATGGTGGTCGAGGCGGTGGCCTACCGGCCACTGCGTAAGCGCAACGCCCCACCCCTCGTCTTCCTGATCAGCGCCATCGGCGCCTCGTTCGTGCTGGCCGAGCTGATGGGCGCTTTCACCGAGCGCCGCCAGCAGGGCATTCCCGGTCTGCTGCCGGGTGATCCCCTGTTCTCGGCCGGTGGCTGGACCGTCTACCCGCTGCAGCTGATGACCTTCGTCGTCGCGCTCGCCGTGATGTTCGGCCTCGACTGGTTCGTGTCCAAGACCCGCTTCGGCCGCGGTATCCGCGCCGTCGCGCAGGACGCCGACACCGCCGCCCTGATGGGTGTGAACAAGGGCCGCGTGATCGCGCTCGTGTTCCTGCTCGGCGGCCTGCTGGCCGGCGTCGCCGCGGTGTTCTACAGCATGAAGCAGGGCAACACGCGGTTCAACGTGGGCTTCCTGATCGGTCTGAAGGCGTTCTCCGCCGCGGTGCTCGGCGGTATCGGCAACCTGCGCGGTGCGCTGGTCGGCGGTCTGCTGCTGGGCCTCGTCGAGTCGTACGGCGCGGCGCTGTTCGGCTCGAACTGGACCAACGTCATCGCGTTCGTGGTGCTGCTCGTCCTGCTGATGTTCCGCCCCACCGGTCTGCTGGGAGAATCGCTGGGGAGGGCCCGCGCATGACGACCGAGACTGTCAAGAAGCAGCGCTGGAAGCTGAACCTGCGGGACCGCTTCCAGGATCTGCCCAAGCCGGCGCGGATCGCCGCGATGGCGGTCTTCGTGGTGCTGCTGTACCTGCTGCCGACGAAGGCGTTCTACGAGAACCTGGGCTTCCCGATCCCGATCGGCAGCGGCTACCTGCCGTTCTACACCACCGGCTCGGACATGGCCGGTGTGCTGTTCCAGTGCGGTTACTACATCCTGCTGGCGCTGGGCCTGAACGTGGTGCTCGGTTATGCCGGTCTGCTCGACCTGGGCTTCTTCGGCTTCTTCGCCGTCGGCGCCTACACGGTGGCGCTGCTGACGTCGCCGGAGAGCAAGCTGATCACGGAGTACAACTGGCTGGAGAGCCCGTGGCCGTGGCTGGTGACGGTGCCGATCGCGATCGCGCTGGCGATGCTGTCGGGTGTGCTGCTGGGCTGGCCGACGCTGCGGTTGCGCGGTGACTACCTGGCGATCGTGACGCTGGGCTTCGCCGAGATCATCCGGATCGTGGCGAAGAACCAGGACTGGATCCTCAACGGCGACCGGGGCATCCCGAGCGTCGGGCACCCGCCGGGCACCTGGCCCGACGGCGAGGCGATCTTCGACCTGGAGTTCACGCCGTACTACTGGCTCGTGCTGACGGTGATCATCGCGGTCATCTTCCTGATCCGGAACCTGGCCAACAGTCGGGTGGGCCGGGCGTGGGTGGCCATCCGCGAGGACGAGGACGCGGCCGAGCTGATGGGCGTGCCGACGTTCAAGTTCAAGCTGTGGGCGTTCGCGATCGGCGCGGCGATCGGCGGCCTGTCCGGTTCGCTGTGGGCGGGTCAGGCGAACTTCGTCAACTCGAACACGTTCAGCCTGGAGAACTCGATCCTGGTGCTGGCGGCGGTGCTGCTGGGCGGTGCGGGCAGCATCGGCGGCGCGATCCTGGGCGGCTTCATCGTCATCTACCTGCCGGAGTGGCTGCGCTCGGTCGGCGACGTGTTCGGCTGGCCGACGCAGGTCGAGATCGCGGGCATCCACATCGACGTCAGCCCGACGTCGCTGCGGTTCGTGATCTTCGGCGCGCTGCTCATCGTCGTGATGATCTACCGCCCCCAGGGCCTGTGGCCCAACCGCCGCCGCGCGGCGGAGCTCAAGGACCGGCAGAAGGAGGTGGCCCCCGTTGAGTGAGCGTAAAGCTCTGCTGGAGGTCGACAACGTCACGCTGCGCTTCGGTGGCGTGGTGGCGCTGAACCAGGTCGACTTCACCCTCTACGAGGGTGAGATCCTGGGCCTGATCGGCCCGAACGGCGCCGGCAAGACCACCTGCTTCAACGCGATGACGGGCGTCTACCTGCCGACCGAGGGCCAGATCCGGTTCAAGGGCGAGCAGGTCAGCGGCAAGAAGCGCAACAAGATCACGAAGATGGGCATGGCCCGGACGTTCCAGAACATCCGTCTCTTCCCGGAGATGACGGCGCTGGAGAACGTCCTGGTGGGCGCGGACGCGCACAACACCACCAGCGTGCCGACCGCGCTGCTGCGGCTGCCCAAGCACTGGCGCGAGGAGCGCCAGAGCAAGGCGCGGGCGCTGGAGCTGCTCGACTTCGTGGGCATCACGGGTCGCAGCGACGACCTGGCGCGCAACCTGTCCTACGGTGACCAGCGGCGGCTGGAGATCGCCCGCGCGCTGGCCACCAACCCCGCGCTGCTGTGCCTGGACGAGCCGGCTGCCGGCTTCAACCCGGCCGAGAAGGTGGCGCTGCTCGAGCTGATCAAGAAGATCCGCGACTCGGGCGTGACCGTGCTGCTCATCGAGCACGACATGCGGCTGGTCATGGGTGTGACGGACCGGATCGTCGTGCTCGAGTTCGGCAGGAAGATCGCTGAGGGTACTCCCGAGGAAGTGCGGGACAACCCGAAGGTGGTCGCGGCGTACCTGGGAGTTCCCGATGCTGCTTGAGATCGATGACATCACGCTGCACTACGGGCGGATCCAGGCGCTGCACGGCATCAGCCTGCACGTCAACGAGGGCGAGGTCGTCGCGCTGATCGGTGCCAACGGCGCCGGCAAGTCGACGATCATGCGGGCCATCTCCGGCCTGCGCGCGGTCTCGCGGGGCGCGATCCGCTTCAACGGCGAGGACATCAGCAAGGTCCGGGCGGACCTGCGGGTGGCCCGCGGCATCTGCCAGGCGCCGGAGGGCCGGGGCGTGTTCCCGGGTATGACGGTGCAGGAGAACCTGGAGATGGGCGCGTACATCCGGCGCGACCACGCGGAGATCGCGAAGGACATGGAGCGGGTCTTCGGCCTGTTCCCGCGCTTGCTGGAGCGGCGCAAGCAGGCCGGTGGCACGCTGTCCGGCGGCGAGCAGCAGATGCTCGCCGTGGGCCGCGCGCTGATGGCCCGCCCGAAGCTGCTCCTGCTCGACGAGCCGTCGATGGGCCTCGCTCCGATGATCATCCAGCAGATCTTCACGATCATCACGGAGATCAACCAGCAGGGCACCACGGTGCTGCTGGTGGAGCAGAACGCCCAGCAGGCGCTGTCCCGGGCCCACCGGGCGTACGTCCTGGAGACCGGCAACATCGTCAAGGAAGGCACGGGCGCGGACCTGCTCCACGACCCGGCCGTCAAGGCCGCCTACCTCGGCGTCGCCTGACCCGCTTCACCCTGCGGCCCCGGCCCGGACCCCACCAGGTCCGCGCCGGGGCCGCCGCCTTTGCGGGCGATCTTGCGCGAACTGTGGGTGCGACACGGGCAAAAGCCACGAAAGAGCGACAGGTCGCGCGAGATCGTCGTGATCTTCGTGAACAGTCGCGTTGGTGAGGGTTTGGGGCAGTAGTGCACGTACTTTGGGTTACCGTGAATCATCACACGGTGCGCAAAGGGGATGGATGTGCTCAAGAGGCTGATTCCGGTCGGGGCGTTTGCGATCGCGCTGGCCGCGGGCGGTTGTGGCGGCGGCGGTGAGCCGGCCGGGTCCCCTAGTGCGGCGCCGAGCGTCTCGGTGAATCCGACGCTGGCGGCGATGGTGCCCGATGCCATCAAGTCCGACGGGAAGATCCTGGTGGGTGTCGATGCGACGTACGCCCCGAACGAGTTCCTCGCCCCCGACGGCTCCACCGTGGTCGGCTTCGACGTCGACCTGTTCAAGGCCGTAGCGCAGACCCTCGGGCTGACCGCCGAGTTCCAGCCTGCCACCTTCGGCGACATCATCCCGGGTGTGGGGTCCGGCAAGTACGAGGTCGGCGTCTCCTCGTTCACCGTCAACGACGAGCGCAAGAAGCAGGCCCAGATGGTCACCTACTTCAGCGCCGGGACCCAGTGGGCTACCAAGACCGGCAACCCGGCCGGGATCAACCCGGACGACCCGTGCGGCAAGCGCATCGCGGTGCAGAAGGACACGGTCCAGTTCGAGGACATCACCAAGCGCTCCGAGGCGTGCGTCGCCGCGGGCAAGCCCGCCGTGACCATCCAGCCGTACGCGGGCCAGGACCAGGTCGCGAGTTCCGTGGTGTCCGGCAAGGACGACGCCATGCTCGCCGACTCGCCGGTCGCGGCGTACGCCGTCAAGCAGTCCAACGGCCAGCTGGAACTGCTCGGCGGCATCTACGACTCGGCCCCGTACGGCTACGTGGTCAGCAACAACCAGGCCGAGTTCGCCAAGGCGCTGCAGGGCGCGGTCGACGAGCTGATCAAGAACGGGACGTACCAGAAGATCCTCGAAAACTGGGGCGTGCAGGCGGGCGCCGTGCCCAGCGCGCAGATCAACCCGTAAGCCATGACCGCCCCGGACACGTCGGCGAGCCCGGTGCCGCGGGAGGCCGAACCGATCAAGGCCGTTCCGGTCCGGCACCCGGGGCGGTGGGTCGCGATCGCCGTGATCGCGGTGCTGGCGGCGATGTTCGTGCACCTGCTGGTCACGAACAAGGCCTTCAACTGGCCGTTCATGTTCCAGAACATGTTCACGCCGCCGGTGATCCAGGGCCTGTTCGGCACCGTCGCGATCACGATCCTGGCAATGATCATCGGCGTGCTGCTGGGCATCGTGGTCGCGGTCGCGCGGCTGTCGGACAACCCGATCCTGCGCGGCGTGTCCTGGGCGTACACCTGGTTCTTCCGCGCCGTGCCCCGGTACGTGCTGCTCATCGTCATGGGCAACCTGGGCATCCTCTGGCCCCGGCTGGAGTTCGGCATCCCGTTCGACACCTATCTCGGCCAGCTGTTCGGCATCGAGAACGCGCACTGGCGGCCGTTCGGCATCGAGACCCGCGAGCTGCTCGTCGGCTTCTGGGTCGGTGTGCTGGGCCTGGCGCTGTCGGAGGCGGCGTACATGGCCGAGATCGTGCGGGCCGGCATGCTGTCGGTCGACCCGGGGCAGGACGAGGCCGCCACGGCGCTGGGCATGAGCCGTGGCCAGGCGCTGCGGCGCATCGTGCTGCCGCAGGCGATGCGAGTGATCATCCCGCCGACCGGCAACGAGACCATCGCGATGCTCAAGGACACCTCGCTGCTCATCGCGGTGCCGGTCATCCGCGAGCTGTTCTTCCAGCTGTCCGCGATCGGCAACCGGACCTTCCAGGTGTTCCCGATGCTCGTCGCGGCCATCATCTGGTACCTGTTCCTGGTCAGCATCCTGCTGGTGGGGCAATACTTCCTGGAGAAGCGCTTCTCGCGCGGGTACGGCCGCACCGCGAAGGCGAAGATGAAGCTCGAAGGCCTGGCCGCCGAGCACGGGGCGAACCCGGAGGTGCCGTGAGCCTTTCCGAAGCAGCCGAGCACAGCGAGGCGACCGCATGACGGCAGAGCAGCCCGCCCGCCACCGCGCGCCTGAGGAGCCCGCCGGCGCCGAGCCGATGGTGCGTACCGAGAACGTGCACAAGTCGTTCGGCAGCGTCAAGGTGCTGCGCGGGATCGACGTGACGGTGCCGCGCGGCAACGTGTGCGTGGTGCTGGGCCCGTCCGGTTCGGGCAAGTCGACGTTCCTGCGCTGCATCAACCACCTGGAGAAGATCGACGCCGGGCGGATCTGGGTCGACGGCAGGCTCGTCGGCTACCAGCAGAAGGGCGACAAGCTGCACGAGCTGCACGACAAGGCCGTCGCCGCGCAGCGCCGCGAGATCGGCATGGTGTTCCAGCGGTTCAACCTGTTTCCGCACATGTGCGCGCTGGAGAACGTGATCGAGGCTCCGACGATGGTCAAGGGACAGGGCAAGGCCGACGCCCGCCGCCGCGGCATGCAGCTGCTCGACCGGGTCGGCCTGGCCGACAAGGCCCTGAACTACCCGTCGCAGCTGTCCGGCGGCCAGCAGCAGCGCGTCGCCATCGCCCGCGCCCTGGCCATGGACCCGAAGCTGATGCTGTTCGACGAGCCCACCAGCGCCCTGGACCCCGAGCTGGTCGGCGACGTCCTCGACGCGATGAAGGACCTGGCCCGCTCCGGCATGACCATGGTCGTGGTCACCCACGAGATCGGCTTCGCCCGCGAGGTCGGCGACCAGCTCATCTTCATGGACGGCGGCGTCGTCGTCGAATCCGGCACCCCCCGCGAAGTCCTCTCCAACCCCCAACACCCCCGCACCCGAGACTTCCTCAGCAAGGTCCTCTAAGCGCGTCGATCATGAACTTGAGGACGTGTTCGACGGCGTGTCCGTGCCCTGGTGTCGTGATCGAGGTCGCTGTGCCGGCGCACTGGGGTGGGCGGCCTACGGTCGCGGATCTCGAATTCGGGAACTACCTGCTGGTCACCACGTTTCGCAAGGACGGGCGGGCAGTGCCTACCCCCGTGTGGGCGGTGCGGGACGGCGCGGAGATCTATGTGTGGACGTTCGCGGACAGCGGCAAGGTGAAGCGGCTGCGGCGCAGCAGCAAGGTCACCATCAGCGACCGCGACGTGCGTGGCAAGGCCACCGGCCCGACGATTCCCGCGCGGGCGAAGCTGCTCGGCTCCGAGCAGACCGAGTCGGTGCGGCACCTGCTGGCCAAGAAGTACGGCATCCTCGGCCGCATCACCCTCTGGGGCAGCCGCATCCGCCGGCGAAGTGATCACGGCGCCAGGGTGGTGACACGCCGTCGAGCACGTCCATAGGTTCATGATCAACGCGGTCGGCGCGGGGTGTGCGGTGAGCGGGGTGGGGGAGGGCGTCGGGGGGAGGGCATAAGCTCTTCGGGTGACTGAGACGCTGCTGCTGCTTGATGGGCATTCGCTGGCTTACCGGGCGTTCTTCGCGCTGCCCGTGGAGAACTTCGCGACCTCGACGGGGCAGCCCACCAACGCCGTGTACGGCTTCACCTCGATGCTGATCAACGTGCTGCGCGACGAGAAGCCCACCCACATCGCCGTCGCCTTCGACGTGTCGCGCCAGTCCTTCCGCACCGAGCAGTACGCGGAGTACAAGGCCGGCCGCTCGGAGACCCCGACGGACTTCAAGGGCCAGGTCAGCCTCGTCCAGGAGGTGCTGGACGCGCTGCAGGTCAAGCACGTGCAGCTGGCCGGGTACGAGGCCGACGACATCATCGCCACGCTCGCCCGGCAGGGCCGCGAGGCCGGCATGCGGGTGCTGATCTGCACCGGTGACCGCGACGCGTTCCAGCTGGTCACCAAGGACGTCACGGTGCTGTACCCGCGCAAGGGCGTGTCCGACCTGGCCCGCATGGACCCGGCGGCGGTGCTGGAGAAGTACGGCGTCGGCCCGGAGCGCTACCGCGACCTGGCCGCGCTGGTCGGCGAGTCCAGCGACAACCTGCCCGGCGTGCCCGGCGTGGGCCCGAAGACCGCCGCCAAGTGGATCAACCAGTACGACGGCCTCGACGGCGTCATCGCCCGGGTCGACGAGATCAAGGGCAAGGCGGGCGAGAGCCTGCGCGAGCACCTGGCCGGCGTGATGCGCAACCACCAGATCAACGAGCTGCGCGACGACCTCGACCTGCCGCTGGACGTCCCGTCCTCGCACTGGACCACCTGGGACCGCGAGGCCGTGCACCAGGTCTTCGACACGCTGCAGTTCCGGGTGCTGCGCGAGCGGCTGTACCAGTACCTCGACACCGCCGAGCCGGAGGCCGAGGCGGGCTTCGAGATCGACGGCACGGTGCTCACCGAGCCCGGCGCGCTGGCCGCATGGCTGGCCGAGCAGGCGACCGGGCCGGTCGGCCTCGCGGTCAGCGGCACGTTCGGCCGGGGCACCGGCACGCTGACCGGGCTGGCGCTGGCCGCCGACCACACCGCGGTCTGGGTCGACCCGACCGACCTGGAGGCGGCCGACGACGCGGCGCTGGCGGCCTGGCTGGCCGACCCGGCCCGGCCCAAGGTGCTGCACGACGCGAAGCCGGCGCTGCTGGCACTGCGGGCGCGCGGCTGGCAGCTGAACGGGCTGACCCACGACACCGCGCTCGCGGCCTACCTGGCCCGCCCCGACCAGCGCTCCTACGACCTGGCCGACCTGGCGGTGCGCTACCTGCACCGGGAGCTGCGCGCGGAGGCCGCCGACACCGGCCAGCTGGCGCTGGACTTCGGCGACGGCACCGCCGACCACGCCGCCGAAGAGGCGCTGATGCTGCGCGCCCGGGCGACGCTCGACCTGGTCGAAGCGCTGGGCGGCGAGCTGGACCGCGGTGACGGCGACCGGCTGCTGGCCGACGTCGAGCTGCCGCTGGTGCCGGTGCTGGCCGCGATGGAGCGGATCGGCATCGCCGCCGACACCGACTACCTGACCGAGCTCGAGGCCCAGTTCGCGGGCGAGGTGAAGGCGGCGGCGCAGGCCGCGTACGGCGACGTGGGCCGCGAGTTCAACCTGGGCTCGCCCAAGCAGCTGCAGGAGATCCTGTTCGGCGAGCTGAACCTGCCCAAGACCAAGAAGATCAAGACGGGGTACACCACCGACGCCGACGCGCTGCAGTGGCTGTTCGCGCAGACCGGGCACCCGGTGCTGGAGCACCTGCTGCGCCACCGCGACGTCGCCAAGCTCAAGTCGACGGTGGACGGCCTGCTCAAGTCGGTCAGCGACGACGGCCGCATCCACACCACGTTCTTCCAGACCGTGGCGGCCACCGGCCGGCTGTCCAGCACCGACCCGAACCTGCAGAACGTGCCGATCCGCACCGAGGAGGGCCGACGCATCCGCCGCGCCTTCGTGGTCGGGCCCGGCTACGAGTCGCTGCTGACGGCCGACTACAGCCAGATCGAGATGCGCATCATGGCGCACCTGTCGCAGGACGCGGGCCTGATCGAGGCCTTCGCCACCGGTGAGGACCTGCACACCACGGTCGCCTCGAAGGTCTTCGCGACCGACGAGGTCACCGCCGAGCAGCGGCGCAGGATCAAGGCCATGTCGTACGGGCTGGCGTACGGCCTGTCGGCGTACGGGCTCTCGCAGCAGCTGGGCATCTCCACCGCGGAGGCGACCGGGCTGATGGAGGACTACTTCGCCCGCTTCGGCGGCGTGCGCGACTACCTGCACGCGGTCGTCGACCAGGCGCGCAAGGACGGCTACACGGCCACCATCCTGGGCCGCCGCCGCTACCTGCCCGACCTGGTCAGCGACAACCGGCAGCGGCGCGAGATGGCCGAGCGCATGGCGCTCAACGCCCCGATCCAGGGCTCGGCGGCCGACGTCATCAAGCTGGCGATGCTCCGGGTGGACAAGGCGCTGCGGGCCGAGGGGCTGACCTCGCGGATGCTGCTTCAGGTCCATGACGAGCTGGTGTTCGAGGTCGCCGCGGGCGAGCGCGCGGCGCTGGAGGCGCTGGTCCGCCGGGAGATGGGCGGCGCGGTCGACCTGTCCGTGCCGCTGGAGGTCTCCGTGGGCGCGGGCCACGACTGGAACGAGGCCGACCACTGATCGTCGCAGGTGCGGGGCCGGGTCGACCGGCCCCGCTGCCTGGGAAGGCGGCGATGCGCGGATCGGGGCGCGGCGCGCTGAGCTAGGGTCACGATCGTGAGCGCTTCGACCGTACTCGTCATGGGAGTCTCCGGCAGCGGCAAGACGACCGTCGGCACGCAGCTGGCCAAGCGCCTCGGCGCCGTCTTCGCCGACGGCGACGACCTGCACCCGCAGGCGAACGTGATGAAGATGTCGGCCGGCATCCCGCTGACCGACGAGGACCGCGCGCCCTGGCTGCGGCTGTGCGCGCAATGGCTGGCCGGGCAGCAGGACGAGGGTGTGCCGGCCGTGCTGGCCTGCTCCGCGCTCAAGCGCTCCTATCGCGACCTGCTGCGCGAGGCCGCACCCGGCCTGGCGGTCGTCTACCTGGACGGCTCGCGCGAATTGCTGGCCTCGCGCCTGTCGCACCGCCCTGGGCACTTCTTCAACCCGCGCCTGCTCGACTCGCAACTCGCCGATCTCGAACCCCCGGGCGCGGACGAGGGCGCGATCGTCGTCCCGATCACCCTGCGCCCCGACGAGATCCTCGACCAGGCCACGGCGGCCCTGTCCCGCGCCTGACCCTCTCCTCGAAATGGACGCCGGCCTGTCACACCGAATCCGAGTCGCTCGTTTTCGATGTGACAGGCCAGCGTCCATGGCGGGCCCGTCCTCGCGGTCGCACCGCTGGGCCGCTGAGCCCCGCGTCGATCATGAAGTTGTGGACGCGACACACCGTCGAACCGTGCCTTAAGTTCATGATCAACGCGGGGAAGGGGGCGCGCCGGGTGCCGGGTGGGGCACCTGGCGCGCGAGAGGGTGGTCAGAGGGTCAGTTTGTTGAGGAGGCGGTTGGGGGTGCCGGAGAGGGAGCCGGTGACGACGTTGGGGGTGGCGTTGGTGACGATCCAGGAGTGGACCGCGGACTGGCTGGCGTCGCCGTAGGTGGCCTTGTAGAGGACGGCTATGCCGGCGGCGTGCGGGGTGGACATCGAGGTGCCGTTCTTGCTGCCGGTGCCGCCGCCGGGGACCGTGGACACGATGCCGGAGCCGGGGCCGTAGAGGTCGACGCAGGAGCCGGTGGAGGAGTAGCTGGCGCGGGCGTCGGTGGAGGTGGTGGCCGCGACCACGAGCGCCGCGGTCAGGTTGCGTGGCAGCCGGTCGCAGGAGTTGCCACCGGTGTTGCCGGCCGAGGTAGCCAGGAAGACGCCCGCGTTCATCATGTTGGTCAGCGCCGTGGCCAGCGTCGAGCTGTACGTCATGTTCCAGGAGGTGTTGGCCACCGCCGGCTTGACGTGGTTGGTCCGGACCCAGTTGACCGCCGCGACGGCCGACGAGGTGGTGCCGCTGCCGGCGCAGTTGAGCCACTTCACGCCGTGCAGGCGTACGGACTTGGCCACGCCGTACGAGGTGGAGCCGATGGTGCCGGCCACGTGCGTGCCGTGGCTGTTGCAGTCGGTGTTGTTGCTGTCGATCGAGTTGTAGTCGAACGTCGCCCGGGTGCCGAAGTTAGGGTGGGAGGCGTCGATGCCCGAGTCGATGATGTACGCGTGCACGCCCGAGCCGGTCGCGGTGTAGGTGTAGCTCGCCGACAGCGGCAGCGCGTTCTGGTCGATGCGGTCGATGCCCCACGCGGGCGGGTTGCTCTGCGTGGTGTCGAGCACGTTGTGGTGCCAGGCGTCGCGCTCGATGGCCAGCACGTCGGCGCTGTGCGACAGCTCGCGCACCTGGGCGGGGCTCAGGTCGGCGGCGAAGCCGTTGACGGTGGCGCCGAAGTCGACGCGGGCAGTGGTCCGCAGCGCCCGCAGCGCCACCCCGCGGTCGGCGCCGTCCCGGAAGGTGACCAGGTAGGCGCCCGGGATGACGGTGGTGTCCGGGCCGGCGGCCGGGGCGGTGACCGGGACCGGGACCGCCCGGTAGGGCGCGCCGGCGGCGAGCGCGGGTGACGGCAGGGCCACGACGGTGGCCAGGGCGGTTGCGGTGATCGCGGCGGACGCCAGCAGGCGGGCACGCCAGGACCGGTTGGTTGGCACGTCTTCCTCCCCAATACCAGGTGCCGCCCTGTTTGGACGGCAGCTGGCTCGGAGAGTACATAGATATTGTTACAGTAATCAATGTCTAAGGCACGAAAAGGCGCCGCCCCGGTGCGGGGCGGCGCCTGATGGCACGGCTGCCGTGTCACTCGATGTTCGGTCCCTTGTACGGGTCCGGACCCTCGTAGGTCTTCGCGTGCTCCCGGTCGTAGCGGACGCCGGGCCGCTCGCGGCTGTGGTGGTAGCTGTAGATGAAGTAGATGACGAAGCCGACCAGCATCCAGACCGCGAACCGGACCCAGGTGTCGACGGGCAGGTTGAGCATCAGCCACAGGCTCGCCAGCGCGGCCAGGATCGGCAGCACCGGCACCCACGGCACCCGGAACGGGCGCGGCAGGTCGGGCCGGGTCTTGCGCAGCACGATCACGCCGAGCGCGACCACGAAGAAGGCGAACAGCGTGCCGATGCTGACCAGCTCGGAGAGCTTCTCCAGCGGGATGAACGCGGCCAGCAGGGCGATGACGACGCCGACCCCGATGGTGATCAGGTACGGCGTGCCGTAGGTGCGGTGCACCTTGGCCATGCCGATCGGCAGCAGGCCGTCGCGGGACATCGCGAACAGCACGCGCACCTGGCCGAGCAGCAGCACCAGCACCACGGTGGTGATGCCGCAGATCGCGCCGAGCGAGATCAGCTTGGCGACCCAGGGCTGGCCGACCACGTCGAAGGCGTGCGCCAGCGGCGCGTCGACGGCCAGCTGCGTGTAGTGCACCATGCCCGTGATGACCAGCGAGACCAGCACGTAGAGCAGGGTGCAGATGACCAGCGAGCCGATGATGCCGCGCGGCATGTCCCGCTGCGGGTTGCGCACCTCCTCGGCGGTGGTCGCCACGATGTCGAAGCCGATGTAGGCGAAGAAGACGATCGCGGCGGCGGCCAGGATGCCCGGGATGCCGAAGTGCACTGGTTCGATGCCCAGCAGCAGCTGTGACAGCGGCGTGTGCCATACCGAGGCGCCGGTCGCCGCGGTCGGCTCGGCCGGCGGGATGAACGGCTTGTAGTTGGCGAACTTGATGAAGAAGGCGCCCACCACGATCACCAGCAGCACCACGGCCACCTTGATCGCGACCAGAACGCCGGAGACCCGGCTCGACAGCTTGGTGCCCAGTACGCCCAGGAAGGTGCACAGGGCCACGATGAAGATCGCCCCGAAGTCGGGGATCGCCTTCTCGCCGGCCACCCAGGCGGGCAGGCTCAGCAGGTTCGCCAGGTATGCCGACCAGCCGCGGGCCACCACGGCCGCGCCCAGGCCGAGTTCGAGCACCAGGTCCCACCCGATGATCCAGGCGACGATCTCGCCCAGGGTCGCGTAGGAGTAGGTGTACGCCGAACCGGCCACCGGCACGGTCGAGGCGAACTCGGCGTAGCAGAGCGCGGCCAGGCCGCAGACGATGCCGGCCACCACGAACGAGATCACGATCGCGGGACCGGCGTTGACGGCGGCCTGGCGGCCGGTCAGCACGAAGATGCCGGTACCGATGATCACGGCGACGCCGAAGATGATCAGGTCGAGGGTGCTCAGGTTCTTCTTGAGTCTGTGTTCAGGCTCGATCGTCTCGGCCATCTCGGCTTCGACGCGCTTTGTCCTGAATATCCCTGTTGCCACGCCCTGATCATCCGCCCGGTGAAACCCGTTCCGCGCCCCTTTCCTGAAAAGTGCAATTTGCAGACGGGTCCGGGGGCGGCGGCGTGGCGCGGGAGCCGGTGGTGGCGCACGGCGGGGGCGGGAGTGGCACCGTCTTGATCGACGCCGGCCTATGACATCGACTCAGTGTGCCCGTTTTTCGATGTGATAGGCCAGCGTCGATCAAAGTCGGGGCAGGGGTCAGCCGCCGGGCTTCGCTGAGGCGAAGATGGCGGTGCCGGGGAAGAGGCGGCCGCGCAGCGGGGACCACTGGCCCCAGATCTGCTCGTGGCCCTCGGGCCACTCCGGCTCGATCAGGTCGACCAATGTGAAGCCCGCGCTGAGCAGCTCGCGCAGTCGGTCGCCCATGGTGCGGTGGTGCTCGACGTAGGTTGCCGCGCCGCTCTCGTCGTACTCGACGTAAGGCCGGCGGTCGAAGTAGGAGTGCACCGCCCGCAGCCCGCCCTCGGTGGGGTCGTCGAGGAAGATCCAGCGCATCGGGTGGGTGACCGAGAACACCCAGCGTCCGCCAGGCTTGAGCACCCGGAAGACCTCGCGCATGACGCCGGCCGAGTCGTCGACGAACGGCACCGCGCCGAACGCGGTGCAGACGACGTCGAAGGCCGCGTCGGCGAAGGGCAGCGCGCTCGCGTCGGCCTGCACCAGCGGCACCGTGATGCCGGTGCGCGCGGCGGCCTGCTCGGCATGGCGCAGCATGCCCGCCGAGAGGTCCATCGCCACCACGTCGGCGCCCTGAGCGGCCAGCCAGCGGGCCGCGGCTGCCGCACCGCAGCCCAGCTCCAGCACCCGGCGGCCGGACACGTCGCCGAGCAGCTTCGCGTCGGCCTCGCGCAGCCCCTCGGGGCACCACACGAAGTCGGCTTCGCCCAGGAACTCGCCGTGCTCGGACTGGTAGTTGTCGGCGTCGGCGTCCCACCAGCCGCGGGAGGCGCGCAGGTTCTCCGCGGCCGTGACCGGGCGGCGGGTCACGCCGGGCCCGGACTCGACCGTCTCGAAGTCGTCGTCCAGATCGTCGTCGCCGGCAGGATGGATCTCCACCCGGACAGCGTACGAGCCGGTCCGGCGGGGGCGGCGCACCGGGTGTGACGCACGGAACAATTCGCCCGCAAACGCCTTGCAGTCCCCCGAATCAGGAAGAGGGGAGCGTCACGGGAGGGGTGGGGTTGCGTCGTGTGGTAATGGGCACGGTAAGCTGTTCGATGCACTCGCACGTCCGCGGTTCTCGGCATGGAGCAGACCCGTAGCGCGCCGGATCACCGGAGCGTAGGCGAGCGGGAGCGGCAGTGGAACACCCACTGGGTCACACTGAACATCCATCCGACGGAGCAACAGTCCACATGACGAGCAGCATCGAGGCCACCTCGAGCGCCAACAGGGTCACCATCGACGATCTCGGCTCTGAGGAAGCTTTCCTCGCCGCGATCGACGAGACCATCAAGTACTTCAACGACGGCGACATTGTCGAAGGCACCGTCGTCAAGGTCGACCGGGACGAGGTCCTGCTCGACATCGGCTACAAGACCGAGGGTGTCATCCCCTCGCGCGAGTTGTCGATCAAGCACGATGTGGACCCTGCTGAGGTCGTCTCCGTCGGAGATCACATCGAGGCCCTGGTCCTCCAGAAGGAGGACAAGGAGGGGCGTCTGATCCTCTCCAAGAAGCGCGCGCAGTACGAGCGGGCGTGGGGCACCATCGAGAAGATCAAGGAAGACGACGGCGTCGTCCGTGGCTCCGTCATCGAGGTCGTCAAGGGTGGCCTCATCCTCGACATCGGCCTGCGGGGCTTCCTGCCGGCCTCGCTCGTCGAGATGCGCCGCGTCCGCGACCTGCAGCCGTACGTCGGCCGCGAGCTCGAGGCGAAGATCATCGAGCTGGACAAGAACCGCAACAACGTGGTCCTGTCCCGCCGGGCCTACCTCGAGCAGACCCAGTCCGAGGTGCGCACCGAGTTCCTGAACAAGCTCCAGAAGGGCCAGGTCCGCAAGGGCGTCGTGTCCTCGATCGTCAACTTCGGCGCCTTCGTGGACCTGGGCGGCGTGGACGGCCTGGTGCACGTTTCGGAGCTGTCCTGGAAGCACATCGACCACCCGTCCGAGGTCGTCGAGGTCGGCACCGAGGTCGAGGTCGAGGTTCTCGACGTGGACCTGGACCGCGAGCGCGTCTCCCTGTCGCTCAAGGCGACCCAGGAGGACCCGTGGCGTCAGTTCGCCCGTACCCACGCGATCACGCAGATCGTGCCGGGTAAGGTCACCAAGCTGGTGCCGTTCGGTGCGTTCGTCCGGGTCGAGGACGGCATCGAGGGCCTGGTGCACATCTCCGAGCTGGCCGAGCGCCACGTGGAGATCCCGGAGCAGGTCGTTCAGGTCGGCTCCGACGTGATGGTCAAGGTCATCGACATCGACCTCGAGCGTCGCCGCATCTCGCTGTCGCTCAAGCAGGCCAACGAGGGCTTCGTCGAGGGCGAGGAGCACTTCGACCCGACGCTGTACGGCATGGCCGCCACGTACGACAACGAGGGCAACTACATCTACCCCGAGGGCTTCGACCCGGAGACGGGCGAGTGGCTCGAGGGCTACGAGAAGCAGCGCGAGGTGTGGGAGCAGCAGTACGCTGACGCCCGCGCGCGCTGGGAGGCGCACACCAAGCAGGTCCAGACCTCGCGCGCGGCCGACGCTGCCGCCGCGTCGGAGGTCCCGACCGGCAACGTGTCGACCTCGACCCCGGCCCCGGCCAAGGCGGCGGAGGAGCCCAGCGGCACCCTCGCCACCGACGAGGCCCTGGCCGCGCTTCGCGAGAAGCTGGCGGGCGGCAAGGCCTGAGGTTCACCCCTCGCGCCTTGAGTAAGCCGAAGGGCGGCCCCCGACTCCACGGAGTCGGGGGCCGCCCTCTTTCGTGTATCGCCCCGTCCCGTCTCAAGATCGCCCGACTTGCCTGGCACTTGCGCGTATCTTGACCCCGCTTTCGCACACCTGCCTGGCAAGTCGAGCGATCTTGGCGCGCGGGCGGCCGGCTGGGCGGGCGGTGTACGGACCGCAGGCAGGGCGACCTCGGCCCGGGCGCGCGGGGCAGGAGAGCGGGTGCGAGCATGGGGCGGTGCGAGGGGTGGGGCTGACCGGCGGGATCGGATCCGGCAAGAGTGCGGTCGCGGCGCGCCTGGCCGAGCTGGGCGCGGTGGTGATCGACTCCGACCGGCTGGCCCGGGAGGTCGTCGCACCGGGCACGGAAGGCCTGGCCGAGGTGGTCGCGCGCTTCGGGCCGCAGGTGCTCGGGCCGGACGGCGCGCTCGACCGGCCTGCGCTCGGCAAGGTCGTCTTCGGTGACGAGGCTGCCCGCCGGGACCTGGAGGCGATCATTCACCCCCGGGTCCGCGCCCGGACCGCAGAGCTGGCCGCGGCCGCGCCGCCCGACGCGGTGGTCGTCAACGATGTGCCGCTGCTGATCGAGGCAGGCCTGGCCGGCATGTACGACCTGGTCATCGTGGTGTTCGCGGACGAGGCGACCCGGGTGGCACGGCTGGTGCGCGACCGGGGCATGACCGAGGCCGAGGCGCGTGCCCGCATCGCCGCGCAGGCCACCGACGAGCAGCGCCGCGCCGCGGCCGACGTCGCGATCGTCAACGAGGGCACCCTGGCGGAGCTGCACGCCACCGTGGACGAGGTCTGGCAGACCCGGCTGCACCCCTGACCCGCCAGCTCTGGCGGGACAGCGCAGGAATCGGTGCCGCCGCCGGACCAGCGGTGCCGGCCATGATCGCTCGACTTGCCTGGCAGGTGGGCGAAAGCGCGGTCAAGATACGCACAGGTGCCAGGCAAGTCGAGCGATAATCCGGGACCGCACAGCGAAAGGCCCGTGCCGCCGCAGCGGCACGGGCCTCGTAGGCCGGGACGGGTTACTTGACCTTCAACGGGAGGGCTGGCGGCTTCTCCTTCAGGTCCAGGTCGAGCTGGGCGAAACCGCCCGTGGCGGTACGCAGCTCCAACCGCTTCAGCACGCCCGCGTTGTCCACCCAGTAGCGCATCCGGGCCTGCCCCGCGGGCACGTTCGTCTCGACGGCGCTGGGCAGCTCGAACACGCCCACCGGCACCTTGCCCAGCACGTCGACGCGCAGGCGGCGGCCGTGCTTGGCGATGTGCGCGGCGTCGTCGGGCATGTTGGCGGCCAGCGACAGCGCCTCGTAGATCAGGTAGTCCAGGTCGGTGATCTCACCGGAGCTGCCCAGCACCACCCACTCGGCCCGCTCCCACTTGCCGGTCGGCGCGGGCAGCGGCGGCTGCTCGGGCACCCGCTTGCCCGGCTTGCGGATGGCGATGCCGGTGCGGTCGGCGTGCATCAGCACGTCGTAGCTCTCGTCGTCCTGGTCGCGTACGGCCAGGTATGCCAGCTGCTTCTGCCAGTCCAGCCAGCCCTTGCCGGTACGCAGCACGCCCGGGTTGACCGGCATGGTCACCGTGACCGCGCCGCCGCGGGCCTTCAGGTTGCGCTGGCGCAGCTGGGACAGCACCTTAGCTTCGGCCTTGGTGATCTCGGTCGGCTTGTTGTCGCGCCCGCCGAGCGCCATCGTGCGCACGAACTCCTGCTGCTGGCCGCGCTGCAGGTCGAGCACGGACGGCAGGCCGTCGCCGAGCACCGTCTCCAGGCGTACCAGGGAGCCCTTGGCGTCCAGCCAGTAGCCGACCGCGCCACCGTTGGCCTCCAGCGACTTCGGGTCCGGGGGTGGCGACGGGCTGCCACTGGCCTTGGCGGGCTCGTCCGCGGCACCGGGGGAGGCCTGCGTGCCGGGGGAGGCGGCGGGAGCGGCGGGGGAGGGCACCGTGGTCGCCTCCGTGCGCGGAGCGGTCGCTGCGGAGGCCGACACGCCGGCCGAGGCGACGGCGGACGGGGACGGCACGGCGGCGGACGGCGCCGGGCTGGGCGCGGTCTGCGGCAGCAGCGCCGGGCCGAGCAGCACGTCCACCGGGGCGCCGTCGAACGTGTCGCGGCGTACCCACTCATTGCGCAGCTCGCCGAGCGGCCCGGTCGGGTCGGCCTCCTGCTTGGCCAGCAGGAACAGGAAGGCGACCAGGTTGTCGATGGGCCGCTCCTCGTCGCCGCCGAGCTGCAGCGGGCGCACCCGCCAGCCGTCCTCCGGCGCGGTCAGCGGCGGCTTGCCGGCGGGGACCGCGCCGGCCGCCGGTGACGCCTCGGCGGCCGGGGAAGCGGCAGGTGAGGCGGATTCGCGGGCCGACTCCGGGGAGGGGGCCGCAGGCAGCGCGCCGGGGCGCATGGCCAGCACTCCGGGTGTGGCCTGGATCAGCAGCGTGCTCGCACCCGCTCCGGTCCCGGACACGGACAGGTAGACCAGCTGGCGCTTCCAGTCGACCCAGCCGTCGACCTTGGTCTGGCGGCTGCCCGGCCCGATGGTGCCGCGCAGGCCGACCCGGCCGTCGGCGAAGTTGCGTGCTCGCATGCCGGCCAGGCGTTCGAGTTCGCCCTTGTTCAGCGGCCGGCTCGCCTCCACGGCGGGCTTGTCCGCCGAGCAGGAGGCCAGGCCGCCGGTCATGGTCGCGGCGAGGCCCAGCAGGAGCCCGCCCGCGGCGAGGAGATGGAGGGTCCGGCGTCGTCCATTGGTCGAGGTTCCCACGCGAGATGCAACGGGCCGAGGCGGGTGAGGTGACGTGCCAAACCGCTCAGGGTCGCCGTCGGGGGCCGGGCGTGCCTGGATACGTCAAGACCGCCCGCGGCGGCCGGTCGGCGCACACAGTGTGCGCGACCGCAGCGGTGCGCTCATCGATCCTGCGGTGGGGCGGATCGAGGCTGCTACCGGTGCGCCAGAGGGGATGACCGGCCGGTGTGGAGGTCCGGTCTCTCTGGGACGGCCGCCGCGAACGGCCTACCACACGACGGTATCGCGGTGATTGATGACACACAATCGCAATATTGGAGCCGGTCGTTCACCTACCGTCACACCAGCCTCGCCTACCTGCACAGCGGCCCGCGCGAGTGTCACACGCCCGGCGTAGGTTGGGTCACATGAGTGAGACCGCCGCCGCCACGATCCCCCGCCTGGACGGGACGTTCCAGGTCATCAGCGACTACGTGCCCGCCGGTGACCAGCCCGCGGCCATCGAGGAGCTCGCCAAACGGGTCCGCCGCGGCGACAAGCACTCGGTGCTGCTGGGCGCGACCGGCACGGGCAAGTCGGCGACCACGGCCTGGCTCATCGAGAAGCTGCAGCGCCCCGCGCTGGTCATGGCCCCGAACAAGACCCTGGCCGCCCAGCTGGCCAAGGAGTTCCGGGAGCTGCTGCCCAACAACGCGGTGGAGTACTTCGTCAGCTACTACGACTACTACCAGCCCGAGGCGTACATCCCGCAGACCGACACCTACATCGAGAAGGACTCCTCGATCAACGAGGAGGTCGAGCGGCTGCGCCACTCGGCGACGATGTCGCTGCTCACCCGCCGGGACGTGATCGTGGTCGCGACGGTCTCGGCGATCTACGGCCTCGGCACGCCGCAGGAATACCTGGAGCGCGCGGTCAAGGTCAAGGTCGGCGAGGAGATCGACCGGGACAAGCTGCTGCGCCGCCTGGTGGAGATCCAGTACGCGCGCAACGACATGGCGTTCAACCGGGGCACGTTCCGGGTCCGCGGTGACACCCTGGAGATCATTCCGGCGTACGAGGAGCTGGCGCTGCGCATCGAGTTCTTCGGCGACGAGATCGAGCGGCTGTCCTACCTGCACCCGCTCACCGGCGACGTGATCAAGGACGTCGACCAGATGATGATCTTCCCGGCCACGCACTACGCGGCCGGGCCCGAGCGCATGGAGCGGGCGATCGCCGGCATCGAGGCCGAGCTGGAGGAGCGCCTGACCGAGCTCGACCAGCAGGGCAAGCTGCTGGAGGCGCAGCGGCTGCGCATGCGCACCACGTACGACCTGGAGATGATGCGCCAGGTCGGCTTCTGCAACGGCATCGAGAACTACTCGCGCCACATCGACGGCCGCGAGGCGGGCAGCCCGCCGCACGCCCTGCTCGACTACTTCCCGGACGACTTCGTCACCGTCATCGACGAGTCGCACGTGACCATCCCGCAGATCGGCGGCATGTACGAGGGCGACGCCTCGCGCAAGCGGGTGCTGGTCGAGCACGGCTTCCGGCTGCCCAGCGCGCAGGACAACCGGCCGCTGCGCTTCGACGAGTTCCTGGAGCGGGTCGGGCAGATGGTGTTCCTGTCGGCCACCCCCGGCCCGTGGGAGCTGCAGCGGGCGCAGGGCGAGTTCGTGGAGCAGGTGATCCGCCCGACCGGCCTGGTCGACCCGCAGGTGGTGGTGAAGCCGACCAAGGGCCAGATCGACGACCTGATGCACGAGATCCGGCTGCGCACCGAGCGCGACGAGCGGGTGCTGGTCACCACGTTGACCAAGAAGATGTCCGAGGACCTCACCGACTACCTGCTGGAGAACGGCATCCGGGTGCGCTATCTGCACTCCGAGGTGGACACGCTGCGCCGGGTGGAGCTGCTCAAGGAGCTGCGCATCGGCGAGTTCGACGTGCTGGTCGGCATCAACCTGCTGCGCGAGGGCCTGGACCTGCCCGAGGTGTCGCTGGTGGCGATCCTCGACGCGGACAAGGAGGGCTTCCTGCGCAGCGGCACCTCGCTGATCCAGACCATCGGCCGCGCCGCGCGAAACGTGTCCGGCGAGGTCCACATGTACGCCGACAAGATCACGCCGTCGATGGCGTCGGCGATCGACGAGACCAACCGGCGTCGCGCCAAGCAGGTGGCATACAACGAAGCCAACGGCGTGGACCCGCAGCCGCTGCGCAAGCGCATCCACGACATCCTCGACGACATCTACCGCGAGGCGGAAGACACCGACACCGCGCTCGCCGGGCACGGGCCGGGCGGGCACATCATCGGCGGCTCGGGCCGGCAGATGTCGCGCGGCAAGGCCCCGGTTCCCGGGACGCGCTCGAAGGCGCGTACCACCTCGGAGAAGCGCGGCGCGGTCGTCGCCGCGACCGAGGGCATGGCCCGCGTCGAACTGACCAAGCTGATCGGCGAGCTCAACGACCAGATGCTCGGCGCCGCCGCCGAGCTCCAGTTCGAACTCGCCGCCCGCATCCGCGACGAGATCACCGAACTCAAGAAGGAACTCCGCCAGATGGACGCCGCCGCCTAGCACGGCAACAGACAAGATCGCCGTTTCGGGTCATTCGCTGCGGTTCAACCGCACTTCCTGACCTGAAACGGCGATCTTGCATTCCGCGCCCGGGTGTCACCTCGGGTCGAGTTGGTCGGGGTAGGTGGGGCGGCCGGTGACGGCGTCGCGGAGCTTGTCGGCGACGCCGAGCATCGGGTCGACGACCTTGTTCCAGGGCGGCGTGCTCGGCGACTTGGGGTGCGGGCGGGTGCCCGCCGCCTCCTCGGCGATCGCGGCCCGGTTTCCCAGGCGGATCAGCTCGTCGTCATTGGCGAGTTCCTTGAGCCGGCCGTGGATGCGGCGGTCGGCGGTGTGCTTGTGGCGGCGCAGGTGGGCGTCGACCTCCAGGGCGAGGTCCTGGAAACCCTCGTCCTCGGCCGGCATGACCGACAGCGTCTGCAGCACCTGGCGGATCGCGCCGTCCTCGGCGAGCTCCCGGGACACCAGGTCGTCGCCGTCGGGGAACAGGGTCTTCACCGTGGGCAGCAGGTACTGCTCCTCGGCCGCGAGGTGCCGGCTGACGACGGCGGTGACCACCTCGGCGACCTGGCGACGGCGGGCCGGTGAGGCCGTCGCGGCCTCCGTGGCCAGCTCCGCGGAGAGCCGGGTGATCTGCCGGTGCTCGTCGGCCAGCATGTCGACGATGCTCTGCCCGGCGGGGGTGTACTGGGCTTCGGCTTCGGGGGACAAAGGCGGTAGTGGTGGCAGCTCAGCGCTCATGTCGCGGAGCTACCCGGGCCGGGCATCGAGCAAACCTGACCGGTTTGACGCCGCCGGGCGCACCTCATAGCACCGACGCCGATCGCCTCCGGGCTACGGCGGTCTTCTTCTCGGCGTGGTCGGTCCGACCGCCGAGGGCAGTGGTGTGCGTCCGTTCGCGCGTGACTCCTCCCGGAGCAGGATCCCCACAGTGCCCACACTCTCCTCCAGAGCCGGGCGTGCCACGCTCGGCGTCCTCATGCCGACCCGTCAGGCGCGTCACCCCGTCAGCCCTCACCAACCGGGATCCGGTGGCGGATGCCGTCGCCCGTCACCCCGACCTGAAGGCTCCCGCTATCGCCGAGTTGGCAGGCGTCAGCGAGTCGACCGCTCGGCAGTGGACGGAGAAGCTGGCGGAGAAGGCGTCACCATCTGCGGATGCACCTGCCGAAATGCTCGCGCAACGGCAATGTGACCGGGCTGCTGGACACCGCTTCCGTCAACTGATCACTCCGAGAAGGCAAGATGAACGCACTCCGCCCTCAGCAGGCCTACCGGGCGCGCAACATCATTCCCATGGAGACGAACGGCGCCCGCCGTTATCGAACCGCGACAATAGCGCTGAGTGTTGGCTTGCGGACTTAGAAGGTGGGATGTGCACCGCATGACCGATTGATGATCGGCGCTGTGTAGCCACTGACCGCAGCTGTCATTTTGGCGACCGGATATGGGGCAGCGACCGTCGTGCATAGGGACTACGGTCTCTACCGAGTGGGCAGGCAAGGCTTACACCTTCCGCCTACTCACCTGTCCATGCGGCTCGCGGTGCTGGTTGGGCCCTCACCGCGAGCCGCCACCTCATCCCTTGGAGGATCTGTGAGGTTGCGCAAAGCGTACCCCCAACGCGGACGAAAGTGGCTGGCGGCACTCGCATCAGCGTTTGTCGTGTCCATGGCAGTGGTCCTAGCGCCGGCTGGCTCTGCCACTGCGGCAAGCGATCCAGCGATTGCGATCGCACAAAAGCGTCAGCAGTTGCTCGAACTCGCTCTGACGGGAGCCTCGGAGGCGACCATCCAGTCCCGCCTGGGTCTGGTCAAGGTCTCTACAGCGAGCAGCGGCTTCCAGCCATTGTCGCCGAACACGGCCGCCACCGTCCAAACACCCACAATCTACTTTGACACCGGCTTGCAGGCGTACTACGTCTCGGCCACGTTCAGCTGGAACAACCAGCAGACGAACGGCGACGGCTCGGCGTACAGCGGCAATGTCGGTGGGTACGACGGGTTCGCCGTTCGGTTCGACAAGGACATCACCAATATGGGTACCAGCGCCTCGTTCTGTCCGGGAAACTGGGGCGGCGCTACGCCATACCCGGGCACGAAGCCAGGTTGCGTCATCCCTCAGCCCGAGGACAACAATAGCGATGGGTCGTCCTTCAAGTACCAGGACCGGACGAACGGGGCCTACTGCGGTGGCACCGACTACCCGAGCTGCTGGATCTACATCGGTGCCAAGGGGACGATCATTCACTCCTTCAAGAAGTCCTGGGCCGGGTGCCTCCAGGTGTATGCGAAGTACGGGCACACGTGGAACAGCACTCAGATCTCGGGTATCGATCTGAGCAACGGCGGCATCACGATCAACTTCTCATCGTCGAGTTACAGGTGGGACATATCCAGCTCCAACTCCGCCAAGTTGGGCTGCTAAGCGAGTAAGGTTGCCCGGTCTGCCTGTGGGCGGGTCGGGCAACCCCCTGTAGGAGGGCACATTATGCGCAAGACCGCAGTGTTTTTGATCGCCGGGCTGGTACTCGCCTTCGTCGGCTACGTTGTCTATGACAACACGAGTCGGCCAAACGAGATCCGCGTTGCCGTCGGCATGAACGGCTGTGTCGATCAGCACTGCATCACGTTTCCCCTCCCGCAGGCCGATGTTGCAGTCAAGTTTGCCGACGGCGAAGTGTTCGCCGGCAAGACCGACGCAGCTGGTATCGCACACTTTCACCTCGACAAAAGCGGCCCAGTGGAAGTCACCGCGACATCGTCGTTGCTCAGCGGCACGCTGACGACTAGGACGACTGTTGACTCAGCGGCCGGGGGATATGTGTCTATCGAACTTACTGACACAGTGCCGTTCAAGATCCTGCGCGCACAGTAAGAAGTCCGTTGGCCTTCGTGCCGTGGCAACCCGAATTTCGATCCCGGTGGAGATTCTGATCCGCCACCATTCGTATAAGGTGGCGGGTGCTTTGTGCTGCGTAGCCACCCAGCATTTTTCCCTTCCGGTCTTCCGGTGCCTCTCAAAGACGGGCATCGACCATCGCGTGTCGTTGGTGGAATGTTATTCATTGCTGGAGTTTTCCTGGCCGGTCAGGTCGAGCGAGGCGCGGACGTAGATCACCAGTGGAACACCGGCTTCCAGGCTGACGTGGTGGTCACCAACACCGGGTCGTCTGGGTCAACGGCTGGGCGCTGCGCTGGACGTTCGGCAACGGCCAGGTGATCAACCAATCCTGGAGCAGTGTGTACGCGCAGAGCCGCTGCCGTTGGGCTGACGGTCGACTCGGCGGGCCTACATCTTTTTTGATGTGCCCACATCAAAAAAGATGTAGGCCCGTACAGTCCTATGTCTTCCGGCCGGGCCGCAGCGCGGCGGCAGTCGCGCCGAGCACCGCGCCGAGCAGGGCCAGGGCCATGTCCTTCTGGGCATCCCACAGGTCACCCTGCTGGCCGTTGTAGGCCTCGGCGGCGTCCGGGGCCAGGGTCAGCGCGATGCCCCACTCGAACAGCTCGTACAGCGCGCCGGTCGAGACGATCACCTGCACCGCGTGCAGCCAGGCCCGGCCGCGCCCCGCGCCGCGCTCGCGCCAGGCGAGGACCAGCGCGGGAGCCAGCAGCAGCCCGTATCCCAAGTGGACCAGACGGTCGAAGTGGTTGCGCCCGCCGTACGGGGCGATCCCGGTGACCGCCTGCCACCACTGCTCGTACGGGACGTACGAGTAGATCCAGCGGGCGGCCACCGTGTGCAGTGTCAGGAAGCCCAACACCAGCACGAACGAACCGAGCGGCAGCCGCAGCCGCCGTTGCGTGAGCAGCAGCCCGGCCACGGCCAGCACGGTGAGGCTGTGGTGCAGCGCCTGCTCGACGGGCCAGTGAGGTCGCCACCACGACACGGCGACGATGACGGCGAAGACCAGCAGCGCGACCAGGTGGCCGCGGGGCAGGCGGTCGGGCGGGGAAGGGGTGTCCACGGCTGTTCATGCTGACAGGGCAAATCCAGTGCCGCCCGTCCCGAACTCGTCTAGGCTCGCGTCCCGTGACCGACGCTGACGCTCTCTTCGCCCCGCTGGCCGCCGACGCCGTGCCGGCCGTGTCCCGCCTGGCCGCCCGGTGCCTCGCCGTCGACGGCGGCCTGCCGCTGGCCGCGGGTGAGGGCTTCACCGGACGGCGGTACGCCGCCGAGGGCGGGCTCGCCATCGGCGCGTACGACCCGGACGGGACACTCCTCGCCGCCGCCGCGATCCGGCCCACCGGCAGCACCGTCACCGGCACCGCGCTGGTCGACCCGGCCGCCCGCGGGCGCGGCCTCGGGGCCGCCGCGCTGGACTGGTGCCTGGCCGGGGCGGAGGTCATCGAGACCGAGGCGCTGACCGACGCCGCCGCGGCCCTGTTCGCCGACCGCGGGCTGACCCAGATCTTCGCCGAGGACGTGATGCGCCACGACCTCAAGGAGATCCCCGACATCCCGCCGCCCGATGGGGTGCACCTCGTCGGCTGGGCCCCGGACACGGTGAGCCGGTTCCACGCCGCCTACCGGGCGGCGTTCGCGGACCGGCCCGGCTTCCCGGACTGGGACCTGGACCAGTGGACCGGCTGGCTGGTCGACGACGACTTCCGGCCGCCGTGGTCGCTGCTCGCGGTCGGCCCCGACGGCAGCGACCTCGGCTTCGTGGTCTGCGGCGACGGCTGGCTGGTGCAGGTCGGCACCACGCCCGCGGCGCGCGGCCAGGGCGTCGGCGCGGCCCTCACCGTCGCCGCGTTGCGGGCGGCCGCCACGGACGGCGCGTCCGAGATGCTGCTCGACGTGAACGTGAACAACCCCGGTGCGGCCGCGCTCTACCACCGCCTCGGCTTCACCACCTTGGGCCGCCGCGCCCGCTTCGCCCGCCCGGCCTGACCCCGCCGGGCGGCGGGTCGGCGAATGAGGCGAGGGAAAGGTTTCGGCATCGGCGGTGCGGCAATAGGAGTGGCAAGGGCGGGCTGATTCCGCGACAGGCGATCGATGTGGATCGCCGTTCTCCTCGCGGGGTCGGCGCGACGCCCACATGCAGTGGGGCGGTTCGTGAACCGCGTACTCCGGGCTGCTTCGCTGCCGGTGTCGGCGCCCTCGGCAGACACCGAGGAGGTTTCGATGACCGAAGCCAGGCACAGCCGCGCGCAGTCGCCGGACGAGGCGGTAGCGGCGCGATCGCTGATGGCCGAGCAGCGGCGCATTGCCGCCGAGACGGGCTGGAGCACGTCCGGCAATGCCCTGCAGGCCGTCCGCAACCATCTGGTCGCCGTCATGGCGGCGACCAGATGACCGGTCCGCGGCGGGCAGAACGGTCCGCACGCGGCCGAGACCGTCGCGGGAGCCGATCCGTCGGCTCCCGCGACGGCGTTTCGGCCATGTCGCCGTAGCGGGGAACGGGTGGTGGCCGGTCAGATCCGGACGCGGGCCGCGTCGATCCAGGCGAGCACTCCGTGGGCGCGACTGCGGGCGGCCGCGGTGCGGGCCTGTTCGAGCAGCTCCGCCGCGTCCTCGTCCCGGCCCTCTTCGTAGGCGAGCTGGCCCAGTGCCAGTTGCGCCGCCGCGAGGCCCGGCAGGAATCCCAGCTCCTGGCGGATCCGGGCGGACTCCTCCAGCTTCTCCCGGCCACTCGCGCGGTCGCCCGCCTCCAGGTCGGCGAAGCCCAGGTGGCGCACCGCGTACGACCGCGTCAGCTCGTCACCGCTGTGCTGGGCCAGGTCGTAGGAGCGCTGCAGCAGCGGCCGGGCGGTGTCGGCGTCGTCGCGCACCACCTGGTGGAAGCAGCCGAGCCAGAACAGCGCCTCGCTCTCGCCGCGCGCGTCGCCGAGCTGGGCGTAGAGTTCCGCGGCGCGCTCGAACGCGGGCAGTTCGCCCGGGTCCTCCTCGCGCCGGTGCAGGAAGTCGGCGTGCAGCAGCCGGCCGCGGGCCAGGGACAGGTCGGCTTCGAGGCTGTCCAGGTCGCGGTGGGCGGGCTCGGTCGCCGTGGTGTCGCCGCCGAAGACGGCGTTCTCGTACGACTCTTCGGCGCGGGTCAGTCGTTCGTCCCCGTTCATGTCCACCAACCTAGTTGGACGGACGGCGCGGGCGCAGCCCCCGAAACCAGCTGCCCGGATCAGGTCCCGGCGTGTGCGAGCGCCCATGCGCCGATGCGTTCCAGCAGCTCGTCGGGGGCGGCGTTCTCGGCGTGGCCGAAGCCGGACTCCAGCCACAGCTCCTTGGGCTCGGCGGCGTTGCCGTAGAGCTGCTCGGCGTGCTCGACGGGGAAGTACGCGTCGGCGTCACCGTGCACGACCAGCAGTGGGATCGGGGCGATCAGCCCGGCCACGGCGTACGGCGGGTCGGGCACCGGGTCCCAGCCGCCGGACGCGATCCGGGTGCGCAGCGCGACCCGGCCGACGAGCCGTCCCAGCCGCCGTTCCAGCACCCAGTGCACGCGCCGCATCGGCGGGGTGCCCCGGTAGTACCAGCGGGCGGGCCCGCTGACGGCCACCACGGCGTCGATGCCGCGGTGCAGCGCCGCGTGGCGGACCACGACGGACGCGCCCATGGAGAAGCCGACCGTGACGATGCGGCGGTATCCCAGCTCGCGGGCCCAGGCGACGGCCGCCTCGACGTCCTGGATCTCCAGGTCGCCGACCGTGGACAGGCCGCCGGAACGGCCGTGGCCCCGGAAGTCGAAGCTGATCACACCGGCGTTCCGGCCGAAGACCCCGGCGGCGCGGCGCACGGCCTCGCGCCGCCAGGAGCCGGTGAAGCCGTGCGCGACGACGATCGCCAGCCCGGGGTCACCCGGGTCGTGGTGGGCGTCGATCCGTACGCCGTCGGCGGTGGTGAGGGTGCGGTCGGTCATGTCGGCGGTGCGCAAGCGGCCGGGCTCAGCGCGCGTCACTCACCGGCCAGGTCGGCGTAGTGCTCGACGAACGGCGGCTTGGCGAAGAACGGGCTGAGGATCGTGCGCCACTGGGTGAAGCGGTCCGTGTTGCGGAAGTTCTCCACGTGCGCCTCGACCGACTCCCACTCGACCAGCAGCATGAAGCGCGACGGCGACTCGACGCCGCGGGTCATCCGCGTGGTGAGGCACCCCTCGGTGTCGGCGAGAATGGGCCGGGCCTGCGCGTACGCGGCGGCGAAGCCGTCCTCCTGGCCGGGCAGGACGTCGATCTGGGCGATCTCTAGCACCATGTCGATGATCCTCGCACGGCCGTCCGGCCCTGGCACGGGTGCCCTAGGGTGTCGCCCATGCTCGACTGGCTGCTCAGCACCGCTCTCACCGTGGCCGGCACGCCGATGACCTGGGCCGAGGTGCTCGGCTTCGGCACCGGTGTGCTCAACGTGTGGCTGCTGGTGCGCCAGAACGTCGCCAACTGGGCCGTCGGCATCCTCAACGTGGTGCTGCTGGGCGTGGTGTTCGTCACCTACGGCCTGTACGCCGACGCGAGCCTGCAGGTGGTCTACGTGGCGCTGGGCCTGCTCGGCTGGTGGCAGTGGCTCCGCGGCGGGGAGCGCGGCGGCCGGCTGGAGGTGTCGCGGACCATGCGGGCCGAGTGGACCGTGCTTGCCGTGGCGGGCGTGGCGGCGACCGCCGGGCTGTGGCTGCTGCTGGACCGCGTCACCGACTCGACGGTGCCGCTGCCCGACGCGCTGACCACGGTGCTCTCGCTCGTCGCGACGTACCTGCAGACCCGCAAGAAGCTGGAGAGCTGGTGGATCTGGATCATCGCGGACCTGGTCTACATCCCGCTCTACCTCTACAAGGACCTGTGGCTGACCGGAGCGCTCTACGTGGTGTTCCTGGGCCTGTGCGTGGCGGGCCTGCTGGCCTGGCAGAACGCGCTGCGGGCCCGGGTGGCCGAACCGGTCGCGGCATGAGCCGGGATTACGCCCACGGCATGGTGGTGGGCAAGTTCTACCCGCCGCACGCCGGCCACCACCTGCTGATCCGGACGGCCGCCGCGGCCTGCGCGGCCGTCACCGTCGTGGTCGCGCCGTCGCGGCAGGAGTCGATCCCGCTGGACACCCGGCTGGACTGGCTGCGCGAGGAGCACGCGGACACCCCGTGGGTGCGTTTCGCGGGCCGCTACGACGACCTGCGGGTCGACTACGACGATCCGGAGGTCTGGGACGGGCACTGCGCAGTGTTCCGGGAGGCGGTCGGCGACCGGCCCGTGGACGCCGTGTTCAGCTCGGAGAAGTACGGCGACGAGCTGGCCCGCCGGTTCGGGGCGGTGCACGTGGAGGTCGACACACCCCGCGTGGCCTGCCCGGTGTCGGGCACCGCGGTGCGCGACGACCCGGTGGCGCACTGGGACCTGCTGTCCGCCCCGGTGCGGGCCTGGTTCACCCGCCGGGTGGTGGTGCTGGGAGCGGAGTCGACGGGCACCACCACGATGGCCGCGGCGCTCGCGGAGCACTACGCCGCGCGTGGCGGGGTCTGGGCGTCCACCCGCTGGGTCCCGGAGTACGGCCGGGAGCTGACCGCACGCAAACTGGACCTGCTCCAGGCGGCCGACCCGGCGGCCACGGTGTTCGACGTGACCTGGGACCGCGCCGACTTCGTCGAGGTGGCCCGGGCGCAGTCGGCCGCCGAGGACGCGGCCGCCCGGTCGGGCTCGCCGCTGTTGATCTGTGATACCGACGCCCTGGCGACCCAGGTTTGGGAGGAGCGATACCTGGGCAGTTCGTCACCGCAGGTGCGCGCGCTGGCCCGGCGTCCCGATCTGTACCTGTTGACCTCGCCTGTCGGGGTCGCCTTCGACGACGACGGGCTGCGGGACGGGGAGCACCTGCGCTGCTGGATGACCGGCCGGTTCCGCGAGGTCCTCGCGGGGTCGGGGGTCCCGGTCGTGGAGTTGTCGGGATCACACGAGCAGCGCTCCAGGGCGGCGGTGAAGGCGTGCGAGCAGGTGTTGAGCGCGGGCTGGAGGTTGGCTGCACCACTCGGCTGACCTGGCCGGATGTCCCGGATGACCCGATCGCCCGTCCGTGCGGGCGACCCCGTCTGGGTTTACGGCTTGGCGTGGTAAACAATAGAGAGACGCGGGAGGGGAGTATCCCTCACGACGGTGTCGTCAGCACGGCTCCCCCCGGCCACCATAGGCCTGGTGTGATCCCGGCATCGTCGGTCACCGGTGGCACACCGGTGGCAGGAGAGACCTCCGGGGCAAAAATGATGCCGACCGGAGGTCTGTTCATATGAACGTGTCCACTTGGGAATGGGCCGCCACCCTGATCGGGTTGCTGGCGCTGCTGACCTTCGACTTGATGATCATCGGGCGGCGCCCGCATGAGCCTTCGATGAAGGAGGCCACCGGTTGGGTGGTCTTCTATGTCGCACTGGCCTGCGCGTTCGGCGCCTGGATCTTCTACAACCACGGCTCGCAGTACGGCCAGGAGTTCTTCGCCGGCTGGGTCACCGAGTACAGCCTGTCCGTGGACAACCTGTTCGTCTTTGTGATCATCATGAGCCGGTTCGCGGTGCCCCGGATCTATCAGCAGAAGGTGCTGCTCATCGGCATCGTGCTGGCGCTGATCATGCGTGGCGCGTTCATCGCGGCCGGCGCTGCGCTGGTGTCGCGGTTCGTGTGGGTGTTCTACATCTTCGGCGTCTTCCTGATCTACACCGCGTACACGCTCACCAAGCACGGTGAGAGCGACGAGTCGGACTTCAAGGAGAACGCGCTGATCCGGTGGAGCCGCCGGGTGCTGCCGATCAGCAAGGAGTACAACGAAGCGAAGATGACCGTGGTGCAGAACGGCAAGCGCTTCTTCACCCCGATGCTCATTGTGATGATCGCCATCGGCACGACCGACCTGATCTTCGCGCTCGACTCCATCCCCGCGATCTTCGGCCTGACCAAGGAGCCGTTCCTGGTCTTCACCGCGAACGTGTTCGCCCTGATGGGCCTGCGCCAGCTGTACTTCCTGCTCGGCGGCCTGCTGGACCGGCTGGTCTACCTGTCGCTCGGCCTGGCCGCGGTGCTCGGCTTCATCGGCGTGAAGCTGATCATGGAAGCCCTGGCCGGCAACAACGTCCCGTTCATCAACGGCGGCGAGCCCATCACCGCGGTCCCGCACATCAGCATCGGCGTCTCGCTGGGCGTGATCATCGGCATCCTGGCCATCGCCACGATCGCCAGTCTGATCAAGTCCTCCCGCGAGGCCAAGAACAACCACGAGGAGAAGTCCCCCACCCCGGTGGGGTGATCCCGCGTCCGCACCCGAAGAGCCCCGCCCCGGTCCGCCGGGCGGGGCTCTCTCGTGTCGCGAAGTCGCGGTAGGGGTCAGGGGGTGAGGCGGCCAGCGGTGACGAGGGTGGCGACGCGGTTGGGGCGGAGTTGCTCCTCGACGACGAGGAAGGCGTCGCCGCAGGCGTGGAGCATGTGGCGGCGGCCGTCGGGGGCCGGCGGGGTGGTCACGAAGCCGACGTGCTGGATGCGGCCGTCAGGGCGGGAGAAGAAGTAGAGGTCGCCGGGGCGTTCGGTGCCCAGCGGCACGTCGGCGGCGGCGGCGTGCTGGTCGTAGGCGTCGCGGGGCGTGGTCACGCCGAGCTGGCGGAAGGCCAGATGGACCAGGCCCGAGCAGTCGATGCCGTACGGGGTCAGCCCGCCCCAGACGTACGGGACGCCGAGCCAGGCGCGGGCCACCTCCAGCGCGGCGAGGCCGTTCACGCCGGCCGCGCCGCCGTCGGGGGACTCGCGCACACTGAGCTGGTCCAGCGGCAGCCAGCCGGGGTATCCGCGCGGGTCGAGCCTGGCCGCGGGCTGCGCGGTGGCGACCACGCGGGCCCAGCCGTCGCGGATCTCCTCGATCAGCACCGGCTCGCCGTGCAGCAGCTGGGTGAGCACGCCGTCGTACAAGCGGCCGGTGTCGTCGAGGCCGGCCGCCCAGGACCGGAGGTCGCACTGCGGGCCGAGGGCCGCCGCGTCGACGCCCGGGCGAGGCGCGTCGGGGCCGGACCAGAGCGTCGCCACCGGGGCGGTCACCGTGGCGATCTTCATGCGGACACCTCGCGAATCACTCGGCCGAGCCCGGACTCGGCAGCGACACACCCAGGCCGGGGGCGTCGGGCAGGACCACCGAGGCGCCCTCGTAGCGGATGCCGCCGGAGACCGGCGAGGCCGACAGCCACCAGGCCGCGTCGAGGTCGCTGACGACCGTGGTCGGATGGGCCGCGACCAGGCTCGCCGCCGCGCCGATGCCGACCGGGCCCTCCATCATGGAGCCCACGCAGGTGCCCAGGCCGTGGGCGGTGGCCAGCTCCAGCAGCGTACGGGCCACGGTGAGCCCGCCGCTCTTGGCGAGTTTCACGTTGACCAGGTCGGCCGCCCGGCGGCGGATCACCTCGACCAGGTCGCGCAGGCCGAACACCGACTCGTCCGCCATGATCGGCAGGTCGGCGCGGGCGCTGACCCAGGCCAGGCCGTCCAGGTCGTGCCGGGCGACGGGCTGCTCGACCAGCTCGACCGGCAGCTCCAGCGCGGCGATGCGGTTGACGATGGTCACCGCCTCGCGAGGGGTCCAGCCCTGGTTGGCGTCCAGGCGCAGCCTGAGGCCGGGTTCCAGGGTGTCGCACACGGCGCGGATCCGGGCCAGGTCGCCCGCGGCGTCGGTGCCGACCTTGAGCTTCAGCACGGTGAAGCCTTCGGCCAGGCGCTGCTTGGCGGCGACGGCCAGCGCGCCCGCCTCGCCCGCGGACAGCGTCACGTCGGTGGGCACGGTCAGGTTCGTACCGCCGAGCAGGCGTACCAGCGGAATGCCCAGACGGCGCGCGGCCAGGTCGTGCAGGGCGATCTCGACGGCCATCTTGGCGGCCTCGTTGCCCACCACGGCTCGGGCCATGTCGCGGCAGCGGGCGGCCAGATCGTCGGGGTCGCGGCCCAGCAGCAGCGGGGCCATCATCTCCTCGACGCAGGCCTGCGAGCCGGCCAGGCTCGCCCCGGTCACCGCCCAGACCTGCGGCGCCTCGCCGAAGCCGGACCGCCCGTCGGCGTCGACCACCTCCACCAGCAGCGTCTCCACGGCGGTGGCCCGGCGCAGCGCGGTCACGAACGGGGTGTGCAGCGGCGCGGAGATCCGGCGCGTGCGAACTGCGGTGATCGACACGCTTTCGACCCTACTTCTGAAGCGGATGCTGCAGAAGCACCGATCGGTAACGACTGACCAGGGTGGCGGTCAGTTCGCGCCGAGCTGCGCCCAGCTCGCCGCCGCGATGCGGCCGAGCAGCGCGCAGGCGTCCGCGTCGGACACCTCGCCTGTGGTGCAGGCCGCCAGCAGGTACGGCGCGGCGTCCGGCGGGAAGATCAACGCGCTGCTGTGCCGCTCGCCGGTGACCCAGCCGTTCTTCAGCGCCACCCGGGTGCCCGCGGGCAGACCCAGGTGCAGGTCGTCGCGGCACTGCTGGGCGGTCAGCACGTCGATCATCGCGGCGGACCCGGCAGGGGAGGCCAACCGGTCGTCGGCCAGCGCGCCGAACAGCGCGGCCAGGTCGGCGGCGGTGACCTCGTTGCTGATCCCGCTCTCCCGCGCCGGGTAGTCCTCGATGCCGCGGTCGGTGTGCGCCCGGGACGCGCCCGCGACCTGCCACACCTCGTTGACCTGCGCGAACGCCTGCTCGTTGGGGCCCAGCGCGCCGAGCACCAGGTTGGTGGCGAGGTTGGACGAGCGCACGATCATCCGCTCGATCAGCCAGCGCAGCGGCGCACTCCCGCCGAGCCGGTCCCAGACCTGCTGGTCGCTGTCGTACGCCGGGTCGTTGGTGTAGACCGGGGCGCCCGGCGCGGCGGAGCGGTGCTCGTTGTGCACGGGGATCTCGGCGTCCAGGTCGAGCCGGCCGGCCTCGGCGGCCCGCCAGGCGGCCGCCATCACCCCGACCTTCATGGTGCTGGCCGCGTAGTGCAGGTGGTGCTCGGCGCGCGCGAACACCGCGGACCCGTCGAGCGGGCCGCACCAGACCGAGGCGGTGCCCGGGAAGGCGTCGAGTTCGGGCGTGAGGCTCTGCAGCGTGATCACGGTTTGGCAGCGTACCCACTTCCGGGGCGGCGGCATGCCCCGGGCTGCACTAGAGTCCCGCGCCGTGACCGAACTGATCCCCTCATACCTCTCTTCACCGGTGCAGCAGCCGGACCGCACATACCGCTGCCAGAACTGCGGCTGCAGCCCGGCCGCGGAGATGACCTTCCGCGGCCACCGCGGCTTGATCATCATGATGCAGTTCCTCAAGGAGCGCGGGACCTACTGCCGCACCTGCGGACTGGCGATCTTCCGCACCATGACCAGCCGCACCCTGGTGCAGGGCTGGTGGGGCTGGGCGTCGTTCCTCATCACGCCGTTCATCCTGCTGATGAACCTGTTCGCGCGCCGCAAGCTGAACCGGCTCACCGAGCCGGTCCCGGCCCCCGACGGCTCGTCGGGCACGCCGTGGAACCCGGGCAAGCCCGTCTACCAGCGGGCCACCATCGTCGGCCTGCTCGTCCCGCTGGCTCTGGTGGGGCTGGTCGCGGTCGCGGTCGTCGCCAGTGACCCGGAGAATAAGATCGGCAAGTGCGTCGTCGCCAGCGGCTCCGACGTCGAGTTCGTCGACTGCGGCCAGCCGAACCAGGGCATGGTGACGAAGGTCGTCGACGACGAGGACCAGTGCCCGTCCGACACGATCGGCGTCGTGGAGGAGACCCACACCCGGCGCGGCCGGACCACCAGCGTCGACATCTACTGCCTCGCCGCCGACCCGTCCTGACGGCTCTGGGCGTCGCGCTTTTAATAGACGCTGGCCTATGACGTCGACTATCCGTGTCCTGGAGTCGATGTCATAGGCCAGCGTCTATGACGAAGCGGGGCGGGGCGGGCTGGGGTCGCGTGGTGCGTCCCGTACGCGGGTCAGGCGGTGCGGCGCTCGGCCCAGCCGGTGGCCAGCAGGAACTGCGCCGCGATGTAGGTGACCATCACCCAGACCGGCGGGCCGGGGATGGTGAACGCGTCGGCGACGCGCACCGCGATCAGCAGGTCGGAGATCAGGAACAGGCCGCCGCCGAGCGCGGTGCGCCAGCCGAAGGCCGACGCCAGCGCGGCGGTCGACGACAGCAGCGTGCCGTACACGGCCATCGGCACGGCCAGCCCCGCCTCGGACAGCGCGGGCCACAGCCAGGTCAGCGCGCCGACCAGGAAGATCGCGTACCCGATCGGGACCAGCAGCATGGGCAACCGGCGCACCCGGCCGAGCGCCCCGTTGCGGACGAAGGTCGTCACGTAGCAGACGTGCGCGGTGCCGAACAGCGCCATGCCGATGATGAACGCGGTGCTGCCCTCGAACTGCAGCGCCACGTCACCGGCCCAGGAGAACAGCAGCGCGGCCAGGATCCCGGTCGTCGGCGGCACCCCCTTGCCCCGCTGGTTCAGGAAGTACCACAGCGCCAGCAGGGGCAGCAGCAGCGGCTTGGTCGCCCAGTCCAGCGGCTTGCTCCCGAGGCCGGCGGCGAGGATGTTGAGCACCGAGGCGAGGCCGAAAAGCCCCAGCACCAGCCGGTCTGCGCGCATAGTGGATCTCCCGAGGGTCGAGGGTCCGCGCAGCATACCCACCAGTAGCCCTCCCCCAACACCCCTCGCCCCGCCCCACCTCCCCGTCGCGTTGATCATGAACTTGCGGACGTGATGGACGGCGTGCCGCCACCCTGGGGCCGTGATCACCGACGGGGGCCTGCAGACGATCACGGTGCCAGGGTGGGGACACGCCGGTGAACACGTCCGTAAGTTCATGATCAACGCGACGGGGAAGGCCCCCGCTACGCGTGGGCGCGGCGGGGGCCTTGGTGGTTGGTGCGGGGTGGGTCAGGCGTGCTTGCGGCGGGCGGCGATGCGGCCGCGCTGGGTCTGGTCGAGGATGACCTTGCGGATGCGTACCGCGGCCGGGGTGACCTCGACGCACTCGTCCTCGCGGCAGAACTCCAGGGCCTGCTCCAGGGAGAGCTTGCGCGGCGGGATCAGCTTCTCGGTCTCGTCCGAGGTGGAAGCCCGCATGTTGGTGAGCTTCTTCTCCTTGGTGATGTTGACGTCCATGTCGTCGGAGCGCGAGTTCTCGCCGACGATCATGCCCTCGTACACCTCGACGGTCGGCTCGACGAACAGCGTGCCGCGCTCCTGGAGGTTGGTCATCGCGAACGCGGTCACCACGCCCGAGCGGTCGGCGACCAGCGAGCCGTTGTTGCGGGTGCGCAGCTCGCCGAACCACGGCTCGTACTTCTCGAAGACGTGGTGCAGGATGCCGGTGCCGCGGGTGTCGGTGAGGAACTCGGTCCGGAAGCCGATCAGGCCGCGGGCCGGGACCAGCCACTCCATCCGGATCCAGCCGGTGCCGTGGTTGACCATCTGCTCCATGCGGCCCTTGCGGGTGGCCAGCAGCTGGGTGATCACACCGAGGTGCTCCTCGGGAGAGTCGATGGTCAGGCGCTCGACCGGCTCGCACAGCTTGCCGTCGATGTCCTTGGTGACCACCTGCGGCTTGCCGACGGTCAGCTCGTACGACTCGCGGCGCATCTGCTCGACCAGGATGGCCAGCGCCAGCTCGCCGCGGCCCTGCACCTCCCAGGCGTCGGGGCGCTCGGTCGGCAGGATGCGCAGCGACACGTTGCCGATGAGCTCCTTGTCGAGCCGGTCCTTGACCATGCGCGCGGTGACCTTGGCGCCCTTGACCCGGCCGACCAGCGGCGAGGTGTTGGTGCCGATGGTCATCGAGATGGCCGGCTCGTCGACGGTGATCAGCGGCAGCGGGATCGGGTTCTCCGCGTCGGCCAGCGTCTCACCGATCATGATGTCGGCGATGCCGGCGACGGCGATGATGTCGCCGGGGCCCGCCTCCTCGGCCGGCTTGCGCTCCAGCGCCTCGGTCATCAGCAGCTCGGAGATGCGCACGTTCTGCTGGGTGCCGTCGGTCTTGCACCAGGTGACGGTCTGGCCCTTGCGGATGCGGCCCTCCCGGACCCGGCACAGCGCGAGGCGGCCCAGGAACGGCGAGGCGTCGAGGTTGGTGACGTGCGCCTGCAGCGGCGCGCCCTCGGTGTAGGTCGGCGCCGGGATGGTGTCGAGCAGCGCCTGGAACAGCGGCTGCAGCGAGTCGCTGTCGGTGGGGACCTTGCCGTCCTCCGGCTGGGTCAGCGAGGCGATGCCGTCGCGGGCGCAGGCGTACACGATCGGGAAGTCGATCTGCGACTCGTCGGCGTCGAGGTCGAGGAACAGCTCGTAGGTGTCGTCCACGACCTCCTTGATCCGCGCGTCGGGCCGGTCCACCTTGTTGATGACCAGGATGATCGGCATGCGGGCCTTGAGCGCCTTGCGCAGCACGAAGCGGGTCTGCGGCAGCGGGCCCTCGGAGGCGTCCACCAGCAGGATGACGCCGTCGACCATGGTCAGGCCGCGCTCGACCTCACCGCCGAAGTCGGCGTGACCGGGCGTGTCGATGATGTTGATGGTGACCTGCTCGCCGCTCTCGCCGACGTACTTGACGGCGGTGTTCTTGGCGAGGATCGTGATGCCCTTCTCCCGCTCCAGATCGCCGGAGTCCATGACCCGGTCAGCGGCCGCGGCGCGCGCGTGGAAGGCGCCGGCCTGCGTGAGCATGGCATCGACGAGCGTGGTCTTGCCGTGGTCGACGTGGGCGACGATCGCGACGTTACGGAGATCGGGGCGGGTAAGCATGGCTCCATTGTCCGGCAGGCGTGATCCAAAATAGCGGTCGGGGTCGGTCGGGTGGCGGGTATCACCCGGATGAATGGGTGTCTTTCGCGCGTAACTTCCGTTATTGGTGGTATGTCGGCCACGCCGCGTACGGTCCTGCGCACCGCTCTGTTGACGCCCTTCCTGCTGCTCGCCGCGATTCCGGCCCCGCTCGCCGCCGCGGCGGCCCCCCGCGCCGTGCCCGCCGCGGCGGTGCCGGCCGGGTCCGGTGGGCTGCCGGCCGCGATCGCCGATCCGACAGCGCCGAGCGCGCGCATCAACACCGACGGCGGCGTGGTGAGCGTGCGGTCCGGCCCCGCCACGGACAAACGGGCCATGGCCTCCCTCGGCGACGACACCCGGGTCGCGGTGCACTGCAAGGTGTGGGGCGAGCAGATCACGGGCACCGAGCGGCGCTCGGCGTACTGGATGCGTGTCGGGGCGGACCGGTACCTGCCGGACGCGTTCCTGGCCTGGCCGGCCGCCCGGCCCGAGGTGGCGTGGTGCGGGTCCGGCGGCACCGGCGCGGTCACCGCGCGGGTCGCCACCGGCGGCTCGGTGCTCAACGTGCGCCGCGAGGCGGGCACGCGCGCGGCGCGCCTCGGCACCGTCGACGACGGCCAGGTCCTGGCCGTGTTGTGCCAGGCCACCGGGGAGCAGGCCGCCGGTTCGGCCGTCTGGCTGCGGCTGGCCGGCGGCCGGTACGTCGCCGAGTCGTTCGTGCGCTGGTCACCGCAGCGGCCCTGGCTGCCCTGGTGCGGGCAGGAGCCCGTGCGGGTGCCGCCTACGTCGTCGGGCGACTTCGTCGATCAGGCGTCCGTTCCCGCGCAGGCCGCGGCCCGTGCGAGCGGCGTACCCGCCTCGGTGCTGGTGGCCCAGGCGGTCGACGCCTCGGACTGGGGCCGGGCCGCGCCCGCCCGCCGCGACCACAACTACTTCGGCACGGCCTGCGCCGCTCCACCGGAGATCCGCCCGGCCGCGGCTGACGGGCAGCCCGCCGAGAACCCCTCGAACGGGGCGGCGTCGCCTGGAGCCCCGCACCGTTCCGCAGGCCCGCAGCCGGGAACTGCTGCGCAGCCGGGCGCGAATCCGCGGGCCGACGCGCGGCACGCGGCCGTCATGCTGGGCTGCCGGGCCTACGAGGGGACCTCGCTGCGGGCGTACCGCGATGAGGCCGACTCGTTCGCCGACCACGCGGCGCTGCTGGCCCGCGTGCCGCAGCACGTCCGGGCGCTGGGCCACGCCGGTGACCCGGAGCGCTTCGTGCGGGAGTTGCAGGCCGCCGGATATCCGGGCGGGGCCCGCCACGCCGACCGGATCATCGACCTGATGCGCCGCTACGACCTCTACCGGCTGGACGCCGTGCGTTAGCCAGTCACCCGTCCGGGCGACCCGCCACCAGCCGATCGGCCACAAACGGCACGCGGCGTCAACCGCCTGCCGGGCCTTGATCGCTTATGGCATGGCGGTCACCACGGGTTCGGGCAGAGGTTGGCGATGGTTCGGCTGGTATTGAGCGCGATCCGGGAGCGGCTGGGCGAGACGGCGCTGCTGGGTGTGCTGGCCGCGCTGGTGGTGGCCGTGGGTGTGGCGGGTCCGCTGTACGCCGACGCCGCCGCCCGCAACGTTCTGGCCGCCTCCGCGGCGGCGGCCACTCCGGGCGAGCAGAGCCTCACCGTCACCGTGGAGATGACCGCCCGCAACGGGATCGCGGCCGCGCTCGCCGAACTGCGCGGCTCCATCGCGGTGGTCCCGGCGGGCCCCGGGGTGCGCGAGATCCGGGGCGGCTACCGCCGCGGCGCGGTCACCCCCCGGGAAGCCGGTGCGCCGATCGAGATCCTGCTCGCCGCCCGCGACGACGTCTGCGCACACCTGGCCCTGACCGGCTCCTGCCCGGCGCAGCCCGGCGAGGTGGCGCTGGCCGCCACGACCGCGCGCCGGCTCGGGCTGGCCGCGGGCGACACGTTCGTGTTCCAGGTCCAGCCCACGGCTCCACCGGCCACGCTGCGGGTGACCGGGGTGTACGACGTGGACGGCGCGGGGGGTGCGCTCACCGATCCGTACTGGGCGGGCCGGCGCGAGCTGACCCCGGTGCCCCTGCGCGTGGAGAACCCGGTCTTCACCGTCCCCGACACCCTGCAGACGCTCGGCGCCGACACCTTCCAGGCGACCCTCGACCACGTCGCCGACCTCACCGCGATGAGCCCCGACGACGTCGACGCCTTGGCCCGGACGCTGCGCTCGGCCGAGGAGCCGGGGCGTGGCATCGCCGTCACCGGAGGCCTGTCGCGCTTGCTCCCGCAGATCATCGCGGACCGGGACAAGGTCGCCGTGCCCGTGGTGGTCGGGGCTGTGCTGCTGCTCGGGGTCGCCTGGTGGGTGCTGCTGCTCGGGGCCGGCCACGCGGCCGCCGAACGGCGTACCCAGGCGGTGCTCGGGGCGCTGCGTGGCGCGCCGGCCCGGCACCGGGCCGCGCTGACGGCCGGGCCCGGGGTGCTGACCGTGCTGGTCGCCCTGCCGGTCGGGCTGATTCTGGGCCGGTGGCTGGCACAGCTGCTGGCGTGGGCCACCATGTCCGCGCCGGGGCCGGTGCCGCTGTCGGCGACCGCGCTGGCGGTGGCCGGCGGGCTTACCCTGGCCGTGCTGGTCAGCGTGGTGTTCGCGCAGGTCCGGGTGCACCGGGGCGGCGTGCTCGACGCGCTGCGGCAGGTGCCCGCCCGACGCGGCGCGGCCGGCGGTGCCGCGGTCGTCGTCGTGGTGGTCCTCGCCGTCGCGGCGACCTGGCAGCTGCGCAACGGCGACGCCGAGGTGCTCGGCCTGGCCGAGACGGTGCTGCCCGCCGCCGCGCCGGTGCTCGTCCTGGTCGCGGCGGGACTGGTCGCCGCACGGGCGGTGCGCCCGCTGGCGGGCCTGCTCGGCCGGGCCGCGCTGCGGGTGGGACGGGTGGGCACGGCGCTCGGCGCCCTGTCGGCCGCGCGCCGGCCCGGCATGGACCGGCTGGTCGCCCTCATCGTCATCGTGGTGGCGCTGCTCGGCCATGCCGCGTACGGCTGGCAGGCGCTGCAGGCCGCCGAGCAGGAGCAGGCTCGGCTGGCGCTGGGCGCGGCCGAGGTGGTCCGGGTCCGCGCACCGTCCCGGGCCGCGCTACTGCACCTGGTGCGCGAGGCCGACCCGGCGGGCGAGTGGGCGATGGCGGTGGCCCGTCAGGAGTCGTCGACCGGCACGACCGTCGCCGTCGACGCGGACCGCCTGGCCCGGGTGGCGCACTGGCCGTCCGGCACCGGTGTCGCGGCCGACCGGGTGGCGCGGCAGTTGCGCCCGCCCGCCAATCCCTCGGTCCGGATCACCGGGGCGACACTGCTGCTCGACCTCACCATGCCGGACACGATGCACATCGACCTTCCGCTGACCGCTGTGCTGGACGGGCCGGGCGGCGAGCCGGTCACCGCCACGGCGGCCGTCGTCCCCGGTTCGGGACGGCACACGCTGCGGCTGGACGTGCCGGTGTGCGCGGGCGGCGGCGGCTGCCGGCTGGCCTGGTTGAGCTTCCGCCTCGACCCCGGCGGCCTGGTGCTGCACGGCATCGCCCAGGCCGCCCCGGACGCGGTGGTCGCCGACGCGGCCGCGATGACCGACCCGGCCCGCTGGCGGACCACGATCGGCGCGGCGGGGGTGACCCTGTCGCCACTGCCCGGCGGGCTGTCGGTGGACTACGAGCCGGTCGACCCGCGCTACCCGGACCCGGAGGTGCGGGTGCAGGTCGCCGACGTGCCGCTGCCGGTGCCCGCCGTGCTGGCGGGGGAGGAACGGCTCGCGCACGACCGCACCGTGGTCCGCGGCGAGCTGCTCAGCCCGCTGCGCCGCCCCGTCGACGTGGTCGCCGCGGCGCCCGCCCTGCCCGGGGTCGGCACGCAAGGGCTGCTGGTCGACCTGGAGTACGCCGACCGGGCGAACGACAGCACCGACAACATCGCCGACCTGCAGGTATGGCTCGCGCCGGACGCTCCCGCCGACGCGGTGGACCGGCTGCGCGCCACCGGCCTGGTGTTCGTGTCGGCGGAGACCGCCGCTCAGCGCACCGAGCAGCGGCTCGCCGTCGGGCAGGGACCGGGTTCGCGGTTCCGCTTCGGCGCGGCCCTGCTGGCGGTGCTGCTGGTGATGGTGGCGGTGGTCCTGGTGGGCGCCGTCGACGGGCCGCGGCGCGGGGCCGAGCTGGCCGCGCTGCGGACGCAGGGCGTGCCGCAGCGTTCGGTGCGCCGGGCCACCCGCAGCGGCTACCTGCTGATCGTCGCCGCGGCGGCCGCCGGTGGCGGGCTGCTCGGCGGGGCGGCCGCGGACGACTCGCCCGCCTCATCGGTGTTGCCGATCTCCGTGCTGGTGGCAGCGGGTCTGCTGCTGACCGCCACGGCGTACGTCGTGGGCACCCGGCTGTCCCGGGTCACCGGACTGGACCTGGAGGACGGCCGATGACGACGCTGCTGTGGGAGATGATCCGCGAGCGGCGCACCGCCGCCCTGATCACGTTCCTGCTCACCCTCGCCGCGGCCGCGGCCGCCGCCGGTGGCCCGGTCTACCACGCCGCGGCGGCGCAGTCGCTGCGGCTGGACCAGATCGCGCAGGCCCCGGTGACCGAGCGCGTCCTGACGGCCTCGCAACTGACCAGCGCCGACGAGGCGACCGAGGCCCGGTCCACCACCCTGCCGTACGTCGCGCACATGCGCACCGTGTACGGGCTGCAGCTGCAGGGCGCGGCCGGCGGAGCACAGGCGACCGACGCCCTGCTCGCGGCGCGCAGCGGGGTGTGCCGGGAACTGGCCGTGACCGCGGGGCGGTGCGCGGTCGCCGACCGGGAGGCGGTGCTGCCCGACGGCGCGCCGGAGCTGCTGGGCGTACGCCTCGGCGGGGTGCTGACGTTCAGCGCTCCGGGCGGGGACCCGGTGCGGTTCACCGTCGTCGGCACCTACCGCCGCCCGGACGCCGCCGACCCGTACTGGGCCGACCGGGTCTCGCTGCTCGGCGTCGAGCAGCCGGTGCTGTTCGTCACCGACCGCTCGCTGGAAGGCTTCGGCGGCCAGGCGACCAGGACCGTCGACCTGGTGGCCGAGCCCGCGGCGTTCGCCGATACGGCGGGGCTGGCCGGGCGGATCGAAGAGGCGTTCATACAGCTCAGAGCCGGGGGATACGCCGGAAGCACGCTGATGCCCGACCTCGGCGAGCGCATCGAGCAGGGCGACCGGATGCTGGCGGACACGGTCACCGTGGCCGCCGTGCCGCTCATCCTGATCTGCTGGTTCGTGCTGTTCCTGGCCGTCGCCGCCGGCGTCGACCAGCGGCGTGAGGAGCTGGGCCTGGCCGCGCTGCGCGGCACGCCCGGCCGGCTGCGCTGGGCGCTGCCGTTCGCCGAGGTGGCCGTGCCGGTGCTGGCCGCCGCGGTGCCGGGCCTGCTCGCCGGGTACGCGGCCACAGCGGCGCTGGTCCGGGTGGTGCTGCCCGGCAGCACGGTGCAGTGGGACGGAGCCTCGCTGCGCTACACCGCGCTCGCGGTGCTCGGTGCCCTGCTCGCGGGCGCGTTCGCCCAGGTCGGCGCGCTGCGTACGCCGGTGCTGGGGCTGCTGCGGCGCAGCGGCTCCCCACGGCGGGGCCGGTTCGCGACGGCGCTGGAGGTGGCTGTCGGCAGCCTCGCCGCGGTCGCCGGCTACCAGGCCGCCGCGGCGGGCGACGCGGGCGGCATCGGCCTGCTCGCGCCGGTCTGCCTCGGGCTCGCCTGCGGGCTGCTCGGAGCGCGGCTGCTGCCCCTGGTCGCGGCGCGGGTGGCGCGCCGGGCGCTGCGCCGGGGGCGCTGGCGCACCGGTCTGGCCGGGTTCGCGCTGGCCCGGGTGCCGGGCACGGGGCGGCTGGTGGTGCTGGTGACGGTCGTGTTCGGGCTGCTCGGCTTCGCGGTCACCGCGTACGACACGGCCGGGCGGGCCTGGGACGAGCGGGCGCGGGTGCAGACCGGCGCGGCACGGGTGGCCGTGGTGCAGAACGCGTCCGCCGTGCAGCTGCGCTCGGCCGTGGCCGCGGCCGACCCGGACGGGCGCTTCGCGATGGCGGTCGCCCGGTACAAGGGCAACCAGCTGCCGAACATCATCGCGGTGGACACCACGCGGCTGGCGCGGGTGGCGAACTGGCCCGACAGTGCCGGAATGGCACCCGGTGCGGTGGCCGGCCTGCTGCGGCCGAGCGAGCCGACGGCGATCATGTTCCGCGCGCGCAAGCTGGTCGTCGAGGTGACCGTGGACAGCCCCGACCCCGAGCTCTCGCTGCAGCTGCGGGTGCTGGTGATCTCGGACCGCGGGCTGCGGCACGACCTGCGTATGCCCGGTCTGCGGCCCGGCCCGCAGCGGCTCGAGGCGGACGCCACACTGTGCGACCCGGAGCCGTGCCGCCTGGACGAGATCCAGCTCCAGAACATGCGGACCGGACAGCCCCGCTTCGACGCCACCATTCACGCGATCCGCGACGAGACCGGCCGGTTGCTGCTGGACGCCGCCGCGCTGGGCGACGTGCGGCGCTGGTCGCAGCCGCCCGCCAGTGCGGCCCGCCCGGTCCCCGCGCTGCGGGGCACACCGGAGGGCCTGCGGATCTCGGTCGACTCCGCGGTCGCCGCGGACATGCGGCTGTCCTCGGCGGCGCTGCCCGGCCCGCTGCCGATGGCGGTCACCGGCCCGCTGCGCTCGCCGCTGCTGACCGCGACCGGCGGCATGGAGTTGCCGGTCACCGCGGTCGCCACCCTCGGCGCGGTGCCCCGCTTCGGGCCGCAGGGCGCGCTGCTCGACTTCGACGTCGCCGAGTACGTGCTCGGCCGCGGGACCGCGCTGACCCAGCCGGAGGTGTGGCTGTCCGCCGACGCGCCCGCCGACGCCGTGGACCGGTTGCGCCGCGCCGGGCTGACGGTGTCCGAGGAGTACACCGTGGCGCAGCGGCGGGCGCAGATCAGCGCCGCGCCCCGGCTCGGGCTGTGGTTCGCGCTGGCGGTGGCCGCGTTCGCGGTGCTGCTGGCCGCGATCGGGCTGCCCGCGCTGGCGATGTTCGAGCGGCCCGGTGGCGACAGCGGGCTGTCGGTGCTCGGCGAGCAGGGCATCCGGACCCGTACCCTGCTGCTGGTCTCCGCCGGGAGCCGGTGCGCGCTCGCCCTGGCGGCAGCCGTGGCGGGGCTGGGTTCGGCGGCGCTGGCCTGGGCGCTGGCGCGTACCGTGCTGCCGGTCTTCTCCGACGGCGACACCACGTTCACCCCGCCCGTGCTGCCGGAGCCCGGCGCGGTCGCGGGACCGGTGGCCGCCGCGCTCGCGGTGCTGCTGTCAGGCTGCTGGGCGGCGGCACACGTGGTGCGCCGCCGCAGGGAGGAGGAGCAGTGACGGGACTGGCCGTGCGGTGCCGCCGGGTGCTGCACATCTACCGGGCCGACGGCGGCGACGTGGTCGCCCTGTCCGGCGTGGACCTCGACATCGCGGCGGGGGAGAAGCTCGCCCTGGTCGGGCCGTCGGGCTCGGGCAAGTCGACGCTGATCGCGCTGCTGTCCGGCCTGATGCGGCCCAGCGCCGGGCAAGTGCGGATCGGGCCGGTCGACATCGGCCGGGTCAGCGACGCCGAACTGGCCCGCATGCGGGGGACCGACCTGGGCGTGGTGCTGCAGGGGGCGCGGCGCAACCTGCTGCCGTACGCCTCGGTGCTGTCCAACATCTGGCTGGCCCAGCGCCGGGCGGCGCAGGTGCGCCCGGCCGACGTGGAGCGCCCCGAGCGCATCCTGTCCCTGCTCGGGCTGGTCGGCATGGGCCACCGCCGGGTGCGCGACCTGCCGCCCGGAGCCGCGCAGCGGGTCGCCATCGCGGTCGGCGTGGCCGCCTCGCCCGGCCTGCTGCTCATCGACGAACCCACCAGCCGCCTCGACCGCGAGGCCCGCGACGAAGTGCTCGACGCACTCGACACCATCAACAGGGAACGCGGCACCACCATCGTGGCGGTCACCCACGACCCGGACGTCGGCGCGCGCCTGGGCCGGGCGGTGACCATCCGGGACGGCCGGGTCGGCGCGGAGGGCCGCGAGGGCCGCGAGTTCGCCGTGGTCGCCTCCGACGGCACCGTGCAGCTCCCGCCGGAGGTCCTGGAGAACGTGCCCCCCGGCACGCTGCTCGTGGTCGAGCAGGGCGACGGCCGCCTCAGCCTGGTCATCGAGTGATGGTCCACCCGCCGCGCCGCGGTTCAAGATCGTTTGATTTGCCTGGCACATGTGGGTAAGCGGGCCCAAGATACGCACAGGTGCCCGGCAAGTCGGATGATCATGGCGGCGCCCGGCCCGGTACGCGTCGGATGACCTTGGGCGGGGGCGGGCGTTCCGGGGCAGGGGCGGGCCGGGGGCGGTAGCGTCGCTGGTGGGAGGTCGAGATGTCGGGTGCAACGGTGATTCCCACGCTGCGTTACCGCGACGCGGTGGCCGCGATCCGGTTCCTGCGGGACGCCTTCGGGTTCCGGGAGGTGCTGGTGGTGCCGGGCGCGGACGAGACGGTCGCGCACGCGGAGCTGACGCACGGCAGCGGCATGGTCATGGTCAGCTCGATCACCGACGGCGGCGACGGCCGTATGCCCTTCGAGGCGGGCCCTGCCTGGCTGTACGTGATCGTCGAGGACGTCCAGGCGCACCACGACAAGGCCGTGGCCAACGGTGCGGAGATCGTCTCGCCGCCGAAGGCGGAGGAGTACGGCGGCAGCAGTTACACCGCCGCCGACCCCGACGGCAACCAGTGGACGTTCGGGTCCTACCGGCCCGAGGGCTGGTGAGGCAGACCCGTCAGCGGTCGAACTCACCCGCCTTGGCGCCCGCCAGGAAGGTCCCCCAGTCGGCGGCACTGAACAGCAGCACCGGCCCGGTCGGGTCCTTGGAGTCGCGTACCGCGACCGCCCCGGTCAAGCTGGTCGTCTCGACGCAGTCCCCGTTTCCGCCACTGCGCGTGCTCTTGCGCCACACTGCGTCCGACAGGTCGACATGGTGCAATGACAACTGATTACTCCTCGTTGAGTCGGCTCACCCCGTGAGCCCTTGCGCGATCTCCAGCATTCTGCGGCCGGACAGCTGCGGGCTCAGTGCCGCCGCGCTGAGATGGTCGAAAACGAGGCTGCAGCGGGTCACCTCGGAGGCGTCGTCGAGATAGATGTCGCCGGCGAAGCCTTCGAGGTAGACGGTGTCCGGGTCCCTGCGGTCGGGGAAGCGCAGGATCCGGAACGCCCCCGCCATGGCCTCATGCCCCCCGTGGGCGAAGGGGATGATCTGAACGGTGATGTGCGGCAGCTCGTTGGCCGCGGCCAGGGCCCGCAGCTGCTCGGCCATCACCTGCGGGCTGCCGACGGTGCGGTGCAGCACGGCCTCGTCGAGCACCGTCCAGAACTCCGGCGGCTTTTCCTGTTTGAGCAGCTCCTGCCGGGTCAGCCGGATCTGCACCCGGCGTTCGACCTCGTCCGCGTCGTCGTGCGGCCGGGTGGCCCGGATGACGGCGCGGGCGTAGTCCTCGGTCTGCAGCAGGCCCGGCACGAAGATCAGCTCCGCGCCGCGGATCGAGTCCGCCTCCGACTCCAGCTGGATCAGCTTCAGGTACGGGCTGGGCACCTCGCCGTACTTGAGCCACCAGCCTCCCCGGCGCTTGGACTCGCGGGCCAGCTCGATCAGCTCCTCGCGCTGGCCGACGTCGTCGAGGCCGTACAGGTCCAGCAGCACCAGCAGGTCGCTGCGGCGTACGCCGACTTCGCCGTTCTCGATACGGCTCAGTTTCGAGGGGGAGCAGTCGAGGGCCGGGCCGACCTGCTGGTGGGTCATGCCGGCGCGTTCGCGCAGCTCCCGCAGGGCCACCCCGAGGCGGCGGCGGCGTAGCGAGGTGCCCGACGTGGCCACGACACTCCCTGATCATCCATTGCCGACAGTGCGAGGAACAGTCTGCTGCCGCCCCGTCGGCTCAGGCAAGGGGACGCCACGAGCGGGCGATCCGGAGACTTCTTCGCGCGCCGGGTTGCAACTTGCATCTCGCGCGTGCACTGTGGAGTCAGAGCCCTGGTGACGGTTGTGCCGGGAGGCGACGTGCACACTGGACGCATCACTGACGCGCAGGCGGCGGGATACCGGCGGATGCTGCGCGACCACCTGCCCGATTCCGCGGCGCCCGGGGCCGCCTGCCGGCTGTGCCACCGCCCCGGCTGCGCCGACTACCACTACGCGTACCGCACCTTGCTCGTGGCCGGGCGGTCGACGGCGGTGGACGCGCCACCCGGAGAATGACCCCGGCCGGGTGACGCCCGAAATCGCGTGGCCCGGCCCCGGCGGCACGCGTACCGTGGCAGCGAAGGTGAGGACAGCTCGCCACGATGACTTCGAGGGAGGTGGCGACATGTCTGTCGAGGTATCCAGCACGCCACCCTCCCGGATGGCGTGACCCCCGTTCCACTCGCGCATCCATGACAAGGAATCCGATGACAGTCTCCCTGTCGTCCCTGGGCTGGGACGACCACTTCGCATCCGCGTACCCCCTGTTCGACCGGCCGGACCACGTGCCGGGCCGGGTGGTGCGCGCCGACCGCGGCGTCTGCACGGTGCTGACCGCCGCCGGCACGGCCCGGGCCGGGCTCGGCGGGCCAGCCATGATCGCGGCCGCGGCCGACCCGGTCGCGCTGCCGTGCGCCGGTGACTGGGTGGCGCTGCGGCACTGGCCGGACAACCGCACCACCATCGAGGCGGTGCTGCCCAGACGCAGCGCGATCGTGCGCCGCACCGCCGACAAGGACGCCACCGGCCAGGTGCTGGCCGCCAACGTCGACACCGCCGCGGTGATCGCCTCACCCGACCCGCTGCCCGAACCGTCGACCATCGAGCGCCTGCTCGCGCTCGTCTGGGACTCGGGCGCGCGACCACTGCTGATCATCACCAAGGCCGACCTGGTCGCCGACCCGGACGCGCTGGCCGATCAGCTCGCCGAGCTGGCCCCGGGCGTCGAGGCGATCGCGGTCAGCGCCGAACACGGCACCGGCCTGGACGCGCTGCGCCCCCTGGTCGCCCACGGCCGCACCCTGGGCCTGGTCGGCGCGTCCGGCGCGGGCAAGTCGACGCTGGTCAACGCCCTGATCGGGGCGACCGTGATGCAGACCCAGGCGATCCGCAAGGTCGACGGCAAGGGCCGGCACACCACGACGTACCGCGCGCTGGTGCCCGTGCCCGGCGGCGGCGCCGTGCTGGACACACCCGGCATCCGCGCGGTCGGCCTGCTCGACGGCGAGCAGGGCCTCGACCGCACCTTCGCCGACATCGTCGCGCTGATCGAGCAGTGCCGTTTCCAGGACTGCGCCCACGAGACGGAGCCCGGCTGCGCCGTGCGCGAGGAGCTGGAAAGCGGCGGGCTCTCCGCACGCCGCTGGGAGAGCTGGTGCAAGCTGCAACGCGAGCTCGCGTTCGAGTCCCGCCGCGCCCGCGCCCGCCGCACCGGCCGCGGCGGCCCCGCCACCCGACCCGCCCACTGGAACTACCGCTCCCGCTGACGAGACACCCCGCACGCCGACCCGGACCGCCGTCCGGCCGGGCGGCGTGCAGTTTCGGGGAAACTGCAGCTATCGGCGCACCGATTCGTGCAGTTTCCCCGAAACCGCGGCGGCGCGAAGATCGAGGGCCGGGTCAGGGCACGTTGATGAGGGGGCCCGCGCCGGGGGCGGGTTCGAGGCAGTAGTAGTGGTAGAGCTTTTCGACGTAGGGGCCGGGGCAGTCCTGCCAGGTGTTCTCGATGCTGGTGATCACCGCGTCGTGGTCGCCTTCGCAGCGGACGAAGTCCGCGCTGTCGAAGTGCAGGACGCGGTCGAACTTGACGCAGCCGCCCACCACGTCGAGTTTCTCCGCCGACGGCAGGTCGGCCAGCGCCACGAACGCGATCACGGCGGCCAGGACGGCGGGGGCGAACCAGGACTTGAACCGGTGGAACACCGGTCGGGTCGGCAGCAGCGGTGCCAGGTTCGACTCGGGTTGCCCCGGGCGGGGGACCGGCTTGTCCAGGGCGAGCACGGTGCGCCGGCCGATCAGGTTGCGGATCAGGGCCAGCGGCGCGAGCACGAACGAGACGGGGCTCCACAGTCCGCTGGTGATCGTCTCGGCGGTGGCGTCGCGCATCTTGGCCAGGCCGCAGTCGCGGCAGAACGGACCCTGGATCCGGTTGAAGCGCACGTAGAGCACCAGACCGACGTGCCGGTAGAAGGTCACCTCGGCGGCGGGAACGTGGCCGCAGACCACGCAGTCGGGCTTGGCCGGCGCCGTTTCGGGCCGGCCGGTGAGCTGCGAGTCGATCAGATCCGTCACGATCGCGAATGGTATGCGCTGCTGAGGGCCTACGCACACCCGTCTTCAGGCATCGGTTGAGGCGGGCGGTGGGCGCGCCGCGCTCGGCTCGCGCTTGACGCGACGCGATGATCGCTGTTTCAGGTCATTTTCCGAGGCGCGGCCGCAGATCATGACCCGAAACAGCGATCTTCGCGGAGCCCGGCAGGCCCCGGCGGTGGGTCAGGCGAGGAAGCCGCCGTCGATGTCCAGCGTCGCGCCGGTGACGTAGCCGGCCTCGGGGCCGGCCAGGTAGGCGACCGCGGCCGCGACCTCGTCGGCGGTGCCGTAGCGGCCGACCGCGAGCGCGGGCAGCAGCGCGCCGGACATCGGCCCGTCGGCCGGGTTCATGTCGGTGTCGACCGGGCCGGGCTGCACCGTGTTGACGGTGATGCCGCGCGGGCCGACCTCGCGGGCCAGGCCCCGGGTGAAGCCCGCGACCCCGGCCTTGGTCAGCGCATACAGGCTGCCGCCCGCGAAGGGCATGCGGTCGGCGTTGACGCTGCCGATGGTGATGATCCGGCCACCCTCGCCCAGGTGGCGCAGCGCCGCCTGGCTGGCGTGGAACACCGCGTGCAGATTGACCCCCACGGTCTGGTCGTACACCTCGTCGGTCAGCTCGCCGATCGGCCCGAACCCGACCACGCCCGCGTTGTTGACCAGGATGTCGAGCCGCCCGGACCGCCGCGCGACCTCGTCCACCACCCCGCGCACCGCGTCCCGGTCGGCCGAGTCGGCCCGTACCGCGTACGCCTTGCCGCCTTCGGCCTCGATCTCCTTGACCACCGTCGCGGCCGCGTCGGCCGAGGACTGGTAGGTCACCGCCACGGTGGCTCCCTCGCGGGCCAGGCGGCGGGCGATCCCCGCGCCGATGCCGCGCGACCCGCCGGTCACCAGGGCCACCTTGCCGTTCAGCTGCTGCGTCATCACTCGCTCCCTCGTTCGAATTTTTGAGTGCTCATTCAATATGGCATCGGGAACCGGGGTCTGCCACGTGATATATTGAACATTCACTCAAAAAATTGCCGGAGGTGGCGGGATGGCGGTGGGCAGGCCGCGGGAGTTCGACCTCGACCGGGTGCTCGGGGCCGCGCTCGACGTCTTCTGGGCCAAGGGCTACGAGGGCACCACGATGGCCGACCTGACCGCGGCCACCGGGTTGAAGCCCGGCAGCGTGTACGCCGCCTTCGGCTCCAAGGCCGGCATGTTCTCCCAGGTGCTCGACCGCTACGAGGAGTCGGTCTTCCGGTATGCCCGCGACGCGGTCCGGCAGTCGACCGTGCGCGAGGTGATCCGGCACTGGCTGGAGGGCGTGGCACGGGCCACCACCGGCCCGGACACCCCGCCGGGCTGCCTGCTGGTGCACGGCGCGCTGGCCGCCGGGGACGGCGCGGCCGCCATCCGGGCCGAGCTGGCCCGCCGACGCGACAGCGGCGAGCACCTCCTGGTGACGCGGCTGGAGCGGGCGCGCGCCGAGGGCGACCTGCCCGCCTCGGTCGATCCGCGGGCGGCGGCGGGCTACGTCTTCGCGCTGTCCTCCGGACTCGCGGTCGAGGCGGCGGGCGGCGCGGACCGGGATCGGCTGCTGCGCACCGTCGAGCTGACCCTGCACCGGCTGCCCTGGGAGTGACCCGCGACGGGGTCGGCCGAGCCGGGTGACCGGCGCCACCCGGGAATCGGCGGCGGGCGTCGTTCTGTTCACCCTCGTGGGTGACTCGTTCGGGCGGCGTCCGCGCGCCGAACGAGTGGTCCGGGCCGCCTGCGGTTGTTCGCGGACCGTCGCGAATCGCCGGGTTAGCACGTGTGTTCGTGGCGCGAAACGAGAATGTCGGAGGCCGGGGCTAGAGTTGCCCAGGCACGCGACTGCACTGCGTGCTGAGCGTGTCGTGCTGCCCCCGACCCATGCCCTGAGCTGGGCCGTCGCCGTGGCGGACCGCCCGAAGACATTGCCGAAAGACCGTGTGGGGAGAGCCTGCTGTGAGCGACCGACTGATCATCCGTGGGGCGCGCGAGCACAACCTGCGCGACGTCAGCCTGGACCTGCCGCGCGAAGCGATGATCGTGTTCACCGGGCTGAGCGGCTCCGGAAAGTCGAGCCTCGCCTTCGACACGATCTTCGCGGAGGGGCAGCGGCGCTACGTCGAGTCGCTGTCGTCGTACGCGCGGCAGTTCCTGGGCCAGATGGACAAGCCCGACGTCGACTTCATCGAGGGCCTGAGCCCCGCGGTCTCCATCGACCAGAAGTCGACCTCGCGCAACCCGCGCTCGACCGTGGGCACCATCACCGAGGTGTACGACTACCTCCGCCTGCTCTTCGCCCGCGTCGGCCAGCCGCACTGCCCCGTCTGCGGCCACCTGATCAGCCGGCAGAGCCCGCAGCAGATCGTCGACCGGGTGCTCGCGATGGCCGAGGGCACCCGCTTCCAGGTGCTCGCGCCGGTGATCCGCGGCCGCAAGGGCGAATACCTCGACCTGTTCTCCGACCTGCAGAGCAAGGGCTTCGCCCGGGTCCGGGTCGACGGCGTGGTGCACCCGCTGGGCGAGGTGCCGAAGCTGGCCAAGCAGAAGAAGCACGACATCGAGGTGGTCGTCGACCGCCTCGCCGTCAAGGAGAGCTCGAAGCAGCGGCTCACCGACTCGGTGGAGACCGCGCTCGGCCTGGCCGGCGGCATCGTGATCATGGACTTCGTCGACCTGCCCGAGGACGACGAGCACCGCGAGCGCAAGTTCTCCGAGAACCTGGCCTGTCCCAACGAGCACCAGCTCGGCATCGAGGACCTGGAGCCGCGCGTCTTCTCCTTCAACTCGCCCTACGGCGCGTGCCCGGAGTGCACCGGCCTGGGCACCAAGAAGGAGGTGGACCCGGAACTGGTCATCCCCGACCCGGAGAAGAGTCTCGGCGAGGGCGCGATCTCCCCGTGGGCGGGCGGCCAGACCCAGGAGTACTTCTCCCGGCTGCTGGAGGCGCTCGGCGAGGAGAACGGCTTCGACATGGACACCCCGTGGCGGGCCATCACCGCGCGGGGCCAGAAGCTGATCCTGCACGGCGCGGAGAACCAGGTGCACGTGCGCTACCGCAACAAGTACGGCCGCGAGCGCTCGTACTACTCCGGCTTCGAGGGTGTGATCCCGTGGCTGGAGCGCCGCCACTCCGACACCGAGAGCGAGTGGTCGCGGGAGAAGTACGAGGGCTACATGCGCGAGGTGCCGTGCTCGGTCTGCTCAGGCACAAGGCTCAAGCCCGAGGTGCTGGCGGTGACCCTGGACGGGCGCAACATCGCCGAGCTGTGCGCGCTGTCGGTCGGCGAGGCGGCGGTGGTGCTGGCCGGGCTGGAGCTGGACGACCGGCAGCGCTTCATCGCCGAGCGGGTGCTCAAGGAGATCAACGCCCGGCTGCGCTTCCTGGTCGACGTCGGCCTGGACTACCTGTCGCTGAACCGGCCGTCGGGCTCGCTGTCCGGCGGTGAGGCGCAGCGCATCCGGCTCGCCACGCAGATCGGCTCCGGCCTGGTCGGCGTGCTGTACGTGCTGGACGAGCCGTCGATCGGCCTGCACCAGCGGGACAACCACCGGCTGATCGAGACCCTGGTGCGGCTGCGTGACCTGGGCAACACCCTGATCGTGGTGGAGCACGACGAGGACACCATCCGCACCGCCGACTGGGTGGTGGACATCGGTCCGGGCGCGGGCGAGCACGGCGGGCGCATCGTGCACAGCGGGCCGTACGACAAGCTGCTGGTCAACGAGGAGTCGGTGACCGGGGCGTACCTGTCGGGCCGCAAGGAGATCGCGACCCCGGCGCACCGCCGACCGGCGACCCCGGGTCGCGAGCTGACCGTCGTCGGCGCGCGCGAGCACAACCTGCGCAACGTGTCGGTGGCCTTCCCGCTGGGGCAGTTCATCGCGGTCACCGGCGTGTCCGGGTCCGGCAAGTCGACGCTGGTCAACGACATCCTGTACACGGTGCTGGCGAACCAGATCAACGGGGCGCGCATGGTGCCGGGCCGGCACACCCGGGTCACCGGTCTGGAGCACGTGGACAAGGTCGTGGGCGTGGACCAGTCGCCGATCGGGCGCACCCCGCGCTCGAACCCGGCGACCTACACCGGCGTGTTCGACAACATCCGCAAGCTGTTCGCGGAGACGACCGAGGCGAAGGTGCGCGGCTACGGGCCGGGGCGATTCTCGTTCAACGTCAAGGGCGGGCGCTGCGAGAACTGCGCCGGCGACGGCACGATCAAGATCGAGATGAACTTCCTGCCCGACGTGTACGTGCCGTGCGAGGTGTGCAAGGGCGCCCGGTACAACCGGGAGACCCTGGAGGTGCACTACAAGGGCAAGACCATCGCCGAGGTGCTGGAGATGCCGATCGAGGAGGGGGCCGAGTTCTTCCAGGCCATCCCCGCGATCCACCGCCACCTCAAGACGCTGGTCGACGTCGGCCTGGGTTACGTGCGGCTGGGCCAGAGCGCGCCGACCCTGTCCGGCGGCGAGGCGCAGCGCGTGAAGCTCGCCTCCGAGCTGCAGAAGCGCTCCACCGGGCGCACCGTGTACGTGCTCGACGAGCCGACCACCGGTCTGCACTTCGAGGACATCCGCAAGCTGCTGCTGGTGCTGCAGGGGCTGGTCGACAAGGGCAACACGGTGATCGTGATCGAGCACAACCTCGACGTGATCAAGTCCGCGGACCACCTGATCGACATGGGCCCCGAGGGCGGCCACCGCGGTGGCACCGTGCTCGCCACCGGCACCCCTGAGCAGCTCGCCGCGGTCGCGGAGAGCTACACCGGCCAGTTCCTCAAGCCGATGCTCGCCGCCCACGCCCCGGCCCCGGTCACCCCGCCGCGCGCCCGCAAGGCCCGCGCCAAGGCCGCAGTGGCCTGACACCCGGCCCACTGAGCACGACCTGTCCCGGCGACCCGCCTCCGCGGTCGCCGGGACTCTCCATGTGTCCGGCCGCCGCGCTTGTGTCCTGCCTCGCGTTCGCGCCTGCCGTTGCGCCTTGTGTCCGCCGTCCTGCCTCGCGTTCGCGTTCGTGTCCGCCGTCCTGCCTCGCGTCCGACGCGCACGGCGTCTCGTGCCGCGGTCTGCGGTCAAGATCGCTGGACTTGCCAGGCAGGTGGGGGAATGCGCGCTCAAGATACGCCCAGGTGCCGGGCAAGTCGGGCGATCTTGTTGACGGTGGGTGAGAAAAATAGTTGAACTCGCAGCTAAATCTCAGAACGGGCCGCTAGGTTGATCCAGAGAAAACCTCACCTACACCTGGAAGGCCTCTCATGAGTGACGTGACGACGTCCGGCGCGACCTCGCGCCGGGTCCTGCTGGCCTCCGCGGGCGCCGTCGGCGCCGGTGCGCTGCTCGCCGCGTGCGGCTCCGAGGCTCCGGCGACCGAGCCGACCGGCGGGGCGACCGACCAGGGCGCCCCCGGAGCCAGCGGCGCGGCGGTAGGCGCGGGCACGGTGCTCGGCAAGGCCGCGGACATCCCGGTAGGCGGTGGGGTGATCTTCAAGGAGCAGGGCGTCGTCGTCACCCAGCCCACGGCGGGCCAGTACGCCGCCTTCAGCGCGATCTGCACCCACCAGGCCTGCCCGGTGAGCCAGGTGGAGGCCGGGAAGATCAAGTGTCAGTGCCACTTCAGCGAGTTCTCGATCACGGACGGCTCGGTGCTCCAGCCGCCCGCCCCCCGCGCGCTGGACAAGAAGGAGATCAAGGTCGAGAACGGCGAGATCAAGCTCGCCTGAGCCCCGTGTCCCACGCTGCAGTTTCAAGGAAACTGCGTGAATGGCAGGCTCCATTCGTACAGTTTCCGGGAAACTGCAGCGATCTTGGGCGGCGGAGCGGTGGCGGCGGAGCGGTGGCGGCGGAGCGGGTTCAAGGCGGGGGCCGAGTCTCATGTGGACCAGTGCCCCGGATCGCTGGCCGGAGGCGTGTCGGACTGATCGTCTAGGCTTGGCGGCGTGGCTGATCCGTCCCAGTACCGGCCCGCGCCGGGCACGATTCCCGACGCGCCCGGTGTGTACCGGTTCCGCGACGACCAGGGCCGGATCATCTACGTCGGCAAGGCCAAGAGCCTGCGCAGCCGGCTGAACTCCTACTTCGCCGACGTCTGGACGCTGCACCAGCGCACCCAGCAGATGGTCACGACCGCGGCCGGCGTGGACTGGGTCGTGGTCGGCACCGAGGTCGAGGCGCTCCAGCTGGAGTACTCCTGGATCAAGGAGTACGACCCCCGCTTCAACGTGAAGTACCGCGACGACAAGTCGTACCCGTACCTCGCGGTCACCCTCGACGAGGAGTATCCGCGGCTGCTGGTCATGCGCGGGGCCAAGCGCAAGGGCGTGCGCTACTTCGGGCCGTACTCGCATGCCTGGGCCATCCGGGAGACCCTCGACCTGCTGCTGCGCATCTTCCCGGCGCGCACCTGCTCGGCCGGGGTGTTCAAGCGGGCGGGCCAGATCGGGCGGCCGTGCCTGCTCGGCGACATCGGCAAGTGCTCCGCGCCGTGCGTCGGGCGGGTCAGCGCCGCCGAGCACCGCGGCATCGTCGAGGACTTCTGCGACTTCATGGCCGGGCGCACCGACACCATGCAGCGCCGCCTGGAGAAGCAGATGCACGAGGCGTCGGCGGCGATGGAGTACGAGCGCGCCGCGCGCCTGCGCGACGACCTGATCGCGCTGCGCCGGGCCATGGAGAAGCAGTCGATCGTGCTGTCCGACGGCACCGACGCCGACGTGGTCGCCTTCGCCGACGACCCGCTGGAAGCCGCGGTGCAGGTCTTCCACGTGCGCGACGGGCGGGTGCGCGGCCAGCGCGGCTGGATCGTGGACAAGACCGAGGAGCTGAGCATCGGCGACCTCGTGCACCACTTCTGCACCCAGATCTACGGCGGTGAGACCGGCGAGGCCGACGTGCCCCGCGAGCTGCTGGTGCCGGAACTGCCCGCCGACGCCGACGCGCTGACCGACTGGCTGTCGCAGCATCGGGGTTCGCGGGTGACCATGCGGGTGCCCCAGCGCGGCGACAAGAAGACGCTGATGGAGACCGTCGCGCGCAACGCCCTGCAGGCACTGGCCCAGCACAAGCTGCGCCGGGCCGGCGACCTCACCGCGCGCAGCAAGGCCCTGGAGGAGATCGAGGACGCGCTCGGGCTGGCCGCGGCCCCGCTGCGGATCGAGTGCTACGACATCTCGCAGATCCAGGGCACCGACGTGGTGTCCAGCATGGTCGTGTTCGAGGACGGCGTGCCGAAGAAGTCCGACTACCGGCGCTTCATCATCAAGGGCGCGACCGACGACGTGTCCGCGATCAGCGAGGTGATGCGGCGGCGGTTCGCCCGATACCTGGCCGAGGGGCCGGTGGACCCGGCCGAGGAGGCCGCCGCGGGCCGGCCGAGGCGCTTCGCGTACCCGCCGCAGCTGGTCGTGGTCGACGGCGGCGCGCCGCAGGTCAACGCCGCGGCGGCGGTGCTCACCGAGCTGGGCGTCACCGACGTGGCGATCTGCGGGCTGGCCAAGCGGCTGGAGGAGGTCTGGCTGCCCGACGACTCGATGCCGATCATCCTGCCCCGCACCGCCGAGGGCCTCTACCTGCTTCAGCGGGTCCGCGACGAGGCGCACCGCTTCGCCATCCGCTTCCACCGCGAGCGGCGCTCGGCCCGGATGACCGCCTCCGACCTCGATAGCGTGCCCGGCCTGGGCGAGATCCGCCGCAAGGCCCTGCTGCGCCACTTCGGCTCGCTCAAGCGCCTGGCCGCGGCGAGCGTCGACGAGATCGCCGAGGTCCCCGGCATCGGCCCGCGCACCGCGGTCGCGGTGCTGACGGCCCTCGGTGTGCCACCTCAGCCCCCACCGGTGGCGCAACCCGCGCCTGTTGCGGAGACCGCGCCCGGGACCGCCGCCACGCCCACGCCCGAGGCGGTGCCCGTCCCGCCCGGAACGGCGGCGGCCGGGTCCGCGCCGGGCGAGCCGCAGGCCACACCCGCGCAGGGTGCGAAGCTGGCCACGGCGGAGGAACCGGGCACGCCTGGCTAGGATGTTCTCTCGTTGCCGACATCCGGTGGCAACGTGCCCGTCCGCCGCCTGAGGTTCGCTGGATCCCGGGGGCCGTCGCGGGCGGCCGCCCCGGCAGGCGGCGACGACAGCAGTGGGGGCACACGTGAGCGTGGATACACCGGCCCGGCGCAGTACGCCGGGCGAGCGCGGTGAGCAGCAGGGCGAGCCCAGGGTGACCGGGGACGAGTCCGGCGAGGGCCCGGCCACGAACCTGGTGGTGGTGACCGGCGTCTCCGGCGGCGGGCGCAGCACCGTGGCCCGTGCCCTGGAGAACGTCGGCTACTACGTGGTCGACAACCTGCCGCAGGCGCTGCTGGTGCAGCTCGCCGAGCTGGCCGCGAAGGCCGGCGGCGCGGCCCGGCACACCGCGATGGTGCTCGACGTGCGCAGCCGCGTCTTCTCGACCGACCTCGCCGGCGCGATCCGCGACCTGCGCGAGAAGGGCTTCTCGCCGCGGGTGGTCTTCGTCGACGCCGACGACGAGGTGCTGATCAGGCGGTTCGAGAGCGTACGCCGATCGCACCCGCTGCAGGGCGACGGCCGGCTGTCCGACGGCATCGCCGCCGAGCGCTCGCTGCTGGCCGAGGCCCGCGAGCAGGCCGACGTGCTGATCGACACCTCGCACCTGAACGTGAACCAGCTCCGGGCCCGGGTCGAGGAGCTGTTCGCCAGCCCGGAGGCGCTGCGGCTGCGGGTCACCGTGCTGTCGTTCGGCTTCAAGTACGGCCTGCCCCCGGACGCCGATTTCGTGCTGGACGCCCGCTTCCTGCCCAACCCGTACTGGGTGCCGGAACTGCGCGAGCACACCGGCCGCGAGGAGGACGTCAGCCGGTACGTGCTGGGCCAGCGCGGGGCGAACACGTTCGTCGAGACGTACGCACGCCTGGTGACCGCGACCGCGCCCGGCTTCGAGCGGGAGGGCAAGCGCTACCTGACCGTGGCCGTCGGCTGCACCGGCGGCAAGCACCGCAGCGTCGCCATCGCCGAGGAGCTGGCCAAACGCCTGCGCGAGCTGCGCGTGGTCGCCCATGCCCAGCACCGCGACCTGGGACGCGAATGAGCGAGCACAACATCGGGTTCAGACCGCAGGCAGGCGGTGACCGGATCCGGGTGGTGGCGTTCGGCGGGGGGCACGGGCTGAGCGCGAGCCTGCGTGCGCTGCGCGCGACCGGGCTGCCCCTGGAGATCACCGCCGTCGTCACCGTGGCCGACGACGGGGGCTCCAGCGGCCGGATCCGCGCGGGCCGCGACGTACTCCCTCCGGGTGATCTGCGGCAGGCGCTGGCCGCCCTCGCCGGGGACGACGATCTCAGCGACCGCACCGCCAAGCTGATGCAGTACCGCTTCGGCGGCGCCGACGAGCTGGCCGGGCATCCGGTCGGCAACGTGGTGCTGTGCGGCCTGATGGAGCAGCTCGGCGACCCGGTGGCGGCGCTCGACCTGGCCGGGGCGATGCTGCGCGCGGTGGGCCGGGTGCTGCCGATGTCGAACAAGCCGCTGGGCATCGAGGCCGACCTGTTCGTCGACGGCAGGCAGGTCACCGTACGTGGCCAGCACCAGGTCGCGGTCGCTCAGGGGCGGGTGCTGGAGGTCCGGCTGGAGCCGCCGGAGCCCGACGCGTGCCCGCAGGCCCTGGCGGCGATCGCCGACGCGGACTGGTTGGTGTTCGGGCCCGGGAGCTGGTACACCAGTGTCATCCCGCACCTGCTGGTGCCGCAGCTGGCAGCCGCGGTCACGGCGAGCGCGGCACGCCGACTGGTGACCCTGAACCTGGCGGCGGACTCCGAGACGGTGGGCCTGTCGCTGCCTGATCACCTGGGCGCGCTGGGTCGGTATCTCCCGGACCTCAAGGTCGATATTGTTCTGGTCGACAGGAATGCCGTGGGAGACCCCGAACCGGTCGCGAATGCGGCAGAATCACTCGGTGCTCGCATCGCGATCGCTCCGGTGGCCGTCCAGGACGGCACCGCGCGACACGATCCGGTCCGATTGGGCCGCGCACTGGTGCCACTCTTGGCCACCGCTCGTTAAGCACGTACGACAAACCGCACGACACAATCAGGCATCACAGCCGCGACCGGCCACGAGGTGACGACACGATGGCGATGACCGCTGCGGTCAAAGACGAGCTCAGCCGGGTCGACGTGCCCAAGCCGTGCTGCCGGCGCGCGGAGATGGCGGCACTGCTGCGCTTCGCGGGCGGGCTGCACATCGTCTCGGGCCGCGTCGTGGTGGAGGCGGAGCTGGACACCGGAGCGGTGGCCCGGCGGCTGCGCACCACCATCGCCGACCTGTTCGGCTACCCGAGCGAGGTGCACATCCTCGCGTCGGGCGGGCTGCGCAAGGGCAGCCACTACATCGTGCGCATCGTCAAGGACGGCGAGGCGCTCGCGCGCCAGACCGGCCTGCTGGACGTGCGCGGGCGGCCGGTGCGGGGCCTGCCGCCGAACGTGGTCTCGGCGAGCGTGTGCTGCGCCGTGGCGGCCTGGCGCGGGGCGTTCCTGGCGCACGGCTCGCTGACCGAGCCCGGCCGCTCCTGCGCCCTGGAGATCACCTGCCCGGGTCCGGAGTCGGCGCTGGCGCTGGTCGGCGCGGCCCGCCGGCTGGGCATCACCGCCAAGGCCCGCGAGGTGCGCGGCGTCGACCGGGTCGTGGTCAAGGACGGCGACGCGATCGCCGCCCTGCTCACTCGTATCGGCGCGCACTCCAGCGTGCTGGCCTGGGAGGAGCGCCGGGTGCGCCGCGAGGTCCGCGCGACCGCGAACCGCCTGGCCAACTTCGACGACGCGAACCTTCGGCGTTCGGCGCGGGCGGCGGTCGCCGCGGCGGCCCGGGTCACCCGCGCCCTGGAGATCCTCGCCGACGACGCCCCCGGCCACTTGACCAGCGCGGGCCGCCTGCGCCTGGAGCACCGCCAGGCCTCCCTGGAGGAGCTGGGCGCGCTGGCCGACCCGCCGCTGACCAAGGACGCCATCGCCGGCCGCATAAGGCGTCTGCTCGCCCTCGCCGACAAGCGCGCCCGCGACCTGGGCATCCCCGACACCGAAGCGGCCGTCACCGCCGAGATGCTCACCGTCTGAGCCGCCGTCCCCGAGATCGCCGCGACCCGCCCGGGTCGCGGCGATCTGTCGTTTCGGCGTACCCGCGTGGCGATCTTGGGGGTGGGGTCGTTGTGGTTTCGTGTGACAGGGGACACGGGGGTGAAACAAAGACCCCGGCGGGGATGTCTGCCACAGCTCAGCTAGGGTCGGAACCGTACGGCGACGCTGCCGGCAGCTCGGCCGCGACGCCGTCCGCCAGGTGTGTTGGCGGCGTGACCGGGCGAGTGACCTATCGGCCGCCGCACTGGGCGAACTGCCGCCAGTCGGCGCACATGGCGAGGAGATGGGACCTGTGACCATCCGGGTTGGCATCAACGGCTTCGGCCGGATCGGGCGTAACTTCTACCGGGCGCTGCTCGCGTCCGGCGCGGACATCGAGCTGGTGGCCGTGAACGACCTGACCGACAACGCGACGCTGGCGCACCTGCTCAAGTACGACTCGATCCTGGGCCGCCTGCCCTACGAGGTGAAGGCGACCGAGACCGAGCTGACGGTCAACGGCAAGTCGTTCAAGGCGTTCGCCGAGCGCGATCCGGGCAAGCTCCCCTGGGGTGACCTGGGCGCGGACGTCGTCATCGAGTCGACGGGCCTGTTCACCGACGCCGCCAAGGCGAAGGTGCACGCGGACAACGGCGCCAAGAAGGTCATCATCTCGGCTCCGGCCAAGGGTGAGGACATCACGATCGTGCTCGGCGTGAACGGCGACAAGTACGACGCCGCCAAGCACACGATCATCTCGAACGCCTCCTGCACCACGAACTGCCTCGCCCCCATGGCGAAGGTCCTGAACGACACGATCGGGATCGAGAAGGGTCTGATGACCACGATCCACGCTTACACCCAGGACCAGAACCTGCAGGACGGCCCGCACAAGGACCTGCGTCGCGCCCGCGCCGCGGCCCTGAACATCGTGCCGACCTCGACCGGCGCCGCCAAGGCGATCGGCCTGGTGCTGCCGGAGCTCAAGGGCAAGCTGGACGGCTTCGCGCTGCGCGTGCCGATCCCGACCGGCTCGGCCACCGACCTGACCTTCACCGCCGCTCGCGAGACGTCGGTCGAGGAGGTCAACGCCGCGATCAAGGCCGCGGCCGAGGGCCCGCTCAAGGGCATCCTGGTGTACACCGAGGACGAGATCGTCTCCTCGGACATCGTGACCGACCCCGCCTCCTGCATCTTCGACGCCGGCCTGACCAAGGTCATCGGCAACCAGGTGAAGGTCGTCGGCTGGTACGACAACGAGTGGGGCTACTCGAACCGCCTGGTGGACCTCACCAAGCTCGTGGGCGCCTCGCTGTAATGCGCGGCCTCGACGAATTGCTCGCCGAGGGTGTCTCGGGTCGGCGCGTGCTCGTGCGCGCCGACCTGAACGTGCCCTTCGTCAAGGACAGCCCCGGGACGATCGCCGACGACGGCCGGATCCGGGCGGTGCTGCCGACCATCACGGCGCTGCGGGACGCGGGCGCCTCGGTGATCGTCATGTCGCACCTGGGCCGCCCCAAGGGCGAGCCCGACCCCAAGTACACGCTCGCGCCGGTCGCGACGCGCTTCGCCGAGCTGCTGGGCTCGCCGGTCACCTTCGCCGGTGACACGGTCGGCCCGTCGGCGCAGGACGCGGTGGCGGCGCTGACCCCCGGCGGCGTGGTGCTGCTGGAGAACCTGCGCTTCAACGTGGGCGAGACCAGCAAGGACGACGCCGTGCGCGGCGCGTTCGCCGACCGGCTGGCGGCGTTCGGCGACGTGTACGTCGACGACGCCTTCGGCGCGGTGCACCGCAAGCACGCCAGCGTCTACGACGTCGCCTCCCGGCTCCCGCACTACGCGGGCGGCCTGGTGCTGCGCGAGGTCGAGGTGCTCAAGCGGCTCACCGAGAACCCGGCCACGCCGTACGTGGTGATCCTGGGCGGTTCGAAGGTCTCCGACAAGCTGGCCGTGATCGAGGCCCTGCTCGGCAAGGCAGACAAGCTGCTCATCGGCGGCGGCATGTGCTTCACCTTCCTCAAGGCCCAGGGCCACGAGGTGGGCGCGTCGCTGCTGCAGGAGGAGATGCTCGACACCTGCCGCGACCTGCTGGCCCGCGCCGGCGACCGGATCGTGCTGCCGACCGACGTGGTGGTGGCCGACAAGTTCGCCGCCGACGCCGCGACCGACACGGTCGCCGCGGACGCGATCCCGGCCGGCTGGCTCGGCCTGGACATCGGCCCCGAGTCGGTGGCCCTGTTCACCGAGGCGCTGTCCGGCGCGAAGACGGTCTTCTGGAACGGCCCGATGGGCGTGTTCGAGCTGGCCCCGTTCGCCAACGGCACCCGGGGCGTGGCCGAGGCCATCACCAAGGTCGACGGCTTCACCGTGGTCGGCGGCGGCGACTCGGCCGCGGCCGTGCGCGCGCTCGGCATCGACGAGGACGCGTTCGGCCACATCTCCACGGGCGGCGGCGCCTCCCTGGAGTACCTGGAGGGCAAGTCGCTGCCCGGTCTCGAAGCCCTGGAGGCGTGATGGCAGAGGTCAAGCGCCGGCCCCTGATGGCCGGCAACTGGAAGATGAACCTCAACCACCTCGAAGCCATCGCGCTCGTGCAGAAGCTGGCCTTCAGCCTGACCGAGAAGCAGCTCGAAGAGGTCGAGGCCGCGGTGCTGCCGCCGTTCACCGACATCCGCAGCGTGCAGACGCTGGTGGACGGCGACCGGCTGCTCATCAAGTACGGCGCGCAGGACATCTCGGCGCACCCCTCCGGCGCGTACACCGGGGAGATCTCCGGCGCGATGCTGGCGAAGCTGGGCTGCTCGTTCGTGACGGTGGGCCACTCGGAGCGCCGGCAGTACCACAACGAGTCCGACGCGCTGGTCAACGCCAAGGTCAAGGCCGCGCTCGCCAACGAGATCACGCCGATCCTGTGCGTGGGCGAGGGCCTGGACATCCGCGAGAAGGGCGAGCACGTCGAGTACACGCTCGCGCAGCTCGACGGCGGCCTGGCCGGGCTCACCCCGGCCGAGGTGGAGAAGGTCGTGGTGGCGTACGAGCCGGTCTGGGCGATCGGCACCGGCAAGACCGCCACGCCCGAGGACGCCCAGGAGGTCATCGGGGCGATCCGCGCGCAGCTGGCCAAGACCCAGGGCGAGTCCACCGCGCAGGCGGTGCGGGTGCTCTACGGCGGCTCCGTGAAGGCGGGCAACGTCGCCGCGATCATGGCGCAGCCCGACATCGACGGTGCGCTGGTCGGCGGGGCGAGCCTCGACGCCGACGAGTTCACCAGGCTGGTGCGCCTCGGTCTCTGAGCCACCGGCACGAACCTGCTCCGCCCCCGCGGCTCCGGCCGCGGGGGCGGACCTCGTCTATGGCCGGACCGCCTGACGTACACGCTAAGTGATCTTTCGGATGCCCGCAGTCCTGCTTTGTTGCGATCTGACTCCCGGCTGCCGCGCCGGTCCCCGCAGTGCCTAGAGTGTGCGCGTGGCCGGGCGACCGAGACGTCGTGCGGCTGCGAGCGGTTCACCCCCCGACCACCCCTGAGATCCTTGGCGGGCCACCCCCACGCCCGCTGGGAGGACGACGATGCCATACCTCAAGCACCGCATGCGGCAGATCACCGCCGCCGCCGTCGCGGTCATGGCGCTCGGCGCCGCCTCCGCCTGCGACTCGGCGGCCGACGCCAACGACACGGTATCCACGGGCGGCACCCTGCGCGTCGTGTTGCCGCAGCTCCCCGAGCACCTGGACCCGCAGCGCATCGCGGCCGCGATGGACAACAACATCAGCCGCCTGATGTCGCGCACCCTGACCACGTACAAGGCCGAGTCGGGCCCCGCCAGCAGCGAGCTGGTGCCTGACCTGGCCACCGACCTCGGCCGGCCGAGTGAGAAGAACACGGTCTGGGAGTTCAAGCTGCGTGAGGGGGTGAAGTGGGAGGACGGCTCGCCCGTCAACTGCTCGCAGGTCAAGTACGGCGTGGAGCGCAACTTCGCGGCGCTGTTCGACTCGGGCCTGCCCTACGCGGAGCTGATGCTGGCCGACAACGCCACCCCGTACGAGGGCCCGTACAGCGGCAAGGGGCTGGACTCGGTGGTCTGCGAGGACACCCGGACCATCAAGTTCAAGCTCAAGCAGCCGGCCGGCGACTTCAACTACACGGTGGCGCTGCCGATCTTCTCGCCCGCCAAGCAGGGCGCCGACGGTGACAAGGACGCCTACGACAAGCGTCCGCTGTCCAACGGCCCGTACCGCATGGAGCCGCGCTCCGGCGACAAGGGCTTCACGCTGGTCCGCAACGAGCACTGGTCGTCGAGCCTCGACTCGGTGCGCAAGGGCCACCCCGACAAGATCGTCTTCGTGGTCGACTCCAACGACCCGGCCGTGACCAACGCGCTGATCCAGGACCAGGGCGCCGACCGCAACACGATCATGTTGCAGAGCAACGTGGCGCCGAACTTCCTGCAGCAGGTCATCAACGACCCCAAGCTCTCGCAGCGAGTGGCGACCGGCCCCAGCGGCTCGGTGCGCTACTTCGCCATCAACACGGTCATGGTGCCGAACCTGGACTGCCGCAAGGCGCTGGCGTACGCGTTCAACAAGCGCAAGTACCGCCAGGCCATGGGCGGTTCGGTGATCGGTGAGCTGGCCACCTCGATGATCCCGCCGAACCTGGCGGCGCACGCCAAGTTCGACCACTACGGCACCCTCACCGACAGCGACGGTGACGAGGACAAGGCGCTCGCGCTCATCGACAAGGCGCGCAAGGACGGCAAGCCCTGCCCCGAGAAGATCTCGGTCTCGCTGCCGGAGAACGACACCATCGCCCGCTACGTCAAGACGATGGTCGACGCCTACGTGCGCATCGGCATCAAGGTCGAGCTCAAGCGGCTGCCGGCGGACCAGTACTGGGGCCGCATCGCCGACGTGGGCCACGGCAACCACCTGGTCTACGCGGGCTGGATCCCGGACTGGGCGAACGGCTCGGCGGTCATCCCGCCGCTGTTCGACGGCAAGCTGGTCAAGCCCACCGGCGAGCAGAGCGGCTCGAACTACTCGTTCCTGAACGACTCGGACGTCAACAAGGCGATCGCCGACGCGCTGGCCGAGCAGGACCTGAACCGGCAGTACAAGCTGTGGGGCGAGATCGACAGCAAGCTGTCGGAGATGGCCGTGACCATCCCCGTGCTGTACCCGAACTCGATCCGCATGTACGGTTCGAACGTCGCGGGAGCCTTCATCCACGCCCAGTTCGGCGCGCCCGACCTGGCGTCGCTGGGCCTGAAGGACCCCTCGATCCCGGTGGATGTGACCTCCTCGGCCTCCTAGCCGGTACGATGGACCGCTATTGTTGACCGACACCCAAGGCCGCGCGAGCGGCCACCGAGCCTAAGGACACCTGCTCATGCCGATCGGCTTCGCCTACACGTTGATCGTGTTGCTGATCATCACCAGCGCCCTGCTGACGATGCTGGTCCTGCTGCACCGGGGCAAGGGCGGCGGCCTGTCCAGCATGTTCGGCGGCGGCGTGTCGTCGAGCCTGGCCGGGTCGTCGGTGGCGGAGAAGAACCTCGACCGCTACACCGTGCTGGTGGGCATCGTCTGGTTCGCCTGCATCGTGGGGCTCGGCCTCTGGCTGAAGCTCGAAATGGCCGCCGGCGCCGTCGGCTGACGACCGCAAGCACGCGAAAGGGCGGCTGACCTTCGGGTCGGCCGCCCTTTCGGCGTTACTCGGTCGATCAGCGCGGGGCGAAGTGCGCCGGGGTGTTCGCCGCCGCCGCCCGGTCGAGCAGCCAGACAGTGCGCGAGACGCCGCGCACCCGGGCCGCCGGCAGCAGCGCCGGCCCGGTCAGCGCCGCCCCGACGGACTCGGCCTTGTCCGGCCCGGCGGCGATCAGCCAGACCTCGTCGGCGGTGTCCAGGGCGGGGATGGTGAGCGTGGTGCGCAGCGGCGGCGGCTTCGGGCTGTCCCGGACCGCGCAGACCGGCCCGGCTTCGGCCGAGCTCGGGTGGCCCGGGAACACCGACGCCACGTGGCCGTCCTCGCCGACGCCGAGCAGCACCAGGTCGAAGCGCGGCAGCGCGCCCCCGTCGGGCGCGTGCCGGGCCAGCTCCGCGGCGTACCGCGCGGCCGCCAGTTCCGGGTCTGCGCCGTCGGGGCCGTCCGAGGGTGGCATCGGGTGCACCCGCGCCGGGTCGAGCGGCAGCGAGTCCAGCAGGGCCGCGCGCGCCTGGGTCTCGTTGCGGTCCGGGTCCCCGGCGGGCAGGAAACGCTCGTCCCCCCACCACAGGTTGACCCGGGACCAGTCGACCGCGTCGCGGGCCGGGGCGGCCAGCACGGCCCGGTACACGGCCGCCGCGACCCGGCCGCCGGTCAGCACGACGTCGGCCGTGCCCCGTGCGGCCTGCGCGTCCTGTATCCGCACGACGAGCCGTGCGGCAACCGCCGTGGCCAGCAGGTCCGCGTCGGCATGCACGACCACGGTCGGCGCCGGCACGGACCCGTCGGCGGCATGCGCGCCGGGTGCGGTGTCCGTGCTCATGCCTTCTCCTCGCTTCGCTCGTCGGCGGCATGGACACCGGGCCTCTGATTCGCTCGCTGACGCTCGCTCATGCGGCCACCGGTTCCCACGCCGGGTCCTGCCAGATGTGGGTACGGGTGGACGCCCGGTCGCCGAGGTTCTCGATTCCCGTCGCCGCGGCGAGCGCCGCCGCGTACGGCTGGTCGGCGTCGAGGCGCTGCAGCTCCTCGGCCAGCACCTCGCCCAGGCGGCGCTCCACCAGCGGCAGCACCTGGTCCAGCGAGCCGGACTTGCGCAGCAGGGCCATGCCGTCGCCGGTGCTGTGCAGGCTCAGCGAGCCGCCGTCGGCCAGCGCGAAGTCGACCCCGTGCAGCGGGCCGGAGACCTCGGCGAGCTGCACCGGGACGCCCATCCGAGCCATGATCCAGCCGCGCAGCAGCGCGCCCAGCGGGTCGCCCGCGGCGGCGTGCACCGTCGCCGACAGCGCGCCCGCCGACGCGGTGTCGAAAGCGCCCGCGATCAGCGAACGCCAGCCGGTCAGCCGGGTCCAGGACAGGTCCGTGTCGCCGGGGGCGTAGTCCAGCGCCCGCTGCCGCAGCGCCGCGGCCGGGTCGGGGCACTGGGCGATGTCGGTGACCCGGCGCTCCGCGACGACGCCCAGCGGGTCGTACGCGATGTGCTCGGGCGGGCAGCCGTGCCACCAGGTGACCACCGGCACGTCCGGGGCCAGCAGCGGCATGACCACCGACTCGCTGTGCAGGGCGAGCCGGCCGTGCATCCGCATGATCACGGCCTCGCACGGTCCGAGCCGCCCGCCGACGACGATCTCGGCGTCGAGCCGGTTCTTGGCGTTGGCGGTCGCCGCGTCGACGCCCGCGACCGGGCCGCGGCTGACCACGAGCAGGCGGCAGGGGTGCGACGCGGCGGCGATGGTGGCCGCGTCCTCGACCTGGCGCACCCGGCCCTCGTCCACGATGACGACCAGGTTGAGGGCGAGGCCGCTGGCGACGCCGCCCGCGTTGCGCCGCTCCGAGGCGAGCTTGCGCACCACCTCGTTACCGGTGGTGTCCCACAGGGCTAGCATTCCGTCCCACTTCCCAGCGTGATCAACAGCTCGCTCATGCCCGCCGCCAGGTGCGGCCCTCGCGGGCCAGCATCTCGTCGGCCTCGCGCGGACCCCATTCGCCCGCCCGGTACGTCGCGGGCTTGGTGCCCGCCCAGGCGTCCTCCAGCGGGTCGATGATGCGCCAGCCCTCCTCGACCTCCGCCGCGTCCGGGAACAGCGTCCGGTCGCCGAGCAGCACGTCGAGGATGAGCCGCTCGTACGCCTCGGGGCTGGACTCGGTGAAGGCCTCGCCGTAGGCGAAGTCCATGGTGATGTCGCGCAGCTCCATCTGGGTGCCGGGCACCTTGGAGCCGAACTTCAGCATCACGCCCTCGTCCGGCTGGACCCGGATGACCAGCTGGTTGTTGCCCAGCAGCTCCACGTCCTCGGGGTAGAACGGCAGGTGCGGGGCCTTCTTGAACAGCACCGCGACCTCGGTGACCCGCCGGGGCAAGCGCTTGCCGCAGCGGATGTAGAACGGCACGCCCGCCCAGCGGCGGTTCTGGATGGTCAGCCGCACCGCCGCGTACGTCTCGGTGTCCGAGTCCGGCGGGACGTCCGACTCCTCCAGGTAGCCCGGCACCCGGGCCCCGGCGACCCAGCCGGTCAGGTACTGCCCGCGCACGGTCTCGGCGGCCACGTCCTTCGGCGGCACGGTCGCCCGCAGCACCTTGAGCTTCTCCGCGCGGATCTCGGAGGCGTCGAACGTGGTCGGCTCCTCCATGGCGACCAGCGCCAGCAGCTGCATCAGGTGGTTCTGCATGACGTCGCGGGCCGCGCCGGTGGCGTCGTAGAAGCCGGCCCGGGTGCCGATGCCGACGTCCTCGGCCATGGTGATCTGCACCGAGTCGACGTACTTTGAGTTCCACAGGGGCTCGAACAGCGAGTTCGCGAAGCGCAGCGCCAGGATGTTCTGGACCGTCTCCTTGCCCAGGTAGTGGTCGATGCGGAAGACGTCCTCCGCGCTGACCACGTCGTCGACCAGGTCGTTGAGCGCCTTGGCCGACTCCAGGTCCTCGCCGAACGGCTTCTCCACCACGACCCGCCGCCAGCCGCCCGACTTGGCGTTGTCGGCCATGCCGGTGCGCTCCAGCTGCTTGAGCACGGTCGGGAAGGCGGCCGGGGGGATGGACAGGTAGAACGCGGCGTTGCCCATGATGCCGTGCGAGTCGCGCAGCTCGTTCAGGCAGTCGTGCAGCCGGTCGAAGGCGGCGTCGTCGTCGAACGCGCCGCCCACGAAGCGGAAGTTGCCCGCCAGCCGGGCCCAGACCTCCTCGCGCCACGGGGTCCGCGCGTGCTCCATGGCCGCCGTGCGGGCCACGTTCTCGAAGTCGCCGTCGCCCCAGTCACGCCGGGCGAAGCCGGCGATCACGAAGCCGGGCGGCAGCAGGCCGCGGTTGGCCAGGTCGTACACGGCGGGAATGAGCTTCTTGCGGGCGAGGTCGCCGGTGACCCCGAAGATGACGAGCGCGCAGGGCTCCGGGATCCGCGGCAGTCGGCGGTCCTGGGGGTCCCGCAGCGGATTGCGCCGCTGCGGGTCGGACGACACGGTCACGTGACGTCACCTCTCCTTGTCCGGCTGGAGCCGGGCCGCGGCGTCCAGCAGCTGGGCGATGCCCTTGGCCCGGTCGGTCAGGTGCAGGTGCAGCAGCGGGCGGTCGCGCCCGGCGAGCGCCTGCCGATCGCCCGCGGCCTGCGCTGCCTGCAGCCGACCGAAGGTGTACGGCCTGCCCGGCACCACCAGGTCCTCGGCGGCTTCGCCGGTGATCTGCAGGAACGCGCCGTTCTGCGGGCCGCCCTTGTGGTACTGGCCGGTCGAGTGCAGGAAGCGCGGTCCCCAGCCGAACGTCACCGGGCGGCCGCTCGCGCTCGCCAGCAGCTCGCGCAGCTTGGCGGTGTCCGCGTCGGCGAACCGGTCGAGGTAGGCCATCACGGCGACGTAGCCGTTTTCGCCCGTGGCCCCGAGCAGGGCGCGCAGCGCGTCTTCCAGGGAGCTCGCGTCGCCGTACCCGACGACGGCGCCCTCGGTGAACGACGGCGTCGCCGCCGGCAGTCCCGACTCCAGGATCTTGTTCGTGTTCTGCTTGGACTCGGTGACGTTGGGCTGGTCGAACGGGTCGATGCCGAGCACCCGTCCGGCCACCGCGGTCGCGACCTCCCAGCACAGGAACTGCGCGCCGAGCGGCCCGTTGACCGAGACGTGCGGCACGACGCCGCTGCCCGGCACGGCGCCGACGCCCAGCGACCCGCCGACCGTGGCGGTCAGCACGTCGGAGCCGGTCGCACCGGCGCTGATCGGGGTCTCCACCACGACCGGCAGGATGCCCTTGCCGTCCTTGCCGGTGGACTCGGCGATCAGCTGCTCGGCCCAGTCGCCCAGGCCGGTGATGCCGCTGCCGTCGTCCACCAGCGCGATCTTGTCGCGGCCCGCCAGGGCTGCCGCGCCCATCGCCGCGCCGAGCAGGAACGCCGGGTTGTCGAGGTCGCCGGTCAGCGTGGTCGCGAACTCCTCGGCCTGGTCCAGCAGTTCGGCCACGTCCACCCCGGTCAGCGCCGTCGGCACCAGGCCGAACGCGGTCAGCGCCGAGTAGCGGCCGCCCACGTCCGAGTCGGCCAGCAGCACGGTCGCGCCCATCTCGCGGGCGGTCGCCTCCAGCGGCGAGCCGGGGTCGGTGACGACGACGAAGCGCCGGCCCGCCTCGGCCGGGCTCAGTCCGGCGTCGAGGAACGCCTGCAGGTACGCCCGGCGGTGGCTGTCGGTCTCCACGGTGCCGCCGGACTTGCTCGACACCACCACCACGGTGCGGTCCAGCCGGTCGCGCAGCGCGGCGGCGACCTGGCCGGGGTCGGTGGTGTCCAGCACGGTGAGCCGCTTGCCCAGGGTGAGGGAGATCACCTCGGGGGCCAGCGAGGAGCCGCCCATGCCGGCCAGCACCACGTGGTCCAGGTCGCCCAGCTCGTCGTGCAGCTCGGCGAGCTGCGGCAGCAGCGCCCGGCTGCGCTGGAAGGTGTCCACCCAGCCGAGCCGGATCGACGCCTCGGCCTCGGCGGCCGGGCCCCACAGCGTGGCGTCCTTGGCCGCCAGCTTCGCGGGCACCCCGTCGGCCAGCAGCTGCGCCAGCACGGGCTCGGCCGCCTCGGCGACCTCGCGGGACACCCGCACGGTCAGCCCGCCGCCGAACACGACTTCCTCAAAGTTGTCCGTCACGCCTTCTCCTCGCTGCGCTCGTCGGCGGCGTGTCCTACCTGCACCATGGTTCGCTCGCTGCGCTCGCTCACGCCTGCTCCAGCTTCGCCTGCACGCCCGCGAGCAGTTCCTTCCAGCTGGCGTCGAACTTGGCGACACCGTCGCGCTCCAGGAACTCCACCACGTCGTCGTAGTCGATGCCGACCTCGCGCAGCGCGTCGAGGGTCATCTCGGCCGACTGCAGGTTGCCGGTGACCGTGTCGCCGGGCACCTTGCCGTGGTCGGCGAAGGCCTTCATGGTCTTCTCCGGCATGGTGTTGACCGTGTTCGGCGCGATCAGCTGCTCGATGTAGAGCGTGTCCGGGTAGGCCTCGTTCTTGGTGCCGGTGGAGGCCCACAGCGGCCGCTGCGGCTTGGCCCCGGCGGCCTTGAGGGCGGCCCAGCGCTGGCCGTTGACGACGTCCAGGTGCGCGCCGTACGCCAGCCGGGCGTTGGCGACCGCGGCCTGCCCGCGCAGGGCGAGCGCGTCCGGAGTGCCGATCTTCTCCAGCCGCTTGTCGATCTCGGTGTCGAAGCGCGACACGAAGAACGACGCCACGGACTCGATCTTCGAGATGTCGTGCCCGTTGGCCTGCGCCTGCTCCAGGCCGGTCAGCCAGGCGTCCATCACCGCGCGGTAGCGCTCCAGCGAGAAGATCAGCGTCACGTTGACGCTGATGCCCTCGGCCAGCGCCGCTGTGATCGCGGGCAGGCCGGCCAGGGTCGCCGGGATCTTGATGAACAGGTTGGGCCGGTCGACCAGCCACCACAGCTGCTTGGCCTCGGCGATGGTCGGCTCGGTCTGGTCGGCCAGCCGCGGGTCGACCTCGATGGACACCCGGCCGTCGGCCCCGCCGGAGGCGTCGAACGCCGGGCGCATCACGTCGCAGGCCCAGCGGATGTCGTACGTGGTGAGCATGCGCACGGCCTCGTCGACCGTGACGCCGCGCACCTTCAGGTCGTGCAGCTGCGCGTCGTAGTCGTCGCTGCCCGCCAGCGCGCCCGCGAAGATGGTCGGGTTGCTGGTCACACCGACGACGTGCGACTCGTCCTGCAGCTTGGCCAGGGCGGTGTGCTTGCCGCCCTCGGTCAGCCGCTCACGGGAGATGTCGTCGAGCCATACCGCGACGCCCGCGGCGGAGAGCTCGCCCAGTGGATCAGTCATGTGTCACTCGCCTGCCTTGTTCAGGGAGCGGCGGGCCGCGGCCGCGACCGCCTCCGGGGTGAAACCGAACTTCTCGAACAGGGTGGCCGCCGGGGCGGACGCGCCGTAGTGCTCCAGGCTCACCGACTCGCCGGCGTCGCCGACCAGGTCACGCCACGACATGGCGATGCCGGCCTCGACGCTCACGCGGGCCTTGACGTTCGCGGGCAGCACGGACTCCCGGTACCCCGCGTCCTGGGCGCGGAACCACTCCTGGCACGGCATGGACACGACCCGGGTGGGCACGTCCTCGTCCTCCAGCAGCTCCTGGGCCTTGAGGCAGATCGAGACCTCGGAGCCGGTGCCGATGAGGATCACCTGCGGCGTGCCGGTGGAGGCCTCCTCCAGGATGTAGCCGCCGCGCTCGAAGCCGGTGATCTTCGCCGGGTCGAGCGTGGGCACGTTCTGCCGGGTCAGCGCCAGCGCGGTGGGCCGGTCGCTGTGCTCCAGCGCCATGCGCCAGGCGTGCGCGGTCTCGTTGGCGTCGGCCGGGCGCACCACGTCCAGGCCGGGGATCGCGCGCAGCGCGGTGAGCTGCTCCACCGGCTGGTGGGTCGGGCCGTCCTCGCCGAGGCCGATCGAGTCGTGCGTCCAGACGTAGGTCACCGGCAGCTTCATCAGCGCGGCCAGGCGCACCGGCGGGCGCATGTAGTCGGAGAAGACCAGGAACGTGCCGCCGTACACGCGGGTGCCGCCGTGCAGGGCGATGCCGTTCATGATCGAGCCCATGCCGTGCTCGCGGATGCCGAAGTGCAGCGTGCGGCCGTACTCGTCGCCGGGGAACTCCTTGGTGGCGAACTCGGCCGGGACGAACGACGGCTCGCCCTTCATCGTGGTGTTGTTGCTCTCGGCCAGGTCGGCCGAGCCGCCCCACAGCTCCGGCAGCACCGGCGCGAGCGCGTTCAGCACCTGGCCGGACGCGGCCCGGGTGGCCAGGCCCTTCGGGTCGTGCGGGAAGGACGGCAGCGCCTTCTCCCAGCCCGCCGGTAGGGTGCGGGTGCTCATCCGGTCGAACAGCGCCAGCCGCTCCGGGTTGGTCTTCGCCCAGTCGTGGAAGGCCTCCTCCCACTGCTCGTGCAGCAGGCGGCCGCGCTCGGCCACGGCGCGGGTGTGCGCGATGACCTCGTCCTCGACCGGGAACGCGACGGCCGGGTCGAAGCCGAGCAGCTCCTTGACCGCGGCGGCCTCGTTCGGGCCCACCGCCGAGCCGTGGATCTTGCCGGTGTTCTGCTTGGTCGGCGCGGGCCAGCCGATGATGGTGCGCAGCGCGATGAAGCTGGGCCGGTCGGTGACCGCCTTGGCGCGCTGGATCGCCGCCCACAGTGCCGGGATGTCCTCGTGGTAACCGGTGTTGCCGCCGGTCCAGTCGACCTTCTCGACGTGCCAGCCGTACGCCTCGTAGCGCTTGCAGACGTCCTCGGACTTCGCGATGAGGGTGTTGTCCTCGATCGAGATCTCGTTGTCGTCGTAGAAGACGATGAGGTTGTCCAGCTTCTGGTGGCCCGCGATCGAGGAGACCTCGTGGGTCACGCCCTCCTCGATGTCGCCGTCCGAGCAGATCACGTAGATGTGGTGGTCGAACGGGCTGGTGCCGGGGGCGGCGTCCGGGTCGAACAGGCCGCGCTCGCGGCGCGCCGCCATCGCCATGCCGACGGCGTTGCCCAGGCCCTGGCCCAGCGGACCGGTGGTGGTCTCCACGCCGCGGGTGTGCCCGTGCTCGGGGTGGCCCGGGGTCAGCGAGCCCCACTGGCGCAGCGCCTGCAGGTCCGACAACTCCAGGCCGTAGCCGGCGAGGAAGAGCTGGACGTACTGGGTGAGAGAGGAGTGGCCGGCGGACAGCACGAAGCGGTCGCGGCCGGTCCAGTCCGGGTCGTTGGGGTCGAGCCGCATGGCCCGCTGGAACAACAGATAAGCCAGGGGCGCGAGGCTCATCGCGGTGCCCGGGTGGCCGTTGCCGGCCTTCTCGACGGCGTCCATGGCCAGGACGCGGGCGGTGTCCACCGCGCGGCGGTCGATGTCAGACCAGATCAACTGCTCGGTCACAGCTGTGCTACTCCTAGCGGCTCGTTTCCGTCACGCCAGGCCGTGGAAGGTTCGCCACGCCCAGGGGCTCCGGCAGGTACAAAGCATCGTCGTCCGGGCGGCCACGGTGTCGCCGGCGTCGGTGTTGACCCTACTCATACCGCGCACGACGCATGTGCGAACCCGTCCATTCCGCGCGTGGTGGCGCGCCCGCAGGGGTTGACCAGCGTTGCCGTACCCTGTTGCGGGTGAGCACGCTCGCCGCAGAGTCGCCTGAGGCGGCCACCGTAGATCTCCCGTCCCCCCGCACCGCCACGATCCCGGTCCAGCCGGGCGCGGTGGCCCGTGCCGCCCTGCTGCAGCAGCGCAAGGCCAGATGGGCCGTGGTGGGGGCATACGTGTCGCTCACCAAGCCGCGCATCGTCGAGCTGCTGCTCATCACGACAATCCCGGCGATGATGCTGGCCGCGCAGGGGCTGCCGTCGATCTGGCTGATGCTGGTGGTGCTGGTCGGCGGCTCGTTCGCGGCCGGCGCGGCCAACGCGATCAACTGCTACATCGACCGCGACATCGACCCGCTGATGGGCCGCACCTCGCGCCGCCCGCTGGTCACCCACAAGATCTCGCCGAAGAACGCCCTGGTGTTCGGCCTCACCCTCGCGGTCGCCTCGACCGTGCTGATGGCGGCGTTCACCAACTGGCTGGCCACCGCGCTGACCGTGGCGGCGATCGTCTACTACGACGTGATCTACACCGCGTGGCTGAAGCGCACCACGCCGCACAACACCTTCTGGGGCGGCGTGTGCGGGGCGATGCCGGTGCTCATCGGCTGGGCCGCGGTCACGAACTCGCTGGCCCCGGCGGCCTGGCTGCTGTTCGGCGTCGTCTTCTTCTGGCAGATGCCGCACTTCTACGCGCTGGCGATCCGGTTCAAGGACGACTACGCCAAGGCCGGCATCCCCATGCTGACCGTGGTGGCGACCCCGCGTCGCGTCGCGATCGAATCCGTGGTCTACTCCTGGCTCACGGTGGCCGTGTCGCTGGCGGTGTGGCCGCTGGGCATGTCGTCGGTGTACGGCGTTCCCGCGCTGATCTGCGGCGGCTTCTTCATCCTGGAGGCCCACGGCCTGTACAGCCGCACGGTCAAGGGTGAGGACGTCAAGCCGATGCGGCTGTTCCACTGGTCCACGGCGTACCTCACGATCGTGTTCGTGGCCACCGCGGTCGACGTGTTCATCTGAGCGGTTCTTACCTGTTTCGGCCGGACACGCCCTTTTTCGGTAACGAGTGTCGGCCAGCTGACTGATTTCTGTCCGTTCTGTGACGCATTGACGATGCTATTTCCGGGCGAACCCGGACAGTCGATCTCTGTACATCGGGTTGCGATCACGTAACAGGAATCACAAAAGCTCATCACCATCCCTCCACAGGACACCCGTTCTGCTTATCGTGCTTGGCATGGCAGAAGGTTCAGATACGACGACGACCATCGAGCACCCCACCGCCACGCTTGTGGCGGGCCTGCGCGCTTTCGCGAGCGAGCACGGGGGAGCGAAGGGAGTCGTCGAGTACGTCGGACGGCGCGGTGCGCGCATCGTGCTGGTGGGCAATGACGGAGCATGGGGCGACCGGATGGCCGCCAGCACCGACATCGCCCGAGCCGCCTGCGAGAAGGCCGGCATCACCGTGGAGAACGAGTGGGAGCGCGAGCTGATCGAGCTCATGCGCCCCACGAACGACCTCTGGCGTTCCATGTCCAAGCGAGTCATGGCGCGCTGAGGTTCTTTCAGATCCCGCGTTATATTCGGATCTTGTGAGCACATCCCTTGACCACGCGACCCGGGCCCAGGCCCGGGTCGCCCTGGTTTCTGAAGCAGGTTCCACCCCGGCCGGAGGGCGCCCGCGCGTCGCGATCGTGACCTGCGCCGAGATTCCGCTGCTGGAGGCGGACGACCAGTTGGTGCTGCCCGCGCTGGCGGCCCTGGGCGTCGACGCCTCGCCGGTCGTCTGGGACGACCCCGCGGCCGACTGGTCCGCGTACGACCTGGTCGTGCTGCGCTCCCCGTGGGACTACGCGCAGCGCCACGACGAGTTCCTCGCCTGGGCTGCCGGTGTGCCCCGCCTGGTGAACCCGGTCGAGACGGTGGCCTGGAACACCGACAAGCGCTACCTCGCCGAGCTGGCCGCGGCCGGGCTGCCGGTCACCCCGACGACCTTCCTGGCCCCCGGCGACACCTGGACGCCCCCGTCCGGCGACGGCGAGTACGTGATCAAGCCCGCGGTCAGCGCGGGCAGCCGCGACACCGGCCGCTACGGCCCCGGTGACGCCGCGCAGGCCGTCGCCCACGTCCAGCGCCTCCAGGCGGCCGGCCGGATCACCATGATCCAGCCGTACCTGCCCGCCGTGGACTCGTACGGTGAGACCGCCCTGCTCTTCTTCGCCGACCCGGAGACCGGCCGCCTGGCCTACAGCCACGCCATCCGCAAGGGCCCCATGCTCACCGGCCCCGACGAGGGCCTGGAGACCCTGTACAAGCCCGAGGAGATCACGCCCCGGGTGCCCACCGCCGCCGAGCGCGCCGTCGGCGAGGCCGTCGTGGCCACCCTCCCCACCGGCCTGGTCTACGCCCGCGTCGACCTCATCCCCGACGAGCGAGGCAACCCGCTCCTGGTCGAACTGGAACTCACCGAGCCGTCGGTCTTCCTGCTCCACGACGAGGGCTCGGCTGCCCGTCTGGCCGCCGCCATCTGCTGGGCCATCTGACCCTGGCCCGCGGCGCCCCGCTCCACCGCGTGGGCGCCGCAGTCCGCCCAAGTTCGTTCGACTTGCCTGGCACCTGTGCGTATCTTGACGCCGAATTCGCCCACGTGCCTGGCAAGTCGAACGATCTTGGTGTGGTCGACGCCCCGGCCGAACCAATCGGGTCAATGGGGGGTGCGGGAGAGGAAGTCGCGGAGGCCGGCACCCGGGGGGTCGTCGGGGTGGGCGGCGAGGCCGCGTTCGGCCCAGGAGCGGGCGGCGAGGGGGTCGCCGATGTCGGCCAGGGCGCGGGCGAGGCGGCCGTACTGGGCGGCGTGTTTGAGGTCGCCGCCGATGACCTCGATGAGGGTGGGGACGTCGCGTTCCCAGCGGGCCAGGCGTTCGACGGCGTCGCGGGCGGACAGGTCGCCGGGGTCGGCGGCCCAGCGGCGGCGGACCACGGCGCGGTAGTGGTCCAGGCCGCCGGGGCCGAGGGCGGGGCCGTACGCCCAGATGTCGACGGGGCACCAGCGGCCGGTGTCGAACTGCACGGTGACCAGCCAGTCGGCCAGGTCGACGGGGTCGGGCGGGGCCTGGCGGCACGCTTCGGCGTGGGTGGCCAGCAGGCGGTTGAGCAGGTTGTCCAGCGCGCCGGAGGCGTCGTCGGCGTGGTCGAGGGTGCTCAGCAGCAGTTCGACGGCGTGGGCGAGGGGCTCGCGGGCGACGGCGGGCCGGCCGGTGCGCACCAGGGTGGCCAGTTCCTCGGCGACGTGCGCGGCGCTCTCGGCGTGCCGGACGCTCGCCCAGTAGTCGAGGTCGCCGGTGGTGGTGAAGGTCCGGGTCACCACGCCGGGAAGGGAGTCCTCGGGGTGGGCCTGCGGCGCGCGGCGCAGAGAGGTGGGCACCCCGTCATCATCGCTCCGACGGGCGGTCCGTGAGGCCCTTGCGCGACCGGTTGACGACCGGATCGGAATCTGGCGGTTACCGGACGGTGACCAATGTCCGGTTCGTTTCGTGGCTGGTCACGCTGGACGCGCTCCCATCGGGCGCGGGGGCGTCGAACCCGGTGCGCCAGACCACGGCCAGCGTCGCGACCCACACCGCGCAGGCCCCGGCCATGTGCGCGCCGACCAGGATGGCGGGCAGGTGGGTGAAGTACTGCACGAAGCCGATCACGCCCTGCGCCAGCAGCACGGCCAGCAGGGTCGCGCCGGTGCGGGCCATCGCCGGGGCGCCGACGGCGCGGGCGGCGAACCAGCACGCGACGGCCAGGCCGAGCATCAGGAAGACGGCGTCCACGTGCAGCTGCGAGATCATCTCGGGGTTCAGGCCGGTGCGGTGCGCCTTCTCGTCGCCGGCGTGCGGGCCGCTGCCGGTGACCACGACGCCGATCACGATGACGACGGCGGACGCGGCGGTCAGCGCCCAGGTGAGCGGGCGCAGCCGGTCCGCGGCGGGCTCGGCCGCCAGGGGAGCGGTGCGCCGCCAGAGCAGGTACGAGCCGCCGATCATCGCGGCGGACAGCAGGAAGTGCAGGCCGACGACGTACGGGTTGAGGTCGGTGAGCACCGTGATGCCGCCGACCACGCCCTGCCCGGGGATCCCGAGGGCGAGGATCACCGCGGGGCGGCGCAGCCGGGCGTGCCGCCACACGGCCACGACGAGCAGGACGGCGATGGCGGACAGCACGAAGGTGAGCAGCCGGTTGCCGAACTCGATCGCCCCGTTGATCCCCATCGCCTTGGTGGCGGTGTACGAGTCCTCGGTGCACTTGGGCCAGGTCGGGCAGCCGAGTCCGGAGCCGGTGAGCCGGACCGCGCCACCGGTGATCACGATGCCGATGTTGCCGATGAGCCCGGCCAGGGCCAGCCTGCGGCGGGTGACCGCGCCGGCGTCGAGCAGGTGTCCGACGAGCGGCACCCGCTCCAGGACCCGGGTGACCCGGGGGACGAATCCGGCTGCTTTGACGGTCTCGACATCACGCACGAACCGATGGTAGGCGCGCGTTCCGGACGTGCCGAGTTAGGGCAGCCTGGGTGTCAGGGGTCACGCCGGGGGCGGTTTGCGCACGTCGAACTAAATAAGTAACACTGGTGTAGTGAAAAAGGGCGGGGTGATCACAGAGGCAGCCGACCGCCGCGTGGGCCATCCTGCCACGCGCGGCCGGGTGATCGAACTGCTCGCGCAGGGCCCCGCGACCGCGGCGGCGCTGAGCGAGGAACTCGGTCTCAGCCCGGCCGGGGTGCGCCGCCACCTCGACGCCATGTACGCCGAGGGCCTGGTCAGTGCCCGCGAGCAGGTGATCCGCGGCCCGCGCGGCCGGGGACGGCCCGCCAAGGTCTTCTCGCTCACCGACACCGCCCGCGACGGGCTCGGCCGGCACGCCTACGACGGGCTGGCCACGGCCGCGCTGCGCTGGATCGCCGAGCGCGGCGGCGAGCGCGAGGTGGCCGCCTTCGCCGCGGCCCAGATCGCCTCGCTGGAGCAGCGCTGCGAGGACGCCGTGCGCGACTCGGGTGATGATCCTCTCGCCCGCGCGGAGGCGCTCGCGGAGGCGCTGACCGCCCAGGGATACGCTGCGAGCGCGTCCACGATCGCCACCGGCGGGCAGCTGTGCCAGCACCACTGCCCCGTCGCGCACGTCGCCGCCGAGTTCCCGCAGCTGTGCGAGGCCGAGACCGAGGTGATCGGTCGCCTGGTCGGCACGCACGTGCAGCGGCTCGCGACGATCGCGCACGGCGACGGGGTGTGCACCACTCACATACCTCCGAAGTTGGCTCGTCCCGGAGCGCCGCCAGGTGGCGCGCCGGCTCCGGCGGGCCGGACCGAACTTGTTCAGATCCACGATGGCGTCACGATGAGGACGGACTCATGACCGAGCAGATCACCACGACCGAGGACCAGCTCGCTGGCCTGGGCAAGTACGAGTACGGCTGGGCCGACCCGGACCTGGCCGGGAGCAACGCACGGCGCGGTCTGAACGAGGCCGTGGTGCGCGACATCTCGGAGAAGAAGAGCGAAGCCGACTGGATGCTCGACCTGCGGCTCAAGGGCCTGCGCCTGTTCGGCCGCAAGCCCATGCCGAACTGGGGCGCGGACCTGTCGGGCATCGACTTCGACAACATCAAGTACTTCGTGCGCTCGACCGAGAAGCAGGCGGCGAGCTGGGAAGACCTGCCCGAGGACATCAAGAACACGTACGACAAGCTCGGCATCCCGGAGGCGGAGAAGCAGCGCCTCGTGGCCGGTGTCGCCGCGCAGTACGAGTCCGAGGTCGTCTACCACGCGATCCGTGAGGACCTGGAGCAGCAGGGTGTGCTGTTCCTGGACACCGACACGGCGCTCAAGGAGCACCCGGAGCTGTTCAAGGAGTACTTCGGCACCGTCATCCCGGTGGGCGACAACAAGTTCGCCGCGCTGAACACCGCGGTGTGGTCGGGCGGCTCCTTCATCTACGTGCCGCCGGGCGTCAACGTGGAGATCCCGCTGCAGGCCTACTTCCGGATCAACACCGAGAACATGGGCCAGTTCGAGCGGACCCTGATCATCGTCGACGAGGGCGCGTACGTGCACTACGTCGAGGGCTGCACCGCGCCGATCTACTCGTCGGACTCGCTGCACAGCGCGGTCGTCGAGATCATCGTGAAGAAGAACGCGCGCTGCCGGTACACGACCATCCAGAACTGGTCGAACAACGTCTACAACCTGGTCACCAAGCGCGCCGTGTGCCACGAGGGCGCGACCATGGAGTGGGTCGACGGCAACATCGGTTCCAAGGTCACCATGAAGTACCCGGCCGTGTTCATGGTCGGCGAGCACGCCAAGGGCGAGGTCCTGTCGGTCGCCATGGCCGGTGAGGGCCAGCACCAGGACGCCGGCGCCAAGATGGTGCACGCGGCCCCGCACACCTCCAGCACGATCATCAGCAAGTCGATCGCCCGGGGCGGCGGCCGCACCTCGTACCGCGGTCTGGTCCAGGTCATGGAGGGTTCGCACCACAGCAAGAGCACGGTCAAGTGCGACGCGCTGCTGGTCGACACCATCTCCCGCTCGGACACCTACCCCTACGTCGACATCCGCGAGGACGACGTGGCGATGGGCCACGAGGCGACCGTCTCCAAGGTGAGCGACGACCAGCTCTTCTACCTGATGAGCCGGGGCCTGTCCGAGGACGAGGCCATGGCGATGATCGTGCGCGGCTTCATCGAGCCCATCGCCAAGGAGCTGCCGATGGAGTACGCGCTGGAACTGAACCGACTGATCGAACTGCAGATGGAAGGCGCCGTCGGCTGATGAGCACCGAAGTTATCGCACCGCCCAAGACCAAGTCGCAGGCGTTGCGCTCGTTCCACGTGGCCGACTTCCCGGCGCTGACCGGACGCGAGGAGGAGTGGCGCTTCACGCCGCTCAAGCGCCTGCGCGGCCTGGCCGCCGGGGACGTCACCGCCGTGGCCGCGCCCAAGCACGAGCACGGCGAGCTGCCCGCGGGCGTCACCGTGTCGACGGTGTCGCGCTCCGACGCGCGCATCGGCGGGGTGCTCACCCCGTTCGACCGGATCAGCGCCTGGGCGTACGAGAACGCCGCCGACGCGCTGCTGGTCGAGGTCGCCAAGGAGACCGTGCTCGCCGAGCCGGTGTTGCTGCGGCTGAACGGCCACGGCGCGGACGGCGCGGCGGCCGCCCACACCTACCTGGCCGTCGGCGCGTTCGCCGAGGCCACGGTGGTGCTGGAGCAGACCGGCAGCGTCACGCTGGCCGACAACGTGGAGATCGCGGTCGCCGACGGCGCGAAGCTGACCCTGGTCACGGTCGCCGACTGGGCCGCCGACGCGGTGCAGGCGCAGCACGTCAAGGTCAAGCTGGGCCGCGACGCGAAGATCCTGCACGTGCAGGTGTCGCTCGGCGGTGACCTGGTGCGCCAGTTCACCAGCGTCGACTACACCGGCCGCGGCGGCGAGGCCGAGCTCTACGGGCTCTACTTCGCCGACGGCGCGCAGCACATCGAGCACCGCCTGCTGGTGGACCACTCGGTGCCGGACTGCCGCTCGTACGTGGGCTACCGCGGCGCGCTGCAGGGCGACGGCGCGCACACGGTCTGGGTCGGCGACGTGCTGATCCAGGACCAGGCCACCGGCACCAGCACCTACGAGGTCAACCGCAACCTGCTGCTGTCCGACGGGGCGCGGGCCGACTCGGTGCCGAACCTGGAGATCGAGACCGGCGAGATCGTCGGCGCGGGCCACGCCTCGGCGACCGGCCGCTTCGACGACGAGCAGCTGTTCTACCTGATGGCCCGGGGCATCCCGGAGGCCGAGGCCCGCAAGCTGGTCGTGCGCGGCTTCTTCGCCGAGCTGCTGGGCAAGATCCCGGCCGAGGACCTGCGCGAGCGCCTCGGGGCGGCGATCGAAGAGCGGCTGGAGAAGGCGGGCTCATGAGCGAGCGCAGCGAGCGAATCATGACGCCAGGCCCCGCCGCCGACGAGCGCAGCGAGGAGAAGGCGTGACCGATTTCGTTAGGGCCTGTGCCGCCGACGAGGTCGCCAAGGGGGCGGCGCTCGCGGTGGACCTCGCCGGCACGCCGGTGGTGGTGGTGCACGCGGAGGACGACGGCTTCTACGCCGCGTACGACGAGTGCTCGCACGCCGCCGTGGCGCTGTCCGAGGGCGAGGTCGACGGCTGCACGCTGGAATGCTGGCTGCACGGCTCGCGTTTCGATCTTCGTACCGGTGAGCCGACCGGCCTGCCCGCCACCGAACCCGTACCCGTCTTTCCCGTCGAAGTCCGTGACGGTGATGTCTACGTCAGCATGACGCCAAGCAATGGAGTGACCCGATGAGCAAGTTGGAGATCCGCGACCTTCAGGTGTCGGTGAAGCTGCCCGAGGGCGAGCTCAAGCCGATCCTGCACGGGGTCACGCTGACCGTGGAGTCGGGCCAGACGCACGCCATCATGGGCCCCAACGGCTCCGGCAAGTCGACCCTGGCCTACTCGATCGCGGGCCACCCGAAGTACGAGATCACCGGCGGCACGGTGACCCTGGACGGCCAGGACGTGCTGGCGATGACCGTGGACGAGCGCGCCCGCGCGGGCCTGTTCCTGGCCATGCAGTACCCGGTCGAGGTCCCCGGCGTGTCGGTGGCCAACTTCCTGCGCACCGCCAAGACCGCGATCGACGGCGAGGCCCCGAAGCTGCGCACCTGGGCCGGCGAGCTGAAGGGCTCGATGGAGAAGATGGGCATGGACCCCGCCTTCGCCCAGCGCAACGTCAACGAGGGCTTCTCCGGCGGTGAGAAGAAGCGGCACGAGATCGTGCAGCTGGAGCTGCTCAAGCCGAAGATCGCGATCCTCGACGAGACGGACTCCGGCCTGGACGTCGACGCGCTGCGCGTGGTCTCCGAGGGCGTGAACCGCGTCAAGGAGAACAACGACAGCGGCGTGCTGCTGATCACGCACTACACCCGGATCCTGCGCTACATCAAGCCGGACTTCGTGCACGTGTTCGTCGCGGGCAAGATCGTCGAAGAGGGCGGCCCGGAGCTGGCGGACAAGCTCGAGGCCGAGGGTTACACGCGCTACGGGGCGGACGCCGACGCGGCCGTCGCGGCTGCCTGAGGGAGCTGAGCAGAAGATGACCGCCCTGACCATCCCGGCCGGGATGCCGCAGTACGACGACAAGCCGCGCTTCGACGTGGAGCGCGTGCGCGCCGACTTCCCGATCCTGGGCCGGGAGGTCAACGGTCACCCGCTCGTCTACCTCGACAGCGGCAACACCTCGCAGAAGCCGCGCCAGGTCATCGACGCGGTGGCCCGGTACTACGCCGAGCACAACGCCAACGTGGCCCGTTCGGTGCACACGCTGGGCACCGAGTCGACCGAGGCGTACGAGGGCGCGCGCGCCAAGGTCGCCGCGTTCATCGGCGCGCCGAGCGTCGACGAGGTGGTGTTCACCAAGAACGCCACCGAGTCGCTGAACCTGGTCGCGCACGCGTTCGGCCCGCACGCGCGGGACGAGCGCTTCCGGCTGGGCCCCGGCGACGAGATCGTGATCTCGGAGATGGAGCACCACTCCAACATCGTGCCGTGGCAGCTGCTCTGCGAGCGCACCGGCGCGACGCTGCGGTGGTTCGGACTGACCGAGGCCGGCCGCCTCGACGAGTCGAACCTCGAAGAGCTGGTCAACGAGCGCACGAAGATCGTCTCGATCGTGCACATGTCGAACGTGCTCGGCACCGTCAACGCCACCTCGCGCATCACCGCGCGGGTGCGCGAGGTCGGCGCGCTGCTCATGCTCGACTGCTCGCAGTCGGTGCCGCACCTGCCGATGGACGTCGTCGACTACGACGTGGACTTCATCGCGTTCACCGGGCACAAGATGCTGGCCCCGACCGGCATCGGCGTGCTGTGGGGACGCGGCGAGCTGCTCAACGCCATGCCGCCGTTCCTGGGCGGCGGGTCGATGATCGAGACGGTGAAGATGACCGGCTCGACCTTCGCCCCGGCCCCGGCCCGGTTCGAGGCCGGCACCCCGCCGATCGCGCAGGCGGTCGGGCTGGGCGCGGCGATCGACTACCTGACCGAGATCGGCATGGACGCGATCGCCTGGCACGACAAGGAGCTGACGGCGTACGCGCTGGACGCCCTGGACACCGTGCCGGGCCTGCGCATCTACGGTCCGCGGGTGCCGGTCGGACGCGGCGCGACCATCTCGTTCACGCTCGACGGGATCCACCCGCACGACGTGGGCCAGGTGCTCGACTCGCTCGGCGTGCAGGTGCGGGTGGGCCACCACTGCGCCAAGCCGATCTGCGACCGGTTCTCCGTGCCCGCGCTCACCCGGGCCTCGTTCTACCTCTACACGACGACCGACGAGGTCGACGCGCTCGTGCGCGGCCTGGATCAGGTGCGGAAGGTCTTCGCTTAGCCATGCAGCTCGACCAGCTCTACCAGGAGATCATCCTGGACCACTACAAGCGCCCGCAGGGGCGCGGATTGCGCGAGCCGTTCGCGGCCGACGTGCACCACGTCAACCCGACCTGCGGCGACGAGATCACCCTCCGGGTCGCCCTGGACGGGGAGACCATCAGCGACATCTCGTACGACGGCCAGGGCTGCTCCATCAGCCAGGCGTCCGCGAGCGTGCTGTACGAGCTGCTCAACGGCCGCAAGGTCGACGACGCGCTCGCGGTGCACGCCGCGTTCGTCGAGCTGATGGGCGGCAAGGGCCAGGTCGAGCCCGACGAGGAGGTGCTGGGGGACGCGGTCGCGTTCGCCGGCGTCGCCAAGTACCCCGCGCGGGTCAAATGCGCGCTGCTGTCCTGGATGGCGTTGAAGGACGCGGTCGCGCAGGCCGTCGCCCTCGAGAAGGAGGAAGTGTGATGAGCGAGACCGACATCGTCGACAGCGCCGTGGAGTCCGTGCGCGCCGAGGCCGCGCCGGCCGAGGCCGCCGCGCCGAAGTCCGGCAAGAAGGCCGAGGTGGACGACGTCCGCGAGGCCATGAAGGACGTCGTGGACCCCGAGCTGGGCATCAACGTCGTCGACCTGGGCCTGGTGTACGGCGTGCACATCGACGACGAGAACGTCGCCACCCTCGACATGACGCTGACCTCGGCGGCCTGCCCGCTGACCGACGTCATCGAGGAGCAGACCCGCGCCGCGCTGTGCACCGGCCCCGGCGGTGGCCTGGTCAACGACATGCGCATCAACTGGGTCTGGCTGCCGCCGTGGGGCCCCGACAAGATCACCGACGACGGCCGCGACCAGCTCCGCTCGCTCGGCTTCAACGTCTGACCGAACGTCCCCGAAAGGGCGTCCACCCGTGAGGTGGGCGCCCTTTTCGCGCGTCCCGCCCCCAGGTCATCCGACTTGCCTGGCACCTGGGCGTATCACGCTTCATGATTCGCCCACCTGCCGGGCAAGTCGAGTGATCATGGCCGGCCGCCTACGCTCGGGGCGTGGGGAGTGTGCCCGAGGGGCCGTCGGCGGAGTTGCAGGCGTGGACGTGCGCGGTGTGCCCGGCGCAGGAGCTGGCTGCGGGGCGATTCGATGTGGTCGCGCGGCCGGGGCCGGACAGCCGCTACGAGCCCGCGATCGGGTGGCGGGTGGACGGGTCCACCGGAGCGCCCACCTGCGTGCACCCGTACCGCGTGGGGCTGCCGCCAGGCGCGTACGCCACCGGGGGTGTGCCATTGCCACCGCGGGCCCCGCAGCCGCCCGACCCGCGTGACCTGGTCCTGCCCGACGACCCCACGCTGCTGGAGGCGTGGTTCGTCGCCGTGCTGCGCGACGCCGAACCGGCCCGGATGCGGGCCGCCCTGGCGCGGGCGGAGCAGGTGGCGGGGGAGCGGTTCCCGGGGCGGGTGGTGGTCGCGGCCGTTCGCCGGGTGATGTCCACCGAACTCGCGAGATAATGCGGTTGATCGTCCACCGGCAGGCGGAGGAGGCTCGCGGTCATGCACATCGCCACCCTCGACCAACGCCCCGACCTCGTCGACGCCCTGTGGGACATGCCCACGGTCTGGCCCGAGTTCATGCGCCACGACCCCATCTCGAACCTCTACTACGGCCTGTGCACCGAGCAGTGGCCCGAATACATCCTGGTCGCCGAGGACCCCGACGAGCCCGGCAAGCTCGTCGCCAAGGGCCACAGCGTGCCGTTCTTCCTGCCCGAGGGCGACGAACTGCCGATCGACGGCTGGGACGGCGCGCTGCGCCGGGCCGTGCGCGCCCGGGTGGCGGGGGACAAGCCGAACATCGTCTCCGCGATCGAGATCGCGGTGCGCCCCGACCGGCAGGGCACCGGGCTGTCCGCGGTGATGCTGGCCGCGATGCGGGACAACGCGGCCCGGCTGGGCTTCGCCGACCTGGTCGCGCCGGTGCGGCCGAACGGGGCCAAGGACCCCGACGAGCCCATGACGTCGTACGCGTACCGCACGCGCGACGACGGCCTGCCCGTGGACCCGTGGCTGCGGGTGCACGTGCGCGCGGGCGGCGTCATCGAGAAGATCGCCACCCGGTCCATGGTCATCCCCGGCACCTGCGCGGAATGGCGCGAGTGGACCGGGCTGCCGTTCGACACCACCGGGCCGGTCCACGTGCCCAAGGCGCTCACCCCGGTGCACGCCGACGCCGAGCACGACTGGGCCGTGTACGTCGAGCCCAACGTGTGGATCCGGCACCGCACCGGGGCCTGAGACATCGATGAGAAAATAGGTCGCAGGCAGGGGCACGGCGGCCCAGAATGATCCGCATGACGACTACCTGCCTGCGCCTCGCGCCCCTGTCCGCTTCGGCGGAAGGACGGCGTCGACAGCAGCGTGGGCCCGTGGCCGGAACGAGCCGCCCGCAGTCGTGACCGCCGCCCTCGTGGGCGGTCTGCTGGCGGGGTACGGCGTAGCCGTGCCCGTCGGCGCGATCGCGCTGCTGCTGATGAGCCTCACCGCCCGCACCTCGCTGCGGATCGGCGCCGCCGCCGCACTGGGCGTGGCGGCCGCCGACGGGATCTACGCCCTTGTCGCCGTTCTCGGCGGAGCCGCCCTGGCCCGCTGGATCGAACCGATCTCCACCCCGCTGCGCTGGATCGCGGTGGCCGTGCTGCTCTACATCGCGAGCCACACCGCGTGGAGCGCGATCCGGCACTACCGCGACCCGGCCCGGGCCCGGGAGACGAAACTGCTGGACACCCCGGGCCGGGCCTTCCTGGCACTGCTCGGGCTGACCCTGCTCAACCCGATGACGATCGTGTACTTCGGTGCACTCGTCCTCGGCGGGCGGCAGGCCATGGACGGGCTGACCGGGCCGGAGGGCGCGGTGTTCGTGACCGCCGCCTTCCTCGCCTCGGCCAGCTGGCAGCTGAGCGTCGCCGCGGGCGGCGCGCTGGTGGGCAAGGTGCTCGCCACGCCCCGGGGACGCCTGGTCACGGCCCTGGTGTCCAGCCTGGTGATCTCGGTCCTCGCGGTGGCACTCGTCGTGGCAGAGTAGGCCCATGCTGCCTACCCCCTCCGCTCTGCTGCTCGACTTCGGCGGGGTGATCGTCGAATCCGGACGCTCCACCGAACCGCTCCGGGAACTCGTGGACCGGGTCCACCGGCTCGTCGGCGGTGCGCTCAGCACCGCCGAGATCCACGAGTCCCTGGAGCGGGCTGACGACGTCCGGTCCGAGCGACGCGACACGTCGACCGACTTCGTCGAGCTGAGCCACGAGCAGCTGTGGGGTGAGCTGGTCGCCGCTGAATGGCCGGCGGTGGCCCGGGCCACCGTGCTGGTGCACGCCGGCGACCTGACCCGGCAGTGGGCCCGGCGGCCCGACTGGCGGTTGCGACCCGGCATGGCCGACCTGCTGGATTTCACCATCGGATTGGGCATGCCGGTCGCGGTGGTCAGCAACACGCGCAGCGGTCAGGCGCACCGCGACATCCTCGACGAACTGGGCGTGACCGGTGCGTTCGCGGTCCAGGTCTACAGCGACGAGCTGGGCGTGTTCAAGCCGCACCCCAGCATGATCTGGGCCGCCGCCCGTGAGCTGGGAGTGGCCGCCGCGGCGTGCTGGTTCGTCGGCGACCAGCTCAGCAAGGACATCGTCTGCGCCCGCCGGGCCGGCACCGGCGCGGCCATCCTCATGCCCCACGGCGACAGCCCTCAGAAGGGCGACGGCAGCCCCGAGACCACCCCCGACGCGGTCGTCGCCGACGGCACCGAACTCCTCGCCCTGCTCCGCCAGTCCCTCTAGCAAGGAAGGGCACCTTCACAACGCTCTGCGTTGTGAAGGTGCCCTTCCTAACCTTTCCTGCGGTCGGTGGCAGCTGCGGGGTGGTGGTGGCGGTGGGCTCGGCGTTCGGCCGCGGCCTGCATCAGGGGCATCAGCGCCAGCAGCGGCAGCGCCAGGTTGGCCAGGAAGAGGGCCGCGACCAGGGTGGCCACCATGGCGCTGGTCGCGATCACGCCCCGGCGCACCGCCCGGTCCACCGCCTCGCTGCGCCCGGGGCGCTGCAGCGGCACCCGGTCGCGGATGCGCAGTGACAGCAGCAGGCCGCTCAGCGCGATGAACACCAGGTTGACCATGTACAGCAGGGTCGCCCCGCGCCCCTGGTTCACCTCGTACGTGAGCACCGCCGTGGGCACCGGCAGGAACACCACGCCCAGCAGCCACATGCTGTTGAGCAGCATGATGCCCTCGCCGACGTCGACGAGGTTGTCGAACACCCGCCGGTGCACCATCCAGAACAGCGACACCACCGCGAACGACATCACGAACGCGGCGAAGTCGCCGGCGTGCTCGCGCACGAGGTCGCGGACCGACTCGGTCTGCGCGTCGCGGGCGGTGTCGACCAGCGGCAGCACCAGCAGGGTCAGCGCGATCGCGACGACCCCGTCGGTGTACGCCGTCAGCCGGACCAGCGAGCGGGACTCCTGCACACCTCTGGTTACCACAGCAGCGCAGGTCAGCTCAGGTGCTTGAGCGCTTCCCGGCGGGACAGCCCGGACAGCTCGGCGGCGTGCGCGGCGACGAACGCGCGCACCGCCGCCGGATCGGTCTTGCCGTACTCCCGCAGCGCCCAGCCGATCGCCTTGCGTACGAAGAAGTCCGGGTGCCCGGCCTGTGCCGCGCAGTAGCGCAGCAGCCGGGGGGCGTCGGTGGCCGCCTTGTACGTCAGCTGGTGCAGGATCGCCGTGCGCACCAGCCACAGGTCGTCGTCGGCTGCCCAGGCGTCCATCGTCGTGACCAGACCCCGGTCCCGGGCCACCAGCGGGCCGACCACGTGCGCGGCGAGCGCGTCGACGGTGTCCCACCAGGGTTTCCCGGTGATCAGGCACCGCGCCGTGTCGAGGAACCCACTGTCCAGCACCCGGGCGTGCCGACGCAGCAGCACGCACGCGGCGTACTGGTACTCGCGCTCGTCGCGCGTCCAGCACGTCAGCGCGACCTCACGCAGCGTCGCCGCGTCGGGGCGGGGCTGCCCGGCCAGCGCCGCCCGTAGCACCTGCCGCACCGCCGGACTGGACACGCCCAGGAACGGGAACTGGTCGCGCATGTACGCCCGCATCGCCGGGGCCCGTACTGGATCTGCAGCGGCCGTCAGCCGCTCGTCCAGCCGCGCCATCAGCGCGACGGCTCCCGACGCCATGCCACCTCCCGTGTATTGGCCTGCGGTGATCGCCCACCACCGGTGGAATACTGCGAATCATGGACAGTATCGACCTCGCCTCGCTGTGGTCCGCGGAGCCGGGCTACCTGAACACGGCCAGCTTCGGGCTGCCACCGGACCGGGCCTGGCATGCCATGCAGGCGGCGCTGGGCGACTGGCGGGCGGGCCGCACCTCGTGGGAGGGGTGGGGTGAGTCGACCGAGCGCGCCCGGCAGTCGTACGCCCGGATCATCGGGGTCGACGCGGCGGACGTCGCGGTCGGCGCGCAGGTGTCGCAGCTGCTGGCCCCGGTCGCGGCGGCCGTGCCCGACGGCGCGACCGTGCTGGTCCCCGAGCTGGAGTTCACCTCGGCGGTCTTCCCGTGGGCGGTGCACGCCGACCGCGGCGTGACCGTGCGCACCGCGCCCGCCGACCAGCTCGCCGAGCGCATCGACGCGAGCGTGGACGTGGTCTCGTTCGGGCTGGTGCAGTCGTCGGACGGGGCGGTCGTCGACTATGCCGCGGTCGTCGCCGCGGCCCGCGCCGCGGGCGCGCTGGTGGTCGTGGACGCCACGCAGGCCTGCGGCTGGCTGCCGTTCGACGGCGCGCTCGCCGACGTGGTGGTGACCGTCGCGTACAAGTGGCTGATGTCGCCGCGCGGCACCGGTTTCGTCTACCTGAACCCGGCGGTGCGCGAGCGCACCCGCCCGCTGGCGGCCAACTGGTACGCCGGTGAGGACGTGCACAGCTCGTATTACGGCCTGCCGCTGCGGCTGGCCAAGGACGCCCGCGCCTTCGACATCTCGCCCGCCTGGCACGCCTGGGTCGGCACCGCGCCCGCGCTGGAGGTCGTCGAGGAGATCGGCGTGCCCGCGATCCACGCGCACGACGTCGGCCTCGCCAACAGCTTCCTGGCGGGCCTGGGGCTGCCGCCCGGCGACAGCGCCATCGTCACCGTGGACGTGCCCGGAGCGGACGCCAAGCTGGCCGCCGCGGGCATCCGCACCGCGGTGCGCAACGGCCGGATCCGCGCCTCGTTCCACGCGTACACCACGCAGGCCGATGTGGACGCCGCGCTGAACGCCCTGGTGGGCTGATGCCCGCCAAACCCGCCGCGGGCGGGGGCCGCTGGGCCGACGTCGAACCGCGACGGCTGCGCCGCTGGCTGGACGGTTTCTACTCGCGCCACGACGGGGCCGAGGAGGAGGGCCTGAAACTGGTCGCCGCCAACGGGGACACCGCAGAGCTGCTGCCGCCGCCCGGCGTCGGCCCGGTCGCCGACGTGGACGCGCTGCTGGAGGCGCTGGCCGTGCCGCGGCGGTTGGGGCTGCTGCTGGCCCGGCGCAACGCCGTCGCGGTCGGGGTCGCCGACGGCGACGAGCTGATCAGCTCCAAGGTGGACACGTTCTACGTGCAGGGCCGCACCGCCGCGGGCGGCTGGTCGCAGCAGCGCTACGCCCGCCGCCGGGAGAACCAGGCGTCCGGCGCGGCCCGCGACGCCGCCGACATCGCCGCGCGCATCCTGCTGCCGTACGCGGACAGCATGGCGGCCCTGGTATGCGGCGGCGACCGGAGCACGGTCGACGAGATCCTCACCGACCGCCGCCTGGCCCCCCTGCTCCCGCTGCGCCACGAGCGCCTGCTCGACGTCCCCGAACCCCGCCACGCCGTCCTCGTCGAGGCCATCCCCGCCGCCCACACGATCCGCATCCACCTCGTCCCCTGACCCCCGCCCCCGGCGCCCCTCCGGGGCGCCCCCCTGCGCCGCAACTCTTAAAGACTTGCGGCCTCAACGCGTGGTCGAGGCCGCAAGTCTTTAAGAGTTGCCGCAGGCGGCGGGTGGTGGGTCAGCTGGCGAAGGTGTTGCATTGGCGGGGGTCGCCGGTGCGGTAGCCCTGGTTGAACCATTGCTGGCGTTGGGCGGAGGAGCCGTGGGTGAAGGCCTCCTGGTTGATGCGGCCGGTGGCCTTCTGCTGGATGGCGTCGTCGCCGACGGCCGCCGCGGCTTCCAGGGCCTGGTCGATGTCCTGCTGGGTGATGGACTTGAACAGGGGCTGGCCGGTCGCGTCGGTGGTCTTGGCGGCGGAGTTGGCCCACACCCCGGCGTAGCAGTCGGCCTGCAGTTCCATGGCGACGGAGTACTTGTTGGCGTTGGCCGGGTCGCGCTGCTGGGCGCGGCGCACCTGCGCCTCGGTGCCGAGCAGGGTCTGGATGTGGTGGCCGTACTCGTGGGCGAGCACGTACGCCTGGGCGAACTGGCCCTTGGCGCCGAACCGGCTGGCCAGCTCGTCGTAGAAGCTCAGGTCGATGTAGACGTGGTTGTCGCCGGGGCAGTAGAACGGGCCGACGCCGGCGGTGGCCGGCCCGCAGGCGGTGTCGACCGAGCCGGTGAAGAACCGGGTGGTCGCCGGCTGGTACTGCTGGCCCAGGTACTGCGGCATGGCCGAGCGCCAGTACGCCTGGATCGAGTTGATGTAGAGCAGGTTGCGGCAGGCCGGGTTCTCGAACCGGTTGGGGTTCGACTTGTCGCACTGCTGCGCCAGCGTGGTGCTGTTGACGTCGTTGGGTCCGGGCTGCTGGCCCTGCTGCTGGGGCGTGAGCCCGCCGACGCCGCTGAACAGGCTGGAGCCGCCGCCGGTGCAGATGAGCAGACCGACGCAGAGCGCGCCGATCAGCAGCACCGCCATGCCGATCTTGCTGCGCATGAGCAACGGCAGCAGCCCGGCGAGGCAGCCCGCGCCGCCCATGCCGCCGCCCCCGCCGCCTCCGCCGCCCATGGGCGGGAAGTTGAAGCCGCCTCCGCCGCGCCCGCCCCCGGCGCCGCGCATGTCCTCGACCTGTGACGGGTCGAGTTCGGCGTTTTCGTTGATGCTCACGTTCGCCAGCGTAGGCAGTTTTGTGGCGAATCACACCCAAATCAGGTCGTCTCCGGGGTAAATGCCGTGGCAGGGCGGGTCGGGGTGCTCGGTAGACTGGAGGCTCCTTCCCGAAGCCACCCGGTGGCCCACCCCTGACCTGGGAGCAATTCATGATCACGGCCACCGGTCTGGAACTGCGCGCGGGCGCGCGCATCCTGCTGGGGGACACCACCCTGCGCGTGCAGCCCGGTGACCGCATCGGTCTCGTCGGGCGCAACGGGGCTGGCAAGACCACCACGCTCAAGGTCCTCGCCGGCGAGGGCTCCCCGTACGCGGGCAAGATCGACAGCCGCGGGCCGGTGGGTTACCTGCCGCAGGACCCGCGCACCGGCGACCTGGACATCACCGCCAGCGACCGGGTGCTCTCCGCGCGCGGCCTGGACGTGCTGCGCAACGAGATGAAGGAGTTGGAGGGCAAACTCGCCGACGACGAGCGCTTCATGCGCCGCTACGGCCAGCTGGAGGACCAGTTCTCCGCGCTCGGCGGCTACGGCGCCGAGGCCGAGGCTGCCCGCATCTGCTCGAACCTTGGCCTGCCCGACCGAGTCCTCCAGCAGACGCTCGGCACCCTGTCCGGCGGCCAGCGCCGCCGCGTCGAGCTGGCCCGCATCCTGTTCCGCGACGCCTCGGAGACCGGCGGCGGCATCCTGCTGCTCGACGAGCCGACCAACCACCTCGACCACGACTCCATCACCTGGCTGCGCGGCTTCCTCGCCGGCCACAAGGGCGGGCTCATCGTCATCTCCCACGACGCCTCGCTGCTGGACGCCGTCGTGAACAAGGTGTGGTACCTCGACGCCAACCGCTCGGTCGTCGACACGTACAACATGGGCTGGAAGACGTACCTGGAAGCCCGCGAGACCGACGAGCGCCGCCGCAAGCGCGAGCGGGCCAACGCGGAGAAGAAGGCCGGCGCGCTCATGGCGCAGGCCGACAAGCTGCGCGCCAAGGCCACCAAGACGATCGCGGCGCAGAACATGGCCAAGCGCGCCGAGAAGATGATCTCCGGCCTGGACGAGGTGCGCGCGACCGACAAGGTGGCCAAGGTGCGCTTCCCCACCCCGGCGGCCTGCGGCAAGACCCCGCTGACCGCGGAGGGACTGTCCAAGTCGTACGGCTCGCTGGAGATCTTCACCGACGTCGGCGTCGCCGTGGACCGCGGTTCCCGCGTGGTCATCCTGGGCCTCAACGGCGCGGGCAAGACCACCCTGCTGCGCATGCTCGCCGGCATCCTGCAGCCGGACACCGGCGAGGTCAAGGCGGGCCACGGCCTGCGCCTGGGCTACTACGCCCAGGAGCACGAGACCCTCGACGTCGACCGCACCATCCTCGACCACATGCGCTCGGCCGCCCCCGAGCAGACCGATACGGAGCTGCGCCGCATCCTGGGCGCGTTCCTGTTCAGCGGGGACGATGTGGACAAGCCCGCGGGTGTGCTGTCCGGCGGCGAGAAGACCCGGCTGGCACTGTCCACCCTGGTCTGCTCCGGCGCGAACGTGCTGCTGCTCGACGAGCCCACCAACAACCTCGACCCGGTCAGCCGCGAGCAGGTCCTCGACGCCATCGCCCGCTACCCCGGCGCGATCGTCCTGGTCACCCACGACCCCGGCGCCGTAGCGGCCCTCAAGCCCGACCGCGCCATCCTCCTGCCCGACGGCGACGAGGACGCCTGGTCCGACGACCTCCTCGAACTCGTCGAACTCGCCTAAGACAAAGGAAGGGCACCTTCACAACGCTATGCGTTGTAGAAGGTGCCCTTCCTAACATCTCAGGCCCGTCACCAGGGCGTCGACAGGACGGCTTCGATGATCATCGCGGAGAGGGCGCCGACGGCGACGAGGAGCAGGGGAGCGGGGACCGGGTCGCCGCCGGGGCGTTCAGGGGCGACGGCGGCGATGGTGAGCCAGGGGAAGTACGGCAGCCACGCGTGCTCCACCCCGCCCCGGGCCAGCCCCGCCCCGACCGAGAACAGCACCGCCCCGGACGCGCCCACCAGGAACGGCCAGCCGGGGGTGTTGCGCACCTTGCGCAGGCTCGCGAAGATGGGCGGCCCGACCGCCAGCAGCAGCGCGCACACGCTGATCAGGCCCCACCACAGCGCCGAGCGGTGCGGCTCGATGCGCGCGGCGAAATCGGCGTACGCCGTGCCCAGCCCGTCGGTCCAGGTGAAGCCCAGCTTGGCCGCGCCGAGCACCGGCAGCAGCACCCCGAGCCCGGCGAACATGTTCAGGGCGGCCCGGCGGCGGGCGAAGTTCAGGAACACCACGGACAGCCCGAGCCACGCGACGGCGTACGAGAACAGCGCGGCCGTGCCCAGCAGCAGCCCGGCCAGCACCGCCCAGGCCGCCGCGCGCCAGCCGTGGCGGCGGGTGGCCCGCACCCCGGCCAGCGTCATCGCCGCGCCGATGGTGGCCACGACGGCGTCCATCGACACCGCTGTCCAGATCGCGTACGGCGCGAGCGCCAGCACCGGCGCGTACGGCCTCGCGGCGGCCTCGCCGCCCATGTCCCGCACCGCGGCCAGCACCATCGGCACCGACAGCGCCCCGATCGCGGTCACCAGCAGCGCCAGCGCCAGATGGTCGGTGACCCCGAGCCGCTGCACGGCCCACAGCACCAGCACCGGCGCCGGCGGGTGGCCCCGCGTGGCGGCCGTGTGCTCGGCCGAGCGGTCGGTGAAGCTGCGCAGGTACGCCAGCGGGTCGTCGCCGACCTCCTGCACGTCGCCGAGGTAACTGTCCGGGGTCAGCGAGCGGGTCAACCCGTCCGCGCCGTCGACGAGCGCGAGCGAGACGGCCCAGGCGAAGAACGCCACCGTCGCCCCGGTGCTGACGGCCCACCACGGCAGTCGATGGATCCAGCCGCGCCAGGCTGCGCCGAGCACGGTCACCGCGACGACCGGCGCCAGCAACGACATCGGCGACAGTTCGAAGCGGTAGCGGCCGAGGAACGGCGCGCTCGCGGTGCCCAACCGGGCCCCGGCGCGCACCGCCAGCCAGGTCGTGAGCAGGCCGATGCTCACCAGCACGAACCAGCCGAACAGGTCTCGGCGTTCGCGGTGGAGGGCGCTGCGGGGGTCGACGGTGGTCACGGCGAGACACGCTATCGGGTACCCGACAGCACCGTGCGTGTCGGTTGGCATGGAATTGATATCTAGCGCATGATCGTCGGAGGCGGTCTAATAGGTTGGACCGCAAACCGCATCGTCCGGGACGTGAGGATTTCAACATGGCAGCCACCGGCACAGCTACCACCACCGAGAAGGGTCGCCGGATCGTCGGGACCGAACGCCAGACGCTCGCCAAGGACCTCGTGAAGCGCTACACGTCGGGTGAGTCCATCCGCGCGCTGGCCGCGTCGACTGGCCGTTCGTACGGATTCATCCACCGGGTGCTCACCGAGTCCGGAGTCGCGCTGCGTCAGCGCGGCGGAGCCCGTCGGCGCAAGAAGGCATGATCCGCCCGCACCACGCAGAGCTTGGGGAGCCGGTTGATGTCTGAGATGGCAGCGGCCGGCTTTCGCATCAGCCAGGACGGTCCGGTCGCGACGGTGACATTGGACCGCCCAGAGGTGCGCAACGCGCAGACCCCCGAGCTCTGGGCAGGTCTGGCCGATGCCGCACGGGGGCTCGCCGGCGATGTGCGCGTCGTGGTCGTACGCGGGGAAGGGCGGTCCTTCTCCGCGGGCCTCGACCTGAAAGTGGTGCAGGGCGGCGAGTTTCAGCAGCTCGCCACCGTCAGCCCGGAGGAGTGCGCGGATCGGATCGCCGATTTCCAGCAGGCCTTCTCTTGGCTCCGCCGACCCGATCTCATCACCATCGCCGCGGTGCAGGGCCACGCCATCGGCGCGGGCTTCCAGCTCGCGCTCGCCTGCGACCTGCGGATCGCGGCCGACGACGCCCTCTTCGCGATGGCGGAGGTGACGCTGGGGCTCGTGCCGGACCTCACCGGCACCAAGCGCCTGGTCGAGCTCGTCGGTTACGCCCGCGCGCTGGAGCTGTGCGTGACCGGCCGCCGCGTGAACGCCGCCGAGGCGGACCGGATCGGCCTGGTCAACCTCGTGGTGGGGCGCGACGAGCTGGACGCGGCCGCGGCCGATCTGGCCAATGCGGTGCTGGCGGCCCCGCGCGACGCGGTCGTCGAGATCAAGGCACTGCTGGCCGCGGCGGGCGGTCGGAGTTTCCCGGAGCAGGAGCGCGCGGAGCGCGAGGCGCAGACCCGCCGCATCCGCGACCTGGCCGGCCTGGGCGAGTGACATTCCGGCGGTATCTGTTCCGCCGTCCCTTTCCGGATCGCTGAGCCACTCTTTCGGGCGTCATACCGACGGCTGATTCGTCATGGTGGAAAGACGGCCGCCTTCTCCTTTCCGGGGGATGGGCGGCATCCGGTCGCGTGCCATTGTCTGCCCGGCTGAATAGTTAATGAGCCGGGCTAAGGAATTTTCGTTCGGCAGGGCACGTTGAGCGGCACGTCTGGTCTTTCACAGTGGGAGGTTCACCGGTGAGTTATCCGGGTGGGGGCGGCGGCATGGAGACGCTCATGCGGTCCATGCGTCGGGGGCAGAGCGTCGAGAACCGCAAGATCGGCAAGCCCACCGCGAAGCGGATCCTCTCCTTCGCCCGGCCGTACCGCAGGGAGATCGTCTTCTTCCTGGTCACCATCGTGGTCGGCGCGGTCATCGGCGTGGTCACGCCGCTGCTGGCGGGCCGGGTCGTCAGTGCGATCACCCCGAAGGACGGGGTCATGGCCCCCGACGCGGGCCGCACCGTCATCACCATCGCGGTGGTCATCGCGGCGCTCGCCCTGCTCAGCGCGGGGCTGTCGCTGGTCGAGCGGTTCTACTCGGCGCGCATCGGCGAGGGCCTCATCTTCGACCTGCGCACCCAGGTGTACGACCACGTGCAGCGCATGCCGGTGCAGTTCTTCACCCGGGCGCAGACCGGCGCGCTGGTCAGCCGGCTCAACAACGACGTGCTCGGCGCGCAGCGCGCGTTCACCTCGACGCTGTCCGGCGTCGTCGGCAACATCATCCAGCTCGTGCTGACCGTGCTGGTCATGCTGACTCTGTCCTGGCAGATCACCGTGCTGTCGCTGATCCTGCTGCCGGTGTTCATCCTGCCCGCGCGCCGGGTCGGCCACCGGCTGGCCGAGATCACCAAGGAGTCGTACGACCTCGGCGCGAAGATGAACGCCACCATGACCGAGCGCTTCGGGGTCGCCGGAGCGCTGCTCGTGAAGCTGTTCGGCCGCCCCGAGACCGAGTCGACGCGCTTCGCCGAGCGGGCCGGCCGGGTCCGCGACATCGGCGTGCAGAGCGCCATGTACTCGCGCACCTTCTTCGCCGCCATGATGCTGGTCGCCTCGCTGGCCCAGGCGCTGGTCTACGGCCTGGGCGGCTGGTACGCCGTGCAGGGCAGCCTCGACGCGGGCGACGTCGTGGCCCTGGCGCTGCTGCTGGTACGCCTCTACGGGCCGATCACCGCGCTGTCCAACGTACGCATCGACGTGATGGGCGCGCTGGTCTCCTTCGACCGGGTCTTCGAGGTGCTCGACCTGCCGCCCGCGATCGCGGAGAAGCCCGGCGCGGTCGACGTGCCGAAGGGCGCGTCGAAGGTCGAGTTCCGGGACGTGGAGTTCCGCTACCCGACCGCCGCCGAGATCTCGCTGGCCTCGCTGGAGGACGTGGCGACGCTGGAACGCACCGCCACCGCGCCGGTGCTGCGCGGTGTCTCGTTCACCGTGGAGCCCGGCCAGATGGTCGCGCTGGTCGGCAGCTCGGGCGCGGGCAAGTCCACCACCTCGATGCTGGTCAGCCGGATGTACGACGTCACCAGCGGCACCGTGCTCGTCGGCGACGTCGACGTGCGCGAGGCCACCCTGCAGTCGCTGCGGGACACCATCGGCGTGGTCACCCAGGACGCGCACCTGTTCCACGAGACCATCGCGGAGAACCTCCGCTACGCCAAGCCTGACGCCACCGACGACGAGCTGTGGGCCGCGCTGGCGGCCGCGCAGATCGACACCCTGGTCCGGGCCACCCCCGACGGGCTGGACACGGTGGTGGGCGAACGCGGCTACCGCTTCTCCGGCGGCGAGAAGCAGCGCATCGCCATCGCCCGCCTGCTGCTGAAAGCCCCGTCGATCGTCATCCTCGACGAGGCCACCGCCCACCTGGACTCCGAGAGCGAGGCCGCCGTCCAGCAGGCCCTGTCCACCGCCCTGGCCGGCCGTACCGCCCTGGTCATCGCCCACCGCCTGTCCACCGTCCGCGAGGCCGACCAGATCCTCGTCCTCGACGACGGCCGCATCGTCCAGCGCGGCACCCACGAACAACTGCTCGCCTCCGGCGGCCTCTACGCCGACCTCTACCGCACCCAGTTCGCCACCGCGGATTCCCCCCGCCTCACCCACCTCACCGACACCCCCGCCTGACCCCCGCCCCCTCCCCGCCTCGCGCCGCGCCGCGCCGCGCCGCGCCGCGTTGATCATGAACTTAAGGGCGTGTTCGGCGGCGTGTCGCCACCCTGGCACCGTGATCACCTTCGGGGCCGGCTCGCGGCTGCGGGATCTAGAAGAGTTGTTGCTGCTCAGGAAGCAACAACTCTTCTAGATCCACGGTGCGCGGCGGGCGACTGCCGAGGGTCAGCGGGGGCGGTAGGTGAGGGCGCGGCCACGCCAGCGGAGGAACAGTTCGCCTGCGTGGAGGCGGACGGCGGCACCGCGGCGGGCGCGCGGGGCGGTTTGGCCGTCGTACGTCCACAGCAGGTCGCGGAGCGCGAGTTCCCGCCGCGCTGCGGCGTCGCGGGGTGGGTGGGCCAGGGCGAAGTCCCAGCCGTCGCGCAGCGACCCCTGCGGCGCGCGACCCGCAGCCCAGGCCGAGAACACTCGGGCCCACTGCCCAGGTCCCGCTGACGCGGCCAGCCGGGGCCATGTGCGCGCCACGTCCTCGGCCCGCTTGCGCAGCAACGCGGTCTGCGTCGCGGCCACCGCCCCGGCGTCGAAGCCCGTAGGAACGGCGGATCCCGCCACCAGAGCCCGCACCAGCTCCTCCTGCCGCCGCGCCAGCCCGACACCAGCAGCCGGGATGCCCGCCATGGGGCCGGAGCCGCCGGCACCGGAGCCGCCAGGGCCGGTCATGCGCGTGCCGCGCCGGTGATCGCGGGGTAGCCGGTCGCCGCGGACAGGGCGTCCAGCTCCGCGCGCAGGGCCGCGGCGGGCGGGTAAAGGCCGTCGCGTTCGAGCAGGATCGCGGGCGGGCGCTGCCGCGCGCAGAGCTCGCCCAGCAGCTCCAGGACCTCGCCGGGCACCGGGTCGGTGTGCGTGTCGTGGTAGCGGCCCTCGTGCAGGCGGCCGCCGGCGACGTGGACGTACGCCATGCGCTCCAGCGGGAGCCGGGTCAGCAGGTCGGCGGGGTCTTCGCCGCGGTTGAGCGCGTTGGCGTACACGTTGGCGATGTCGAGCAGCAGCAGCGCGTCGGTGCGTTCCAGGATCTCGGTGAGGAACTCGGCCTCGGTCAGCTCGTCGTCGGGCCACTCGAACAGCGCCGCGATCGGCTCCAGCGCCAGCGGCACGTCGAGTTCCGCGGTGGTCCGCGCGACGTTGGCGACCACCGCGTCGACGGCCTCGCGGCAGCGCGGCAGCGGCAGCAGGTGACCGGCCTCGACCCCGCCCGCTCGGACGTACGCGATGTGCTCGCTGACCAGCGGCGCGCCGACGGCGCGGGCGGCCTGCGCCAGGTGCTCGACCCGGTGCGGGTCGACCGGTTCGGCCCCGCCGAGGGACAGTTTCACGCCGTGCGGCACCACCGCGACCCCGGCCGCGAGCAGCCGGGCCAGCGCCTCGGGCGGCTCACCGGAGTGCGGCAGCGACTCGGCGATGACCTCGACGAACCGCAGGCCGGGCAGTTCGGCGACGAAGCCGGAGATCTCGGGGCGCCAGCCGATGCCGACGCCCCGTCCGGCCAGCGGCGTCATCCGCCGCACCCGCCTCCGCCGCCGCAGCCACCCCCGCCACCGCAGGAAGAGCCGCTGCTGCAGGAGGAACCACCGCTGTCGCCGCCGCTCGAACCGCCGCCGTCGGAGCCGCCGTAGAACGGGCCGTACGCGCCGCTGGTGTCGTCGCGCTCCGGGATCTCGGTCTCCCCGGCGAAGGCCGGGTCGGCGGCCCACAGCACGGCGGTGCCGAACAGGCCGACGGCCAGCGCGGTCTGCGCGGGACCGTAGGTGTCCCAGGCGGGCCGCGACGCCGGACGCAGGTGGTTGAAGTGGCGCTTGGCCTGGAACAGCGCGTTCTCGGCGGCCTTGGTGCGCCGCGGCTTGCGGGCGAGCAGCACCAGGCCGACGATGCCGACCGGGATGACCAGCAGCACCAGGAACATCACCGGGCGGTCGTTGGCGATCCCGGCGATGATCCGGACCACGCCCACCGCGAACAGGGCGAGCAGCAGCAGCGGGCCGCGCCGGGCGCGGGACACCACGTCGGGGCCGACGGTGAGGCCGCCGCGGCGCAGCTCCTCGCCGATCGCGGCCAGCGCCTCGGCCACGGAGCGGTCGGTGTGCAGCTCCTTGGCCCGCTGGCCGTTGCCGACGGCGTGCAGGACTGCCGTGTCCAGCGGGGTCGCGCCCGGCGGCAGGCCGCCGGTGCGGGTGAGCCGCCCGGCCTCGTCGGCCGCGACGACGCCGCTCTGGCGCAGGAAGGTCAGCGAGGAGTACACCGCCAGCGCCGCGCCGCCGTTGAGGTACGCGGTGTGCTGCGGCGACAGCTGGTCCACGCGGACCTGGCCGGGCCCGGCGAACAGGCGGGACCGGTGGATCAGCGTGCCCACCAGCACGACCACCGCGGCGAGCGCGAACAGCAGCAGGAAGGTGGGACCGGGGATGCCCCAGGTGTCCGCCATGGGAGCTCCTTCGACGAGGGAGCCCTCATGATGGACCATCGGAGCAATCAGCGGGAGACCAGCACGCTCAGGCAGGTGACGCAGCCTTCGAGCTTCTCGAACTCGCCGATGTCCACCACGACCGGGGCGAAGCCCAGATCCCCGAGCAGTTCGGCGGTACGCGGCGCGGACGCGGCCAGCAGCACCCGGTCGCCGCCGAGCGGCACCACGTGGCAGCCGCCCTCCTCCTCGACGGGGCGCACCGCCGGGAACAGCCCGGTCGGCACCAGGTGGGGCAGGGCCAGGAAGGTGCCGTCGGGCAGCGCGGTCACCGCGGACTTCAGGTGCAGCACCTCGCCCAGCGGCACCGCGACCACGGTACGGCCGAGCGGGGCGAGCAGCGCCCGCAGCTGCCGGATGCCCTCGGCGTTGGTACGCCCGCCGCGTCCGACGTAGACGGTCGTGCCGACCTGGAGCACGTCGCCGCCCTCCAGGGTGCCCGGCTCCGTGATGCGCGCGGTGCGCAGGTCCAGTTCCAGCACGGCCTGCTCGACCCCGGCCACCTCGCCTCGGCGGGCCGGGGCGCCGGGGTGGGTCAGCACGGCGAGGTCGTCCACCACCACGACCGCGTCCTCGACGAACACCGAGTCCGGGCAGTCGTCAGCGGCCGGGGCGGGGTAGACCTCCCAGCCGGCCGAGGCCAGCGCGTCGGCGTACGCCATGTGCTGGGCGCGGGCCAGGGACAGGTCGATCTCGCTGCGGCCGATGTGGGTCACGATGCCGTCGGCGAGCCGGGAACTCGGCTCGCGGACCAGGGCGGTTCTCATTTCTTACGCATTACCAGGAAGACCACCAGAGCGACCACCACCACGGTCGCGCAGCAGACGGTGCCGCCGAGCAGCAGATGCCAAGGTTTGAGGGCGCCCATGGGGTGGCACTGTAGCGCCCGGATGCCCGCCAGAAAATATCTTGTCGATCCCTGGATCTCGTGGATAGTGTCGGCGGTACACGGGAAAGGAGGTGGTCCAGCTTTGAGTAGCTACAGGACACGTGAGGTGGCTGCCCGCTAGGCGGCTGTCATCGACTGCACTTCTGTCGATACCTGAAGGTTCGACTGGAGCGTCGAGGCCGTGTGTCAGCGGCCCTGGCGAATCCAAGGGAGCCACCCGATTCCCGGGGGAATGTCCGGTTTGTCCAGCCGGCCCGCGCACCCGCGCGGAACCCCCGGGTTTCGTCATTTCCGGAGCAGGTCACGCTGTTGCGTCGGCGGCGGGGCGGAAACGCCCGAACGTCCGCTTCAGCGGCGGCGGACCGTCTCCTCGATCAGATCCAGCACCGGGCCGAAGTCGTCGGCCGAGCCACCCATCGCCAGCCGCTTGACCAGCCCGTCGTACGCCAGCTCCAGGAAGTGCGCGAGCACGTCGATCGGCACGTCCTCGCGCAGCACACCCGCGCTCGCCTGGCGCTGCAGGCGCTCGCGGGTCGCGGTGTCGATCGCCTCGCTGTGCTGGGCCCACCGCTTGGCGAACGCCGGGTCCGTGCGCAGCCGCCGGGCCACCTCCAGCTGCGTGCCGAGCCAGCCGGCCGCGTCGGGGTCCTGGGCGTGGGCCAGCAGATCCCGCATCACCTGCACCAGGCCGTTCGCGGCGACGGTGGCGGCCATCTCGACCGCGTCGTCCTCGGCGACGGCCAGGAACAGCGAGTCCTTGTCGCGGAAGTGGTGGAAGATCGCGCCCCGGGACAATCCGGTCGCCTGCTCCAGGCGGCGCACCGTGGCGCCCTCGTAGCCGTAACGGGCGAAGCAGGCACGGGCCGCGGCGAGGATCTCGTGGCGGCGCGCGTCGAGTTGATCCTGACTCACCCTGGGCACATGCCGATCTTCGCAGGTCGGCCCCGCACACGCAATCCGTACGTACGGCTTGACGCCCGGTGACGGATCTCGGACGCGATGCGCGCGAAACCCGCGCATGGAAGAATCCTCCGCGTCCGGCGCGCGTTGAGCGTCGGGGACAGTATGGCGACGCCGTGCGAAACGCCTGCAGGCCAACAGGTCTGCGGCCCGCCGGGGAAGGTGCGACCTGTGGACCTGGAGCTGTTGACCACCACCTACGTGGACACGTGGGTGATGGTCCTGGTGGTCTCGATCCTGACGATCTCCCTGCTGATCGGGGTGCCGCTGGCCCGCTCGGCCGGGCGGCGGCGCGGCATGCGGCTGGCCAACCCGGGGGCGTACGCCACCCGCGCGGACAAGGCCAAGGACACCGGCCTGTTCCTGGCCGCGCTGATCCCGACGCTGCTGGTCTGGCTCGCCGTGATGGGCGTGTCCTTCATCGGCCTCACCGGCTTCGCCAACGACGTCATGGGCTGGGACCACTGGACCAACATCCTGGTGCCGCTCAGCCTCGACGGCATCAGCATCTCCTTCGGCGCGTGGGCGTTCGTCGCCGTCAAGCGCGGGCGGCACCCCGGCCGGGCATACAAGATCGTGCTCGCCGCCGCGACCGTGTCGGCGACCCTGAACTTCGTGCACGGCCGCGACAAGTGGTCCATCTGGGCGGGCCTCTACCTGGCGTTCCTGTCCTTCGCGGGCATGGCGATGTTCCACGAGCTGCTGGACCAGTTCATGGCCGGCTACGACGACGAGGTGGCGCTCAAGACCCGCTACCCGCGCTTCGGCCAGCGTTGGTTCTACGCCCCGATCTCCACGTTCGCGGCCCGCCGGGCCTGGATCGTGCACCCGCCGGCGGAGGGCCTGCGGCCCAGCGTGCGCAACGCGCTGACGCACCTGGAGGACACCCGCGAGGCCAAGCGCCAGCGCCGCCTGTACGGCGCGCAGCTGGTCCGTGAGGAGCAGCAGGCCAAGCTGGTCGAGGTGCACGCCCGAGCCGAGGTGCGCCGGGCCCGCTCGGCGAGCTGGCGTTCCGGAGCCGCGCCGGGCTCGTCGCCGCAGGTGCCGCACCTGCCCGTGCCGCACCAGTCCGCGCCGATCCCGCAGAACGGGCACCAGTCGAACGGGCACCAGCCGAACGGCTACCAGCCGTACCCGCCGCAGGCGGTCTACCAGCCGACGCCCCAGCCGGAGGACTTCCCCGAGCCGCCGCCCGCGCCCCACCAGCCAGAACCCGAGCCGATGTCCCAGGACCTCGTTCCCGAACGTGACGAGCGCGGCACGATCCTGGGCCGGGACCTGCGGGCCACCCTGGAGTCGGCGTGGAGCGCCCCGACCGGCCGCGAGCCGATGGGCCACCGGCCCCTGTCGGACACCAGCGAGATCACCTCACGCGGCATGCTCAACCACCTCCAGGAGCCGGTCCAGCGGATGATCACCGAGGCGCTGTCGCGCGGTGAGCAGGTCAGCCCGGCCTTCGTCCGCGAATGGACGGCCCAGGAGTACGGGCGCACGCCGAGTGAGAACTGGGCCCGCAACCAGATCAAGGCAGCTCGCCAGCGGGACACCATCGGCGTGGACGCGGATCTGGCGTGACCAGGCATCGATTTCGTTACCGCGAGGTTTCCCGCACAAAGGGGGGCTTCACCAGCGTGTCCTGAGTCACGTAAGGTGCCCGCGTGCCTCTGTTGCTGTTGGACCTCGACAACACACTGGTCGACCGCGAGGGCGCCTTCCGGATGTGGGGTACTCGGTTCCTGTCCGAGATCAGCGCCCCGCCGTACGACATCGACTGGCTGGTGGACGCCGACGCGGACGGCCTGACCTCGCGCTGGGACCTGGCCGACGCGATCCGCGACCGCTATCGACTGCGCAACTCCGTCGTTGACCTGGTGGAGGAGTTGCACGAGGGGCAGATCGAGGCGACCCGGCTGGACCCGATGGTCGGTGCCGCGCTGCGCATCGCCGCCGAGGCGGGCTGGGTGCCGGTGATAGTCACCAACGGCGAGACCCGCCAGCAGGAAGCCAAGATCCGGCGTACCGGCCTGGACCGCTTCGTGGCCGACTGGGTGGTCTCGCAGGAGGTCGACTGCCGCAAACCCAACCCGCGCATCTTCGAGATCGCCGCGGAGCGGGCCCGGATGCGGCTGCGTGGCGCCTGGATGATCGGCGACAGCCCCGAAGCCGACATCGGCGGCGCGACCACGATCGGCATCCCCAGCGTCTGGATCCACCGCGGCCGCCAGTGGACCGAACGCCGCTTCGGCCCCACCCGCATCGTCGAAGGCGCCATCCAGGCCGTGGCAGCCGTCCTCGCCGCCGACCCACCCCACCGCATGGCCCGCTGACGTCCTGCCGGTCTTTTCGGGTTGATCATGAACTTATGGCAGTGTTCGACGGTGTGTCGCTGCCATAACTTCATGATCGATGCCTGTGGGTGAGGCCGGGCGCGTGTGATGCGGGTCGCTGCGGAAAATCGGTTGACAGGATCAGTGGGTCGAGGGAAGACTCGTCCGCGTTGTGCGAGATCCCGGAACTGATCCGGGTCGGGAGAGAAGGGAGTTGAGCCGAATGGTTGCCGTCGCTGTGCGCTGCGCGCATTTCGCCTCTTTCTTCTTCTTCTCTCCGACCGAGGAGCTTTTCCAGTGCGAGAGCACGACTTTCCGCGCTCCGGCCGCGTCAACCGCCGGAACCGTTTCGACGACGACGAACTGACCTTCGAGAAGTCGTACGCCGAAGAAGTCGAGTGGGACGAGACCCCCGACAAGCCCGAATTCGGTGACCGCTGGTCCACCTGGGACCTGTCGACGCCCACCGAGCGCGGGCCGCTGCCCCACCCCGACTGGCTCGTCACCGAGCTGGCCGCGGTCGACGTGGAGCGCGGAGTGCTGAAGACCGGCAAGGAGGCCGACGTCTTCCTGCTGCACCGCCACGTTCCCGGCACCGACCGCGGCTGCCTGCTGGCGGCAAAGCGCTACCGCAGCCACGACCACCGCATGTTCCACCGCGACGCGGGCTACCTGGAGGGCCGTCGGGACAAGGAGTCCCGGGTCAACCGGGCCATGGCCAACCGCAGCGCGTTCGGCAAGGAGGCCATCGCCGGGCAGTGGGCGGCGGCCGAGTTCGGCGCGCTGGCCCGGCTGTGGGAGATCGCGCGGCAGCTCGACGTCGCGCCGTTCACGCCGTACCCGGTGCAGATCCTGGGCACCGAGGTGCTGCAGGAGTTCATCGGCGCGCCCGACGGCACCGCCGCGCCGCGGCTGGCCCAGGTGCGCACCGACGAGGCCGGGCTGGCCGACCTGTGGGCGCAGCTCGTGCTGGGCCTGACGGTGCTGGCCCGCGCGGGGTACGCGCACGGCGACCTGTCGCCGTACAACATCCTCGTGCACGAGGGGCGGCTGGTCATCATCGACCTGCCGCAGATCGTGGACGTGGTGGCCAATCCGCAGGGCAAGCGGTTCCTGACCCGCGATGTGCACAACGTGGCCACGTGGTTCACCGCCCGCGGCCTGACCGGCCTGGACGAGGCGGCCCTGACCGCCGAACTCCTCGCCGAAGCCGGCATGCGGACCTGACCCCGCGCGGCCGTGCTCGTTGGACTTGCCTGGCAATCGGGCGAAAGGGCGTTCAAGATACGCCCGATTGCCAGGCAAGTCGGCGGATCTTGCCCGGGCTGAACGGGGTCTTGTCATGATCGCGGCGGGCCGCGATGATCTCCCGATGTCGTCGTTCACGTACACCGCCCCGTTCCGGTTCGGCCGGCTGACCAAGTCCATGCTGGCCGTCGGAGTGCTCGCGGCCGTCGCGGGCCTGCTGCCGGGCTGGAGCGAGGACGTCCGGGTGGTGCTGATCGCGGGCGGGCTGGCGCTGCCGGGCACGCTGCTCGCCCTGTACCTGCCGCTGATCCTGGGCGGCAAGCCGGGCCTGCGGGTCGACGCCGACGGCGTCCTGTTCGGCGGGCGCCCGCCGATCTACGCCCGGACCAGCGCCTTCGTACCCTGGTCGGCGATCAGCGAGATCTACCTGTTCCGGGTGCACCAGGGCCTGTTCGTCACCACGTACGTCGGGGTCCAGGGCGTCGACGGGGTCGCGCCGCTGCGGCCGTCCATGCCGGCGAGCGTGGCCGCCACGATCTGGCACGTGCCGACCGAGGTCGTGCTGGCGAGCCGGCCGGCGTTCGGCTGGCAGTTGGACAAGGCGGCGCTGACCACGGCGGCGGGCTACTTCGCACCCGGCGTGCCGGTGATCGACCTGACCGAGGCGGCCCCGATGCAGCGCCAACTCCGCGAGACGCCGCCGACCTTCGGCCCGCCGTCCGCGTGACGCGGGCCGTGCCCGACCGTGCTCCGGCCGGGCACGTGCTCCGGCCGGCCACGGCCCTCTCGGCGGAGCCTGCCGCCAGATGGGTCAGCGAACGCGGCCGCGGGGTTTGAGCTGGGCGTTGGGCAGCACCGGAGCGGGCAGGGGCGCACCGTCGTAGCCGGTCACCGTGCCGAAGCGCGGGTCGGCCGCCATCCACTGCTCGCGTGCGGCGGCGACGTCGTCGTGGCTGCGCCCGACGAAGTTCCACCACATCACGATCTCCTCCTCGAACGGCTCGCCGCCGAGCAGCAGCACCCGGGCCGGTCCGTCGGCGGCCAGGTCGAGGGCGGTCCGCTCGCGGCCGAGGTAGAGCAGGGTGCCGGGCTCCAGCGGTACGCCGTCGACGTGCGCGGCGCCGTCGAGCACCAGCGCCGCGTACTCGAAATCGCCGCGCAGCGGCAGGGTGATCGCCGATCCCGCTGCCAGTGCGGCTTCCGCGCCGACCAGCGGGGTGTACGCCGTCGCCGGCGACACCGCGCCGACCAGCTCGCCCATGATCACCGTCAGGACGGCCCCGTCCAGCTCGACGACGGGCAGGTCGGGGTGGTGCTCGAAGGCCGGGGCGGCCGAGCGTGCCGCGTCCGGCAGGGCGACCCACAACTGCACGCCGTGCAGGGGTTCCGTGCGCGGGACGGGCGACTCCTCGGAGTGCGAGATGCCGTGCCCGGCCGTCATCAGGTTGAGCTGGCCGGGCCTGACCAGCGCCTCGCTGCCGACGCTGTCGCGGTGCAGCACCTCGCCCTGGACCAGCCAGGTGACGGTCTGCAGACCGGTGTGCGGGTGGGGCGCGACGCGCATGTCGTGGTCGGCCGGGCCGTACTGGTCGACGAAGCACCACGCGCCGACCATGCGCCGGTCCTTGTGCGGCAGCGTACGGCTGACCATCATGCCGCGCGGCCCGCCCAGCACCACCTCGCGGCCGGGGAGCAGCTCGTGCGTCGGCCCGTCCGGCACCGGCTCGTGCCCGCAGGCGGTCTCGACGGGCGCCGTCTCAACGTTGCTCATTCAACTAACTGTACTGCTGGCAGCCGCCTCCGGCGGCTGCGGCGTTCGGCCTCTCAGCCGACGTCACAGGCCAGTCGTCGGCTTCGCTTCGTTTACCTGCTTGGTGGCGCGTGACGCCGACGGCCGAACGCGGTGCGCCCGGCGGCCGGATGTGAAGGAAGGGCACCTTCTACAACGCATAGCGTTAAGAAGGTGCCCTTCCTTGCCCTCACGCGGACTGGTCAGCTCGCGAGCATCCGGCGGAGGACGTACTGGAGGATGCCGCCGTGGCGGTAGTAGTCCGCCTCACCGGGGGTGTCGATGCGGACGACCGCGTCGAAGGTGACCCCGGTGTCGGTGGTGACCTTGACCGTCTTCGGGGTGGTGCCCTCGTTCAGGGCCTCCACGCCGGTGAAGGTGAAGGTCTCGGTGCCGGTCAGGCCGAGCGAGACGGCGGTCTGACCGGCCGGGTACTGCAGCGGCAACACACCCATGCCGATGAGGTTCGAGCGGTGGATGCGCTCGTACGACTCGGCGATGACGGCCTTGACGCCCAGCAGCGCCGTGCCCTTGGCGGCCCAGTCGCGCGACGAACCGGAGCCGTACTCCTTGCCCGCCAGGATGACCAGCGGGATGCCGGCCGCCTGGTAGTTCTGGCTGGCGTCGTAGATCGTGCTGACCGGGGCGTCCGCGACGGTGAAGTCGCGGGTGAAGCCGCCCTCGGTGCCGGGCGCGATCTGGTTGCGCAGGCGGATGTTGGCGAAGGTGCCCCGGATCATCACCTCGTGGTTGCCGCGGCGGGAACCGTACGAGTTGAAGTCCTTGCGCTCCACCCCGTGCTCGGCCAGGTACTTGCCGGCCGGGGAGTCGGCCTTGATGGAACCGGCGGGGGAGATGTGGTCGGTGGTCACCGAGTCGCCCAGCTTCGCCAGCACCTTCGCGCCCGCGATGTCGCTGACCGGCCCCGGCTGCGCCGCCATGCCCTCGAAGTAAGGGGGCTTGCGCACGTACGTCGAGTCACCTGCCCAGGCGAACGTGTCACCGGTCGGCGTCGGCAGGCCCTGCCAGCGCTCGTCGCCGGCGAACACGTCGGCGTAGTCCTTGGTGAACATCTCCGCCGAGATCGAGGCGTTGATGGTGTCCTGCACCTCGGCCGGGGTCGGCCAGATGTCGCGCAGGTACACCGGCTGCCCGTCGGCGTCGGTGCCCAGCGGGTCGCTGGACAGGTCGATGTCCATCGTGCCGGCGATGGCGTACGCCACGACCAGCGGCGGGGACGCCAGGTAGTTCATCTTGACGTCGGGGTTGATCCGGCCCTCGAAGTTGCGGTTGCCGGACAGCACCGACACCACGGCGAGGTCGGCCTCGTTGACCGCGGCGCTGATCTCCTCCGGCAGCGGGCCGGAGTTGCCGATGCAGGTCACGCAGCCGTAGCCGACCAGGTGGAAGCCGAGCTTCTCCAGGTACGGCACCAGACCGGCCTTGGCGTAGTAGTCCATGACGACCTTGGAGCCGGGCGCCAGCGTGGTCTTCACCCACGGCTTGGCGTGCAGGCCCCGCTCGACGGCCTTCTTGGCCAGCAGCGCCGCGCCCAGCATGACCTGCGGGTTCGACGTGTTGGTGCAGGAGGTGATCGAGGCGATCACGACCGCGCCGTGGTCGAGGTGGTAGGTCGAGCCGTCGGCCGCGGTGACCGGCGTGGGGTTGCTGGCCCGGGTGAGGCTCTGCGCAGGGGAGTCCGATGCCGGGAAGCTCTCCTTGCCGGCCTCGTCCTCCTCCTCGTCCTTGACGTAGTCGGGCAGCACCGAGCGGAACGCGGTCTTGGCGTTGGTCAGCTCGACCCGGTCCTGCGGGCGCTTCGGGCCGGCGATGCTCGGCACGACGGTCGCCAGGTCCAGCTCCAGGTACTCGGAGTAGGCCGGCTCGACCGACGGGTCGTGCCACAGGCCCTGCTGCTTGGCGTACGCCTCGACCAGCGCGATCTGCTCGGCCGGGCGGCCGGTCAGCTCCAGGTAGGCGATGGTCTCCGCGTCGATCGGGAAGATGGCGCAGGTGGAGCCGAACTCGGGGCTCATGTTGCCGATGGTGGCGCGGTTGGCCAGCGGCACCGAGGTCACGCCGGGGCCGTAGAACTCGACGAACTTGCCGACCACGCCGTGCTTGCGCAGCTGCTGGGTGATGGTGAGCACCAGGTCGGTGGCGGTCGCGCCCGAGGGCAGCTCGCCGAACAGCTTGAAGCCGACGACCTTCGGGATCAGCATGCTGACCGGCTGGCCGAGCATCGCGGCCTCGGCCTCGATGCCGCCGACGCCCCAGCCCAGCACGCCCAGGCCGTTGACCATCGTGGTGTGCGAGTCGGTGCCGACCACGGTGTCCGGGTAGGCCTGGCCGTTGCGCGGCATGATCACGCGGGCCAGGTGCTCGATGTTCACCTGGTGCACGATGCCGGTGCCCGGCGGGACGACCTTGAACTCGTTGAACGCGGTCTGGCCCCAGCGCAGGAACTGGTAGCGCTCCTGGTTGCGGCCGTACTCGATCTCGACGTTGCGCTCGAAGGCGTCCTGGCGGCCGAACACGTCGGCGATGACCGAGTGGTCGATGACCAGCTCGGCCGGGGCCAGCGGGTTGACCTTCGAGGCGTCGCCGCCCAGGTCGCGGACGGCCTCGCGCATGGTGGCCAGGTCGACCACGCAGGGCACGCCGGTGAAGTCCTGCATGAGGACGCGGGCGGGCGTGAACTGGATCTCCACGCTGGGCTCGGCGGTCGGGTCCCAACCACCCAGCGCGCGGATGTGATCGGCGGTGATGTTGGCGCCGTCTTCGGTGCGCAGGAGGTTCTCCAGCAGGATCTTGAGGCTGAAGGGCAGCCGCTCGTGGCCCTCCACCTTGTCGATCTGGAAGATCTCGTAGCCCGCGTCACCGACGCGCAGCTCACTCTTGGCACCGAACGTGTCGAGGCTCGCCACGTCGTACTCCTTCACAGCGGGTCTGTTACCACCTGAGTCTTTCGCAGAGGCCGACACGTGGGCAGGTAAGGCAAGGCTTACTGCCTGCGGCGGCGTCACTCAAACCGTACGTCCGTCTTGTTTAAGGCGCAAGTCCGTGCCAGACTCCGGGATGTGATTCACCACGTACAGGTCGCCTGCCCCCGGGGCAGCGAGGACGTGCTGCGCGGCTTCTACGTCGGCGTCCTCGGCATGACCGAGAAACCCAAACCCGCGGCGCTCGCGGTCCGCGGTGGCTGCTGGTTCATCGACGAGTACGGCAGCGAGCTGCACCTCGGCGTCGAGGACGACTTCCGCCCCGCCCGCAAGGCCCATCCCGCCCTGCTGCGCCCCGACCTCGACACCCTCGCCACCCGCCTGGAGTCGGCGGGCTACCCGGTGACCTGGGGCAACGACGAGGTCCCCGGCATCCGCCGCTTCCACACCGAAGACCCCCACGCCAACCGCCTCGAATTCGTCCTGGTCGACCCCGCCTGACGCGCTCCCTCTCGCGTCGATCGAGACCCCCCGACCGCGTCGATCATGAACTTGTGGCCGTGTTCGACGGTGTGTCGCTGCCACAACTTCATGATCGATTAAACCTGATCTCGATGGGCCGGGGTGTGCCGAGTGGCCCGTGGGATGTCGGGTGGCCTGCGCGCCGAACCGCCTGCGGGGGCGGCGGTTCGCGCGCAGGCCACCCGATCCGGATTGGTGCTCCACCAGCGGCGTCGGGCGGTGGGACGATCCGATCATGATCTCTTCGGGCGCGGTTCTCGGGGTGTTCGCGGTGGCGCTGGCCATGGTGCTCACCCCGGGGCCGAACATGATGTATCTCGTCTCGCGCAGCATCACCCAGGGACGGCGGGCGGGGCTGATCTCGCTGGCCGGTGTCGCGGCGGGCTTCCTCGTCTACCTGGTGGCCACGAACCTGGGGCTCTCGGCGCTGTTCGTGGCGGTGCCGTCGCTCTACCTCGCGGTGAAGCTCGCCGGTGCGGCGTACCTCGGCTGGTTGGCTTTCCAGGCGCTGCGGCCCGGTGGGGTGTCGGTGTTCGAGCCGGCGGCGCTGCCGCCGGACTCGAACCGGCGGCTGTTCACGATGGGGCTGATCACCAACCTGCTCAACCCCAAGATCGCCATCATGTACCTGTCGCTGATCCCGCAGTTCATCGACCCGGCGGCTGGGCATGTGCTGGCGCAGGGCTTCCTGCTCGGCGCGGTGCAGATCGTGGTCGCGGTCACCGTCAACGGGCTGATCGCGCTGGCCGCGGGCACGATCGCGGGCTTGCTCTCCGGCCGCCAGGTATGGCTGCGCGTCCAGCGCTACCTGATGGGCACCGTCCTCGGCGCGCTCGCCGTCCGCATGGCCACCGACCACGCCCGCCCCACCCCCGCCTGACCGCCCACCCAACCGCCCACCCAACCGCCCACCCAACCGCCCACCCAACCGCCCACCCACCGCCCCGCCGGCCCGAGTCGATCATGAAGTTATGGCACAGACACGCCGTCGAACACGTCCATAAGTTCATGATCGACGCGACGGGGGTCGAACACGTCCATAAGTTCATGATCGACGCGACGGGGGTGGTGGGAATGTTGGAGGATCGTTGACTGTTCAACTATCTTGTCAGGGGAAACGCTAGTACAGAGGGAGGGCGTCATGCCTGCCGTTACCGTCGATGACCTGTTGGTGCTGCCCCGGGTGCCCGTGCCGGGTGAGGCCGCGGTCGAGCGGAAGGTCACGTCGGTGACCGCCGCGCCGTCGGGGTTCGAGGGGGAGGGGTTCCCGGTCCGCCGCGCGTTCGCGGGCGTCGACCTGAAGGCCCTGGACCCGTTCATCCACATGGACCAGATGGGTGAGGTCGAGTACGCACCCGGTGAGCCGAAGGGGACCCCGTGGCACCCGCACCGGGGCTTCGAGACGGTCACCTACCTGCTCGACGGCATCTTCCGGCACCAGGACTCGCACGGCGGCGGCGGCCTGATCTCCGACGGCGACACCCAGTGGATGACGGCCGGCAGCGGCCTGCTGCACATCGAGGCGCCGCCAGAGGAGCTGGTCATGTCGGGCGGCCTGTTCCACGGCTTCCAGCTGTGGGTCAACCTACCCGCCAAGATGAAGATGTCGCCGCCGCGTTACCAGGACATCCGGGCCGGTCAGGTGTCGCTGCTCAGCTCGCCCGACGGCGGGGTGCTGCTGCGCGTCATCGCCGGTGAGGTGGCAGGCTACTCCGGGCCGGGCATCACGCACACCCCGATCGCACTGGTGCACGCCACGCTCGCGCCGGGGGCGCAGCTGCGGCTGCCGTGGCGGCCGGACTTCAATGCGCTGGTGTACACGCTGGCCGGGTCGGGTTCGGTGGGCGCCGACAAGCGGCCGGTGAAGCTGGGCGACCTCGCGGTGTACGGGGCCGGTGACGTGATCACCGTCGCGGCCGACGCGTCGCAGGAGAGCCGCAACGCGGCCGGCATGGACGTGCTGATCCTCGGCGGCCTGCCGATCCGCGAGCCGGTGATGGCCTACGGCCCGTTCGTGATGAACACCAAGGCCGAGCTGATCCAGGCGTTCGAGGACTACCAGGCGGGCAAGCTGGGCGTGATCCCGAGCGAGCCGCGCCGGGTCGACGTCGGCGAGGGCGACCACCCGGGCCACGACGTCCTCTGAGCAGGGCCTTCGGGTCGTAAAGGTTAAGAAGGGCACCTTCTTCAACGCGGAGCGTTAAGAAGGTGCCCTTCCTTGCTCTCGGGCCGTCGTCACGGGACCGGGGGCAGGGGCGGGAGGCCGGGGACGGGGAGTTCGGGCAGGCCGGGTACGGGCGGGAGGCTCGGGTCGACGGGCAGGCCGGGTGCGGCGCCGCCGAGCACGATGGAGATCAGGCTGGCCAGCAGGTCGTTGATGCTGGTCAGCAGTTCGGTGATGGCATCCATGGGACCCACCTTCCGGTAGCGGTCGCGGAGGTGTATCGACCGATTAGGACTATTTGATAGCTAATACCCGACATGTGGCAAGGGTGGCCCTGCTTCCGGAGGACCACGGTCGGGGGAGGGTGTCGGCGGCGATCTTTCATCCTCCTGCTGTTTACACGTCAAAGATTGCAAGGCCTTGCGGAAACATTTCAGTTACCCGTATGTTGCCGCTGTTGCTCGTGTGACGCCCCCGACACTTCACCCTCCCGGAGAAGGCCCATGGCAGCCCTACGCGCCCTCGTGCGCCCCGCGGCACTTCGCAAAGAGTTGAGAAACCCCCGCACGCTCCTCATCGGACTGCTGGCGGTGGTGCTGGCCGCGGCCCCGTTCGTGGTGATCCGCTCGCTGACCGGCGGCGGCCCCGCGCAGTGGGTGCAGGCCGGTGACACCTACTGGGCCAACGAGCCCGCCGCGGCCGCGCTCGCCGCGGCCGGCCCGCCACGGCGCCAGGCGGAGCAGTTCTACTTCGTGCTGCCGGACCGCTTCGCCAACGGCGACCCCCGCAACGACAAGGGCGGGCTGTCCGGCGACCGGCTCAAGACCGGCCTGGACAAGACCGACAAGGGCTTCTACCACGGCGGCGACCTGGCCGGTCTCATGGACAAGCTCGACTACATCGAAGGCCTGGGCACCACCGCGATCTGGCTCGCCCCGGTGTTCCAGAACCGCCCGGTGCAGGGGACCGGCGCGGACGCCTCGGCCGGCTACCACGGCTACTGGATCACCGACTTCACCCAGGTCGACCCGCACTTCGGCACCAACGCGGACCTGAAGAAGCTGGTCAAGCTCGCACACCAGCGCGGCATCAAGATCTACCTCGACGTCATCGTGAACCACACCGCCGACGTCATCGCGTACGAGGAGAACCAGTACTCCTACGTGGACAAGAAGACCAGCCCGTACACCGACACCGCGGGGCGCGCGTTCGAGGACGTCAACTACGCCGACGGAAAGAGCGGCTTCCCGAAGACGGACCGCTCGTCGATGCCGTACACCCCGGTCTTCAAGAGCGCCGCCGACGCCAAGGCCAAGACGCCCGCCTGGCTGAACGACCCGACGATGTACCACAACCGGGGCGACTCCACCTTCTCCGGCGAGAACAGCACGTACGGCGACTTCTTCGGCCTGGACGACCTGTGGACCGAGCGGCCCGAGGTGGTCCGCGGCATGACCAAGGTCTACTCGGACTGGATCGAGTCCACCGGCGTGGACGGCTTCCGCCTGGACACCGCCAAGCACGTGAACATGGAGTTCTGGCCGCAGTTCAGCCAGGGCATCGCGGTCGACGCCCGCAAGGCGGGCAAGCCCGACTTCTTCATGTTCGGCGAGGTCTACTCGGCCGACCCGAACATCATGTCGAGCTACGTACGGCAGGGCCGCCTGCAGGCCACGCTCGACTTCGGCTTCCAGGCCGCCGCACAGGGCTTCGTCACCGGCGGCTCCGGCCAGGGCCTGGGCGACCTGTACGCCGCCGACGGCCTGTACACCTCACCCGGCACCGACGCGTCCACGCTGCCGACCTTCCTCGGCAACCACGACATGGGCCGCATCGGCACGTTCATCGGCAACGTCGAGGCCGACGCCACGGTCGCCCTCCGACGCGACCGGCTCGCCCACGAGCTGATGTTCCTGACCCGCGGCCAGCCGGTCGTCTACTCGGGTGACGAGCAGGGTTTCACCGGCAACGGCGGGGACAAGGACGCCCGGCAGGACATGTTCGCCACCCAGGTCGCCGACTACCTCGACGACGACCTGCTCGGCACCGACCGCACCCACGGCTCGGACCAGTTCGACACCGCGCACCCTCTCTACCGCGCGATCGCCGAGCTGGGCGGGCTGCGCAAGGCGCACCCGGCGCTGCGTGACGGCGTGCAGGTGACCCGGCACGCGGGCGACGGGGTGTTCGCCTTCTCCCGCGTCGACCCGGCACAGCGCGTCGAGTACCTGGTGGCGTCGAACAGCGGCACCGCCCCGAAAACCGTCACCGTGGACACCGCCACCGCGAGCGCTGTGTTCGGGCAGCTCTACCCCGCTGCGGGCAACGGCCCGACGGCCGGGGCGGACGGCAAGGTGACGATCACCGTGCCTGCGCTGTCCAGCATCGTGCTGCGCGCCGACCGGGCGCTGCCGAGCGCCGGCGACCCGCAGATCACCATCACCGCCCCGGGTTCGGGCGCGGAGATCGCCACCCGCGCCGCCGTCACCGCGCAGGTCACCGGCGACCCGCTCGCCACGGTCACGTTCGCGGCGCAGGTCGGCGACGGCCCGTGGAAGCTGCTCGGCACCTCGAAGGCGGTCGGCGAGCACACCGTGTTCCACGACCTGACCGGCCTGGCCGGTGGCACGGCCGTCACCTACAAGGCCGTCGTCCGCGACGGCGGGGGCCGCACCGCGTCCACCACCAGCACCATCACGGTGGCCTCGCCCGCGCAGGCCGCGCAGCGCGAGTACGTGCTGGTGCACTACCAGCGCGGCGACGGCGACTACGACCCGTGGGGCCTCTACACCTGGGGCGACACCGACGGCTCGATGCAGCACCCGTGGCCGCAGGGGCAGCCGTTCGCGGGAGAGGACTCGTACGGGCGCTTCGCCTGGGTGAAGGTCAAGCCGGGCGCCACCAACGTCGGGTTTCTCGTGGTCAACGGCTCGGGAAGCAAAGACGTCGAGGCTGACCGCAGCGTCGACCCGAGCCGGGTCGGCGAGATCTGGCTGAAATCGGGCGACGCGACGATCTATCCCTCCCGTGCCGCCGCGACCGGCAAGGTGGACATGCACTACCGCCGGGCCGACGCGAACTACAGCGGCTGGGGCCTGCACCTGTGGGGTGACGGACTGGCCGCCGGAGCGGGCACGGACTGGTCGAGCCCGCGCCAGCCGGACGGCACGGACGCTTTCGGCGCACACTGGAGTGTGCCCGTCGGTGACGCCACCAAGCCGGTGAACTTCATCGTGCACCGGGGCGACGAGAAGGACCCGAACGCCGACCTCGCCATGGACATGGGTGTCGGCGAGGCGTGGATCGCGTCCGGCGACGCGACAGTGCACCCGACCCGGGCCGCCGCCGAGAAGACCGCGGTCCTGCACTACCGCCGCGCTGACGGGAACTACACCGGCTGGGGCCTGCACCTGTGGGACGGCAACGCCGACCCGGTCGAGTGGGGCAGCCCGATGCAACCGACCGGCACGGACGCCTTCGGCGCGTACTGGCGTATCCCGCTGGTGGACGGCGCGACCGGGGTGAACTACATCATCCACAAGGGCGACGAGAAGGACCTGCCCGCCGACCAGCGGCTGGACTTCGCGACGTTCGGCAACGAGGCCTGGATCCTGTCCGGGCAGCAGGCCTACCTGCGGCCGTCGGTCAAGGGCGCGGCACTCGACATCGATCTGAGCAAGTCGTACGCCCACTGGCTCGCCCGGGGCACCATCGCCTGGAACAAACACGACCCCGACGGCAAGGTGTACGACCTGGTCGTGGCCCCGAATGGCGGGCTGTCCGTGGTGGACGGCGCGCTGGCCGGCGACTTCACGAAGATCCGGCTGTCCGCGTCCGGCGGCCTGTCCGAGGCGCAGCGCCAGAAGTTCCCGCACCTGTGGGCGTACGGCGCGTTCGACGTGAACGCCACCCTCGCGAGCATCAAGAACGCGCTGCGCGGGCAGCTCGTGGTGACCGAGAGCGACCACGAGGGCAAGCTGCTGTCGGCGACCGGCGTGCAGATCCCGGGAGCGCTGGACGACGTGTACTCCGCCGCGGCCAAGGCGGCGCTGGGCCCGGTGTTCGCCAAGGGCCGGCCCAGCCTCGCGCTGTGGGCCCCGACGGCGAAGGACGTGCAGCTGGAGCTGTTCGACAGCCCGTCGGCGACGCCGCAGACCGTGTCGATGCTGCGCGACGACAACACCGGGGTGTGGAAGGTGACCGGGTCGAGTGACTGGACCGGTAGGTACTACCGATTCCGGGTCAGCGTGTGGCAGCCCGCCAAGGCGCAGGTCGTCACGGCGTCGGTGACGGACCCGTACGCCGTCGCGTTGTCGGCGAACTCGACGCACAGCCAGCTGATCGACGTGGCGAAGCTGCCCGGCGCGGCGGTGAAGACCCCGTCCTACACGGGCCGGGCGCAGATCCAGGAGCTGTCGGTGCGCGACTTCTCGGTCGCGGACTCGACGGTGCCGCAGGACAGGCGCGGTACGTACGCCGCGTTCACCGACCCGCAGACCGCGGGTATGCGGCACCTGAAGTCACTGGCCGACGCCGGGGTCTCGCACCTGCACCTGCTGCCGGTGTTCGACTTCGCGACGATCCCCGAGAAGCGGACCGACCAGCAGCAGCCCGCCTGCGACCTGCCGTCGCTGCCCCGGGACTCGTCCCAGCAGCAGGCCTGCGTGGCGGGGGTGGCCGCGACGGACGGCTACAACTGGGGCTACGACCCGCTGCACTACACGGTGCCCGAGGGCGGCTACGCGACCGACCCCGAGGGCAAGGCGCGCAACGTGGAGTTCCAGTCCATGGTGGACGGCATCCACCGGGCCGGGCTGCGGGTGGTGCTGGACGTCGTCTACAACCACACCTCGGCCGCCGGCGACGACCCGAAGTCGGTGCTGGACCGGATCGTGCCCGGCTACTACCACCGGCTGCTGGAGGACGGGGCCGTGGCCACCTCCACCTGCTGCGCCAACACCGCGCCAGAACACGCGATGATGGGCAAGCTCGTCGTCGACTCCCTGGTCACCTGGGCGAAGACGTACCGGGTGGACGGGTTCCGGTTCGACCTGATGGGCCACCACCCGAAGCAGAACCTGCTCGACGTCCGTGCGGCGCTGGACAAGCTGACCCTGGCCAAGGACGGCGTCGACGGCAAGGCGATCCTGCTCTACGGCGAGGGCTGGAACTTCGGCGAGGTCGCGAACGACGCCCGGTTCGAGCAGGCCACCCAGGCGAACATGGCGGGCACCGGCATCGCCACGTTCAACGACCGGCTGCGCGACGCCGTCCGCGGCGGCGGCCCGTTCGACGACAACCCGCGCCGCCAGGGCTTCGCGTCCGGGCTGTTCACCGACCCCAACGGGGACGCGGTCAACGGCACGGCCGCCGAGCAGCGCGCCCGGCTGCTGCACCAGCAGGACCAGATCAAGGTCGGCCTGACCGGCAACCTGGCCGGGTTCACCTTCACCGACTCGGCCGGCAACCAGGTCAGCGGCGCGGAGGTGGACTACAACGGTTCGTCGGCCGGGTACACCAAGGCCCCGGCGGAGGCTGTCACCTACGTCGACGCGCACGACAACGAGATCCTGTTCGACGCGCTGGCGTACAAGCTGCCCGCGGCCACCCCGGCGCTGGACCGGGCGCGGATGCAGGTGCTGGCGCTGTCGACGGTGGTGCTCAGCCAGGGCACCGGGTTCGTCACCGCGGGGTCCGACCTGCTGCGCAGCAAGTCGCTCGACCGCAACTCGTACAACTCCGGCGACTGGTTCAACGCCATCCGCTGGGACTGCGCGAGCGGCAACGGGTTCGGGCTCGGCCTGCCCCCGGCGGCCGACAACGAGAGCAAGTGGGCGTACGCGAAGCCGCTGCTCGCCGATCCGGCGCTGGTGCCGACGTGCGAGGCGATCGGACTGGCCGGGGACCGGTTCGCGGAGCTGCTGCGGGTCCGCGCGTCCAGCCCGCTGTTCTCCCTGCGTACGCAGGCCGAGGTGCAGCAGGCGGTGTCGTTCCCGCTGTCCGGGGCCGCCGAGACCGCGGGCGTGATCGCGATGGTGATCAAGAAGGACGGCAAGACGGTGGTGGTGGTCTTCAACGCCACCACGTCCAGCACCACGCAGACCGTCGCATCCCTGAAGAACGCGCGACTGGGCCTGCACCCGGTCCTGGCCACCTCGGTCGACCCGCTGGTCCGCCAGTCCGCCTACACCCCATCCACCGGCACCTTCACCGTGCCCGCCCGTACCGTGGCGGTCTTCGTCACGAAGTGACACGAAGCAAGGAAGGGCACCTTCACATCGCTATGCGTTGTAGAAGGTGCCCTTCCTATCGCCCGTGGTGCGGCATGAGCCGTGAGAGGCTGGTCAGGGCCTGGTCAGGGGCAGCCGGGGCCGATGGACGGGCGGATGCACGTGTCGGTGCCCGTGCCACCGTCGTTGGTGTTCGTGCCGTCGCCGCCGTTGAGCAGGTCGTTGTTGGCTCCGCCGAACTGGTTGTCGTTGCCGCCCCCGCCGAGCAGGTAGTCCTCGCCGTTCCCGCCGATCAGGACGTCGCTGCCGGCGTCGCCGCGCAGGTAGTCGTTGCCGTCGGCCCCTTCGAGGGTGTCCGTGCCGTCGCCGCCGACGAGGTAGTCCGCGCCCGCGTTGCCGCACAGCAGGTCGTCGCCGCCGCGGCCGTCGATGTAGTCGTTGCCGCCCAGGCCGAAGATCACATCGGGACCCGGGGTGCCGACGATGTAGTCGGCGCCGTTGGTGCCGACCCGGGTCGGCGTGGCGGTCGCGCAGGTCACCAGCGCCGCGGCCCGCTGGGCGGCGCTCGCCACGTCGTCGGGGGCCAGCGCATCGGCCGTGGTCGGCCCGGCCAGGCCGCCCGCCACCAATCCGGCTGCGACCATCAATCCGGTCGCCAGCGTACGCACCCATGTGCGGCGGCCCTGGAAATCTTCACTGTTCGCGAGCATCGCTCACCCCCGGACGGGCCGTTGACGCCGGGCTCTGACCTGCCCCGCGCAGGTCGGCGTCTGTGATGGCCGTCCGATGTGCTCCAACGCGAAGCGTCTGACCAGGTTACGGCCATGATCGGAACACCCGTGCGGCAGAACGGCGGCGGCCGGGCGTTCCACGCAACGCCCGGCCGCCAACGTCGATCGCCCGGACCCGGGACCGTCGCATGTCGTCGATCATGAAGTTAGGGGAGCGACACGCCGTCGAACACGCCCTTAAGTTCATGATCGACGCGGTGGGGTGGGGTCAGCCGGGGAGGCGGGGGCCGGCCTCGCGTTGGGTGGCGAGCCAGGTTTCGACCTCGGTGGAGGTGCGGGGGAGGCCCGCGGAGAGGTTGACGGCGCCGGTCTTGGTGACCAGGACGTCGTCCTCGATGCGGATGCCGACGCCGCGGAGTTCGGCGGGGACCAGTTCGTCCTCGGGCTGGAAGTACAGGCCGGGCTCGACGGTGAGGACGTAGCCCTCGTCGAGCGCGCCGTCCTTGTACGCCTCGTGCCGGGCGTGCGCGCAGTCGTGCACGTCGATGCCGAGCATGTGGCCGAAGCCGTGCAGGGTCCACCGGCGGTAGACGGTGGACTCCTTGGACATCGCCTCTTCGACGCTGACCGGGAGGATGCCCAGGTCGTGCAGGCCCTCGGCGAGCACCCGCATGCAGGTGGTGTGCACGTCGGCGAACTTGACGCCCGGCTTGATGAAGTCCATGCCGGCCTGCTGCGAGGCGTGCACGATGTCGTACACCTGGCGCTGCAGCGGGGTGAACGTGCCGCTGACCGGCAGGGTCCGGGTCACGTCGGCGGTGTAGAGGTTGCGGTTCTCCACGCCCATGTCCAGCAGCAGCAGCTCGCCCGGGGTCGTCCGGCCGTCGTTGCGGATCCAGTGCAGCACGGTGGCGTTGCCGCCCGCGCCGACGATCGAGCTGTAGCCGACGGTGTTGCCGTCGTGGCGGGCGCGCAGGCCGAACACGCCGTCGATGAGGCGCTCGGAGACCGGCCGGTCGGCCGGGATGATCCGGGCCACGTCCTCGAAGCCGCGCACGGTGGCGTCGATCGCGTCCTGGAGCTGGGCGATCTCCCACTCGTCCTTGACGAGTTTCATCTCGGAGATGGTCCAGGCCAGCTCGCGGTCGCGCTCCGGGTTCGTCGGCCGGACCAGGCCGTCGACGTGCGGGTCGAGGCCGCGCAGCACCCGGGTGCGGCCGGGGGCGAGGTCGTTGAGCACGTCGGGCAGCGTGTCCAGGTGGGCGGTCTCGACGCCCAGCTCGGCGGACTTCTCGCGCAGCGTGTGGCGGCGGCCGATCCACAGCTCGCCGTAGCGGCGGTCCTTGAAGAACTCGTCGGTGTCGCGCGGGGAGCGGGGGCGCACGTACAGCACCGCGTCGTGGCCGGAGCCGTTGGGGCGCAGCACCAGCACGCTCTCCGGGTCGTGCTCGCCGGTCAGATAGACGAAATCGCTGCCCGGGCGGTACGGGAAGTCGGTGTCGTTGGCCCGCACCATCTCGTGCCCGGACGGGATCACCAGCGTCTCGCCGGGGAACGCCGCGGACAGCGCCGCGCGGCGCTTGGCGTGGTTGGGGGCCTCCGCCCGCAGGGTCACCGGGAGCTCGGTGTCGCTCCATCCGGTGCGCATGAACTGCAGGAACTTCTCCGGGTACGCAGGGTCGTGCGACTCGGTGCCCTTCTTCTCTTCAGTCATATTGCCGCCTCCGAGCATGGTCTTCGTGTGTTCCGAGCCTATCGCCCGCCGGTAGCTGGCATGATTGCCCACGTGTGTGGACTTTTGGCCTTTTTCAGTAGTCAGGGCACGGTTGATGCGTACTCGGGCCCCCTTGGCGAGGCCCTGGAACGGCTGCACCACCGGGGCCCCGACGACACCGGGCTGGACGTCGTCGACACCGACGCGATCTTCGCGCACAAGCGGCTGGCGATCATCGACGTCGAGTTCTCCAAGGAGCCGCTGCCCTGGTCGCCGCCCGGCCCCGACAGCGCCGACTCCGCCGAGGCCCGCTACCTGCTCACCTTCAACGGGGAGATCTACAACTACCTGGAGCTGCGCCAGGAGCTGATCGACGAGCACGGCGCGAAGTTCGCCACGCAGGGTGACGGTGAGGTCATCGTGGCGGGATACCACTACTGGGGCGAGGCGGTGCTGGACCGGCTGCGCGGCATGTTCGCCTTCGTGATCTGGGACCGGCAGGAGCGGCTGGCCTTCGGCGCTCGCGACGCGTTCGGCATCAAGCCCCTGCACTACCTGCAGACCGTGGACGGGCTGTTCCTGGCCAGCGAGAAGAAGGCGCTGCTGCCGTTCGCGCCGAGCGCCGCCGCGGGCAACGCCGGCATCGACCCGGTGCAGCTGTCGCACCTGCTGACCTTCCAGTACGTGCCGGAGCCGCACACGCTGCACCACGGCATCGAGCGCATCGGCTCCGGGGAGTGCCTGACCTGGCGGCCCGGCCCGGCCGGCGAGCGCACCGGCGGGGAGCTGACCAAGCGCCGCTGGTTCCGGCCGGTGCTGCGACCCCGGCTGTCGATCGACGACCCGAAGCGCCTGTTCGCGCAGATCCACGAGACGCTGCGGGAGAGCGTACGGCTGCACATGCGCTCCGACGTCCCGGTCGGCGCGTTCCTGTCCAGCGGCATCGACTCCACCGCCGTGGTGGCGCTGGCCCGGGAGTGGAACCCGAACATCCTGACCTTCACCGTCGGCTTCGACGTGCCCGGCTACTCCGAGATCGACGTCGCCCAGGAGTCGGCCCGGCACCTGGACGTCACCACCATCCCCACCAAGATCGGCGCGCGGGAGATGATGGAGGCGCTGCCGCGCATCGTCTGGCACCTCGACGACCCGGTCGCCGACCCGTCCCTGGTCCCGCTCTACCACGTGGCGCAGACCGCCGCGAAGCACGTGACCGTGGTGCTGTCCGGCGAGGGCGCGGACGAGTTCTTCGGCGGGTACGGCATCTACCGCGAGCCGCTGTCGCTGGCCCCGCTGACCCGGCTGCCGCACTCGTTCCAGCGCGGCCTGCGGGCGGTCTCCAAGGCGATCCCGCGGGGCATGCGCGGCAAGAGCTACCTGGAGCGGGGCACCACCCCGCTGACCGAGCGCTTCTCCGGCAACTCGCGGATCTTCACAGAGGACGCCGAGATCCGCCGCCTGCTGCGCCGCCGCGAGTCGGTCGAGGCGGCGGCCCGGTTCACCGACGTCACCGCGCCGCTGTACGCCGAGGCGGCTGCCGACGGCCTCGACGACGTGGCCACCATGCAGTACGTCGACATCCACACCTGGCTGCGCGGCGACGTGCTGGTCAAGGCCGACCGCATGTCCATGGCGCACTCGCTGGAGCTGCGGGTGCCGTTCCTGGACCGCGAGGTGTTCGCGGTGGCCTCGAAGATCCCGCTGGAGCTGAAGGTGCCGCCGCGCTCCAACGCCACGAAGTACGCCATGCGCAAGGCGCTGGAGCAGGTCGTGCCGCCCGCCATCGTCAACCGCCCGAAGCTGGGCTTCCCGACCCCGACCCGGGTCTGGCTGGCCGGCGAGATGTACGACTGGGCGCGGGAGATCCTGCACACCTCCGGCGCCGACGACCTGCTCGACCTGACCTATGTGGACGGCCTGCTCAAGGAGCACCGGGCCGGGGGCGCGGACAACTCCCGCAAGATCTGGACGGTGCTCGTCTTCTGCGTCTGGCACTCCATCTTCGTCGCCCGCACCCTGGATCCGGGCGTGGGCCGCAACGAATCCGCCCTGCTGACGAAACCCGTCGTCGGCTCGATGGTTTCCTGACTGCCGCTAGTGGCTCGTCCCGGCGGTCCGCCTGAACGGCAGACCGCCGAGGACTCCCCACCAGCGTTACGTCCGTGCCATGCTTGCTCTGACAACCGACGCCGCAATCGCGTCCGCGGTGTCACACCGTCCAGGTGGGACACCGCACGCGATCGGCGGAGCCGTCAGGGGAGGCGGGATGGCGCAGCCGGTCCTGGTGCAAGTCTCGTCCCTGCTGAGACCCGACGCGCTCGTGGCCGCCCGGGGGCTCTGGCGGGTGCCGGGGCCCCCGCGGCTGTTGCACGTCGACGTCGCGGCCCTGCCCGACAGCGCGCTGCCCTGGCTGTGGGACGTGGCCGAGGAGTTCGGCCGCGACGCCGACCTGACCGTGCTGAGCAGCGCCGACGTGCTCGCTCGGCACGGCGCGGTTGCGCCGCTGCGGGCGGCGCGGCGGCTGCGCGCCCTGGGCCGGGGCGCGGTGCTGCTGGCGTGCGGCCCGGCGGTGTCGATCCTGATCTGCGACGACCCGGACTCCCGCCCGCGCGCGGACGGGCCCGCGGACATCCTGATCGGACTGCCGTTCACGCCGACGTTACCGAATCTGCAGGCAGCGTTGGGTTTCAGCGGTGTGCCGTGGGACGCATCAGGCTGGTTGGATCTAGCGGAGAAGGCCGCCGCGGCCTAAGGTGCCTTCGTGCCCCACGTACCAAACGACGACGACACCGTGCCCGAAAACCTTTTCGCCGTACTGCGCCATGCGGTGCTCGACGGCCCCGGATCGACGCCGTCGCGGGTGCGCCACGTCGTCGCGCACGCGAAACTCGACGAGGTTTCGCACGAGCTGCGCGGCTACGTGGACACGATGCGCGAGCACGCCTGGCGCAGCACCGACGAGCAGGTGCGTGAGCTGCTGGCCGTGGGCTGGTCGGAGGACCAGGTGTACGAGCTGACCGTGGCCGTGGCGCTGGGCGCCGGGCAGCGGCGGCTGGACGCGGGACTCGCCGCGATCGAGCAGGCGCAGCAGCGCTCGTCCGGCGAGCAGGCCCCGGCCGTGCGGGCGGTGCCCGTCCAGTCGGCGGCGGCGCTCGCTGCCACTCAGGCGGAGGTGACCCGGCATGCGGCTGCCTAGCCTGGGCCGGTCCTGGCGCTTCAGCGACCGGGTCAAACTGAAGATGATCAGGATCGCCAGCGGGCGTGCGCCGGCCGACATCCTCAAGATGCTGCACTACCGCCGGGAGTTCTTCGGCGAGCCCTTCACCGCCTGGGTGCACCGGGTGCTGCGCGGGCCCTCCGAGTGGAGCATCGGTGAGCGTGAACTGATGGCCACCTTCGTGTCGAACCTCAACCACTGCCGCTTCTGCGCGGGCAGCCATGGCGCGATCGCCGACGCGACGCTCGGGCCGGAGGTCACCGCCGCGGTGCTCGACGACTGGCGCACCGCCCCGGTGCGGCCGTCGCTGCGGGCCGCGTTCGCGCTGCTGGAGGCGCTCACCCTGCGCCCGGACGAGGTCGGCCCGGAGCTGGTCGAGGCGGCGTATGCCGAGGGCGTCACCGAGCAGGGGGTGCGCGACGTGGTGCACGTCTGCGCGATCTTCTGCACCATCAACCGGGTTGCCGACGCGGTCGACTTCGCGATCCCGGACGACAAGGGCTTCCAGGGCGACGCATACCAGCTGCTCAAGCGCGGATACGCGATCAGCTGAGCTAGCCGATGGTGTTCGGCGTGGCCGCGTCCAGCTGGGCGTAGCCGCGCCGGACCGCGTGCTCGGCCTCGCGTCGCCCGGCCTCGCCCCAGCGGGCCAGCGAGCTGGCGGCGGCCACCTTGGCCACGTCGCCGCTGTCGCCGTGCGCCTCGCGGATCAGCCAGTCCAGGGCGGCCAGCTCGTCGTGGGCGATGGTCAAAAACTCCGCGTCGACGATCTCGCCGTGGCCCGGCACCACCACCGTGTCCGGCCCGGCCGTGCGCGACAGCGCGAGCAGCGTCTCCGGCCAGTCCAGCGGGAAGGAGTCGGCGAACCCCGGTGGGGCGCCCTCCTCGACCAGGTCCCCGGCGACGAGCACGTCGTCCACGCGTACCACCAGGTCGCCGGCGGTGTGGCCGCGGCCGTGCCAGGACAGGCGCACCTGCCGGCCGCCGATGTCGATCAGGTCCTCGCGCTCGACGGGGCTGTCCGGCGCGCGCAGCACGACCCGGCCCAGGTCGCGGGCGATCTGCTCGTCGTCGGCCAGCAGTTCCTGCTCCCAGGAGCGCTGCCACGCGCGGCCGTTCTCGCGCAGCTCGCGTACGCACTCGCGGTGGCCCCAGATGGGGGTGGCGGGCCCGGCCAGGGTCGCGTTGCCGAAGCAGTGGTCGAAGTGGAAGTGCGTGTTCACGATGCCGAGCGGCTTGGTGGTCACCCGCAGCACGGCCTCCTGCAGCTCCCGGGCCTGGGCCTCGGTCGACAGGGTGTCCACCAGCAGCGCGCCGGTCTGCCCGGTGATCAGCGTGCAGTTCACCCGCAGGTACGGGTACACCAGCACGAACACCCCGTCGGCGATCTCGGTGAACTCGGTCATGACGTCGTCGCCTTCTCCACGAAGCGGTGCCGGTCCACCAGGACCCGCTCCACCCGACCCTCCGCCGCGACGGTCTCGCCGTCGCGCACGGTCACCTCGAAGGTGAGCTTGCGGCCGTCGACCTTCGTCAGCAGCGCCTCCGCCACCACGGTACGGCCTACCGGCGTCGCCGACCGGTGATCCAGCTCGACACGCGTCCCGACCGTGGTCTGCCCGGATTCCAGCACCCGCGCGGTCGCCGCGACCGTGGCCGCCTCCGCCAGCGCGACCACCCGCGGCGTGCCCAGCACTCCGACGTCGCCCGAGCCCAGCGCCTGCGCCGTGTCCGCGTCACTCACCGTCAACTGCACCTTCGCCGTCAGGCCTGCTGTGAGCTGCTGCATGCGCCACAGCCTAGGCGCTCACCCCGCCGCCCGCACGCACCCGTCACCGCGCTCGCCGCCCACCCGGCCGCCTGTCGCAACGGTGAGCAGGCCAGCCGTCCGACGGCTCGCTGCGGTGCCGTCACCCCGTCGGGGCGGCGGGATCGGCGACCACGCGGCACAGTGGCGGTACACATTGGAGGTGGCGGTGCCGGTCGACTTCGACGGGGAGCTGCTGGAGGTGACGGCGGCCGGGGGGCTGGCCGCGGCGCACACGGAGCAGATCCGGCAGGCGGTCTACGACGGGCGCCTGCTGCGCTTCCCCGACCCGGCGTGGCGGTGCGCCTACCTGGGCGCGGGCGAGGAGAAGGCCTGCTTCGGCGTACGCGACGGCGACGGGCGCATGTTCGTGCTGGAGGTCATCGACGAGCGCACGTACCTCAACGGGCGCTTCGTGGGCGGGGCCTACTTCGGCGACCACCGGGTGCCCGGCCTGGCCGGGGTGCCCAAGTCGGCGCGGGCGACCGTCGGGCTGCGGTTCACCGGCCTGGTCAAGGCACGGCAGTGGGTGCACGGCCACGAGTGGGCGCGTTTCCCGTGGCGGCCGGACCGGCGCGGCCGCCTCGACGGGCTGCTCACCGGATACCTGCGGCTGGTCCTCGGCGGCCGCTACGAGCGCTACCGACGGCAGTACTCCGACGTGCACGAGCGCAACGTGATGTTCGAGGTGCGCCCGGCCCGTGCCCGGGGGGTGCCGGTGCTCGCCCGGGATCTGTCCGGCCGGATCCGGCTGGTGCGGGTCGGCCTGCAGCCGATCGACCTGCGCTGATCAGAGCGGGGCGATCCAGTAGAGCTGCTTGTGCCCGCGCGCCTCCATCTCGGCGGCCAGCTGCTCGGCCTCCGCACGGGTGTCGCACCGGCGCACCTCGTACCGGTTGCCGTTGTCGTCCTGCCGCCACACCACCCAGCGCTGCGAAGCCTGTTCGGCCTGCACTTCGTCCCCTCGCTCCCCGGATTCTCCGGCCGCAAGCGCGACGAAGCTGGTCGATGCCGGAAGTGTAAGTCCACTTATAGTAAGTCGACTTACACTTCTGCGCGGGCCGCGCGGGCGCGGGTGGTCAGGTCGTCGGCCCAGGCGAAGGCCTCGGCCAGCGGCCGGTGCACCGCCGCGGCCGGGGTCGCGCCGGCGACGTCGACGTACACCGTGGCCAGGCCGAGGCGGCGCTGCCAGGGACCCTCGGTGACGCGGACGCTCTGGATCCGGGCGTACGGCACCACGGTCAGTTGCCGGGTCATCAGGCCGTCGACGGTGGCGAAGGCGTGCTCGGTCAGGCCCGCGGCGAGCACCCGGCGGCGCAGCGGCGCCAGCCAGCGCGCCCGGTGCGGCACCGGCGACAGGGGTAGCGCCGTGATGTCCAGCCCCGGCAGGGCCAGCGGCACCAGGGCCCGCGCGGTGTCCACGGTCGCCACGGGCAGCAGGCGGTCGGTCTCAGCCCGGCTCTGCTGGCCGTCGGCGCCCACCGAACTCTGCCCGGCGACCGCGAGGGTGACCCGCAGCCAGCCCTTGCCGCGCCACAGCAGCGGCCAGGTCACCGTCAGCGACTGGATGCGCCGCGGGGCGACCACCTGGCTGCGGGTCTCCAGCAGGCCGTGCCGGATGCGCAGGCGCTCGTCGGCGGCCCGGCCGATCCGGAAGTTCCAGAAGTTGAGGATGCGCATCACGGGCGCGCCGATGGTGCCCGCCACCGCGGTGACCATGCTGGCGACCGCGAAGACGCCGAAGTCGCTGTTGAAGGCCAGCTGGCCGACGATGTACAGGATGGCCAGCGGCGTGAACATCACCGGCGGGGTCAGGAACTGGCTGACCGTAACGTCGTTGTTGTCGACCCGGTAGAGGTCGGGCGGCTCGGGCCGCGCCGTGGACGGCTCGGGCTCGGCCGCAGCCGACTCGTCCGTCGGGGCCAGGGTCCGGGTGGCCAGCGCCAGCAGGCGGGTGCGCAGCACGTCGGCCTCGGCCAGGGGCAGGAACGCCAGTGGAGCCTCGGCCTTGCCGGCGCCGGCCACGTCCAGTTTCAGTTCGGCGAGCCCGGCCAGGCGGGCCAGCACCGGCTGCACGACCTCGATCGCCTGGAGCCGTTCCAGCGGCACCGCGCGGGTGCGCCGGAACAGCACGCCCTCGTGGATGCGCAGCTCCCGGCCGACCACCTCATAGCCGGTGAAGCGCCAGGCGATGGCGGAGTAGAGCAGCACCAGCACCAGCAGGCCGAGCAGGACCAGGGCGTACGTGCCGGGGCCGAGGTTCTGCAAGCCGCGCCAGGACACGGCGGCGATGACCAGGACCAGGGTGCGCACGCTCTTGAGCACCGGGCTGAGCGGGTGCAGCCGCTGCCGGGGCAGCATCTCGGCGGGTGTGGTCACAGGCCCTCACCGGCGTCCTCGCCCAGTGCGGCGAGCCGGTCGCGCAGGCGGGCGGCCTCGGCGGGCTCCAGACCGGGGATGGTCGCGTCGGAGGCCGCCGCGGCGGTGTGCAGCTGCACCGTGGCCAGCCCGAACGAACGCTCCAGCGGGCCGGCGGTGACGTCGACGTACTGCATGCGGGCGTACGGAACGATGGACAGGTGCCGGACCATCCGGCCGTGCCGGACCAGCAGGTCGCGCTCGCGCTCGGCGTAGCCGTAGGAGCGGGCGGCGCGCACCGCGACCACGCCCCGCACGACGGTGAACGCCAGCACCGCGACGGCCGCGAACAGGACCCAGCCCGAACCGGTGAAGGCCCAGACCACGCCGCAGATGGCGAGCAAAACCGCGGTGCTGATCGACACCCTGGTGAGTTCCAGCGCGACCAGGCGCGGCGAGACGGGACGCCAGGCGAGCTCGCCCGGCCACGGGTCGAGGGCGCTGCGCGTCGCGGTGTGCACGGGTGCTTCGGAGCGCGGGTCGGTCACCGTTCCGACGATAGACGATCAGGCCAGCGGCAGCGTTTCGCGCAGGAAGCCCCGCGCGGACAGGAAGTCGGCCAGGGTCTGCCGGTGCTCGTCGCAGGCGAGCCAGCTCTTGCGCCGCTCCGGGTCGTGCAGCTTGGGGTTGTTCCAGCGCAGGTCCCAGAGGGCCGCGTCGCGGCAGCCCTTGCGTGAGCAGATCAGGGGAGCCTCGGCCTCGATCACGTCGTGGAGCCTACCCGCGCAACAAAAAAGCCCGAGCAGGGCTCGGACTGTGTTTGGCGTGCCGGGCGGCCACGGGGGAAGCCGCCCGGCAACGCACGAATATTAACCACGCGCCGGGCGCGGAGGGAAGAGTGGCGGGGCATCCGTTCGGATGAAATGAAAAGCCGACACCGCCTGGCTCCGGCAGCCGATGGTTTCGCCGGAATAACGGCACTATGCCGCATAAGTCGGCTGTTCGTGCGAGGCTGGGGCAGATCAGGAACCCGTCGGTAACGAGGAGCCGTGGTGCAGCCCATCACGTACGACAACACCACCGGCCCCGCGCCGACCGGCAGCGCCGACCCCGTCGCCACCCCCGCGCAGGACGCCACGCTGCTGGAACGCGCACTGTTCGAGGTCAAGAAGGTGATCGTCGGCCAGGACCGGCTGATCGAGCGCATGTTCACGGCGCTGCTCGCCCGCGGGCACTGCCTGCTGGAGGGCGTGCCCGGGGTGGCCAAGACCCTGGCCGTGGAGACCCTGGCCACGGTCGTGGGCGGCTCGTTCGCCCGGGTGCAGTTCACGCCCGACCTCGTGCCCGCCGACATCGTCGGCACCCGGATCTACCGCACCGGCAGCGAGCGCTTCGACGTCGAACTGGGCCCGGTCTTCGTCAACTTCCTGCTCGCCGACGAGATCAACCGGGCCCCGGCCAAGGTGCAGTCGGCGCTGCTGGAGGTCATGGCCGAGCGGCACGTGTCGCTCGGCGGGGTCACCCATACCGTGCCGGATCCGTTCCTGGTCATGGCCACCCAGAACCCGATCGAGCAGGAGGGCGTGTACCCGCTGCCCGAGGCGCAGCGGGACCGCTTCCTGCTGAAGGTGCTGGTCGGCTACCCGACCGACACCGAGGAACGCGAGATCGTGTACCGGATGGGTGTCGCGCCGCCGCGCGCAGTGCCGGTGCTCACCACCGAGGCGCTGCTCGGCCTGCAGGAACGCGCCGACCAGGTGTTCGTCCACAATGCACTGGTCGACTACTCGGTGCGCCTGGTGCTGGCCACGCGCGCCCCGGCCGAACACGGGCTGCCCGACATCGCCCGGCTCATCCAGTACGGCGCCAGCCCGCGGGCCTCGCTGGGCCTGGTGCGAGCCACCCGGGCGCTGGCGCTGCTGCGGGGGCGCGACTACGCGCTGCCGCAGGACGTGCTCGACATCGCCCCGGACATCCTGCGCCACCGGCTGGTGCTCAGCTACGACGCGCTGGCCGACGAGATCCCCGCCGATCACATCGTCGCCCGGGTGCTGGCCGCGGTGCCGCTGCCCTCGGTCGCCCCGCGGCAGCAGGCGACATGAGCGTGACCTCGGCCGCCCCCGAGCGCACCGATGGCCAGGCCGCGCTGCGGCGGCTGCAACTGCTGGTCAACCGGCGGCTGGACGGACTCCTCCAGGGCGACTACCTGGGCCTGCTGCCGGGGCCCGGCAGCGAGGCGGGGGAGTCGCGGGAGTACCGGGCCGGCGACGACGTACGGCGGATGGACTGGCCGGTCACCGCCCGCACCACGGTCCCGCACGTGCGGCTGACCGTCGCCGACCGGGAACTCGAGACCTGGCTGGCCGTGGACCTGTCACCCAGCCTCGATTTCGGCACCGCCCGCATGCTCAAGCGCGACCTGGTGCTGGCGGCGACCGCGGCGATGACCCACCTCACCGTGCGCGGTGGCAACCGGGTCGGCGCGGTGATCAACGCGGGCGGCCCCGAGCTGGTTCGCCGCCCCGCCCGGCCCGGCCGGCGCGAGGCGCAGGGACTGCTGCGCACGGTGGCGCGGCTGATCGACGAGGGCGGCGCGGCGCGGAGCAGGCAGCGTCCCGCCGACAGCCTCGCGCCGCTGATCGAGGCGCTGAACAGCCCCCCGCGCCGGCGCGGGCTGGCCGTGGTCATCTCGGACTTCCTCGACCCGCCCGAGCGCTGGGCCTGGCCGCTGCGCAAGCTCGCCACCCGGCACGAGGTGCTGGCCGTCGAGGTGCTCGACCCGTGCGAGCTGGAGCTGCCCGCGGCCGGGGTGCTGGAGCTGCGCGACCCGGAGACCGGCGCGGTGCACGAGGTGCAGACCGGCGACCGTGACCTGCGCCGCCGCTACGCCCAGGCCGCGCTGCGCCAGCGCGAGTTGATCGCCGACGCGGTGCGTACCGCCGGGGCCCGGCAGGTGCGGCTGCGCACGGACTCCGACTGGCTGCTCGACCTGGTGCGGTTCGTGGCCGCGCAGCGACACCGCCGTACCCGCGGGGGGAGCCGATGATCCGTTTCCTGGATCCGATGTGGCTGCTGGCGCTGATCCCGGTGCTGGCCCTGGCCGGGGCGTACGCCGCCCGGCACCTGCTGCGGCGGTTCCGCCGCGACACCGCGCTGCCGTTCAGCAACCTGGAGCTGCTGCGCTCGCTGGTGCCCCGAGGGCTGGGCTGGCGGCGGCACGTGGCCGCGGGGCTGTTCCTCGCGGGCCTGTTCTCGCTGGTCACGGCGCTGGCGAGGCCATCGGTGGAGGTCGACGAGCCGCTGGAGCGGGCGACCATCATCCTGGCCATCGACGTGTCGCTGTCGATGCAGGCCGACGACGTGACCCCGACCCGGATCGAGGCGGCGCAGGAGGCCGCCAAGCAGTTCGTGCAGGAGCTGCCCGGCTCGTACAACCTGGGGCTGGTGTCCTTCGCCAAGTCGGCGAACGTGCTGGTCTCGCCGGGCAAGGACCGCGCGGCGGTGACCGAGGCGATCGACGCGCTGGAACTGGCCGAGGCCACCGCGACCGGCGAGGCCGTGTACACCTCGCTGGACGCGATCAAGGCCGTGCCCGGGGCCGGGGCCGAGGGGCCGCCACCGGCCCGGATCGTCCTGCTGTCCGACGGATACCGCACCTACGGCCGGGCGATCGAGGACGCGGCCGTCGCGGCGGTCGAGGCGAACGTGCCGGTGACCACGATCGCCTTCGGCACGGACGCCGGCATGGTGGACATCGCCGGGCAGCTGCAGCGGGTGCCGGTGGACCGGCAGGCGCTGGCGGAGCTGGCCGAGACGACCGGGGGCTTCTTCTACGAGGCGGCGTCGGCGGCCGAGCTGACCCAGGTGTACCAGGACATGGGTTCGTCGATCGGCCACAAGACGGTGCCCAAGGAGGTCTCGCAGTGGTTCGCGGCGGCGGCGCTGCTGCTGGGTCTGGGCGCGGGGGCGCTCAGCCTGCTGTGGACGTCACGCCTGCCCTGACGGCGGCTTTGCCCTGCACCCATTCGCTTGCTCTGCACCCGTCCGCGCAACCATCGTGGTGTTGCGCGGGCGGGTGCAGAGCAGAGCCGGTGGGTACGGCGCGCCGGCGGCGTCGCGGGCGCGGGCCGGTGGCGCTCAGCGGGCGCCGACCAGCACGAAGATGGCCACCACCCAGGTCGCGGCGAGGGTGAAGCCCAGCGGGGCGAGGTAACGGTTCATGACGAACTCCGGTGACTGTGTTGTGCACGCAACTACAGGGACACGCGGGTGTGAGTCATGACCAGGTCACAGCGCAGACCTCCCAGCCGGTGGCAGAACGCACCGGCTCGGTTTCGACGGGAGGACGCGCGGGGATGCGAGAGCTATGGCGCGGTCAGCGCACTGCGACTCGCAGGACCCGGCCATGACTCGGAGGATCGCTATCTCGCATAGCGATCACCTCCTTAGGCCGAAATCCAGCTCGCAAACGCCGTGATCATACCGTATGGGCGATCGTGATCCGCATCAGCCGTACCGGCAGGGTTTCCGTGTCCACCCGGACGGAGCAGTCTGTGGGAATCCCACAAAGATTATAGTCGGATTTAGTCACGGCCCCGTACCAGCCGCCTTCCGCGCAGCGTCCTAGGCTCAGGCGGAACAACCTGATCGCGAAGGAGTAACCGTGTCTCGTACCGTCCTCGTCACCGGCGGCAACCGCGGTATCGGCCTGGCGATCGCGCAGGCGTTCGCCAAGCAGGGCGACCGTGTGGCGATCACCCACCGGGGCACCTTCGACCAGTCGCTGGCGCCGGAGATCCTGGGCGTCACCTGCGACGTCACCGACCCCGCCGCGGTCGACGCGGCGTTCACCACCGTGGAGAACGAGCTGGGCCCGGTCGAGGTGCTGGTCGCCAACGCCGGCATCACCGACGACACGCTGCTGATGCGCATGTCGGAGGAGCAGTTCGGCCGGGTGCTGGACACCAACCTCAGCGGCGCGTGGCGCTGTGCCCGCCGCGCCTCGACCAAGATGGTCCGCGGACGCTGGGGCCGCATGATCTTCATCTCCTCGGTGGTCGGCCTGTACGGCGGCGCGGGGCAGGTCAACTACGCGGCGAGCAAGGCCGGCCTGGTCGGCATGGCCCGCTCCATCACCCGCGAGCTGGGCACCCGCAACATCACCGCGAACGTGGTGGCCCCCGGCTTCATCGAGACCGACATGACCGACAAGCTCACCGACGAGCGCAAGGCCGAGATCCGCAAGGCCATCCCGGCCGGCCGCATCGCCGCGGTCGACGAGATCGCCGGCGTCGTCACCTGGCTGGCGGGCGACACCGCCGGCTACATCTCCGGCGCGGTCATCCCCGTCGACGGCGGCCTCGGCATGGGCCACTGACCCGCCTTCTCGCGCGGTCGATCATGAACTTACGGACGTGCTGGGCGGCGTGTCGCCACCCTGGCACCGTGATCAACGAGATTTCGAATGAGGAGTAGACGTGCTGCTCGAAGGTAAGCGCATCCTGGTCACCGGCGTGATCACGGAGCAGTCGATCGCGTTCAACGTCGCGAAGATCGCCCAGGAGCAGGGCGCGACCGTGGTGCTGACCGGCTACGGCCGCCTGTCGCTGGTGGAGCGGATCGCCAAGCGGCTGCCCGTCACCGCGCCGGTGATCGAGCTGGACGCGACGAACCCCGAGCAGCTGGCGGCCCTGGCCGACAACGTGCGCGGGTACGTCGACGGGCTCGACGGCGTGGTCCACTCGATCGGCTTCGCGCCGTCCACCGCGCTCGGCGGCACGTTCCTGCAGACGCCGTGGGAGGACGTCGCCACCGCGGTGCACGTGTCGACGTACTCGTACAAGGCGCTCGCGATGGCCACCCTGCCGCTCATGCCCAACGGCGGATCGATCGTCGGCCTGACCTTCGACGCCACCGTCGCCTGGCCGGTGTACGACTGGATGGGCGTGGCCAAGGCCGGCCTGGAGTCCGCTTCCCGCTACCTCGCCAACTACCTCGGCGACCAGGGCATCCGCAGCAACCTGGTGTCGGCCGGCCCGCTGCGCACCATGGCCGCCAAGTCGATCCCCGGCTTCGAGAAGTTCGAGGAGTCCTGGACCGAGCGCGCTCCGCTGGGCTGGAACCTCACCGACACCGTGCCCACCGCCAAGGCCGTCTGCGCCCTGCTGTCCGACTGGTTCCCCGCCACCACCGGCGAGATCATCCACGTCGACGGCGGCTATCACGCCCTCGGCGCGTAACCGCCCCGAGCGACTCTTGACGAGTCGCGCCTTCCGGACGTCACCCAGGCCGCAGCTCTTTCAGAGTTGCGGCCTGGGGCGTCTGGGCCTCGGCCCAGGTCGTGGCCGCGCGCGTGCTGTGACGTGTGTGGGATGGCGGGTGGGTGATGTGTGGGCGGTCCGGGTGGGGTTCTAGCCTTTTACGCATGTACGACGCCTTCCTGCTGTTGTCGTTCGGTGGTCCGGAACACCCCGACGAGGTGCTGCCGTTCCTGCACAACGTGACGCGGGGCCGGGGCGTGCCCCCGGAACGCCTGGCCGAGGTCGCCGAGCACTACCTGCGCTTCGGCGGGGTGTCGCCGATCAACGAGCAGTGCCGGGAGCTGGTCACCGCGATCCGGGCCGACTTCGCGGCCAACGCGGTGGACCTGCCGGTGTACTGGGGCAACCGGAACTGGCGGCCGATGCTGGCCGACACCCTGGCGCAGATGCGCGATCACGGCATCGGGCACGCGGTGGCGCTGGCGACCAGCGCGTACGGGTCGTACTCGTCGTGCCGGCAGTACCTGCAGGACATCTCCTCGGCGCGGGCCGCGGTCGGGCCGCGCGCCCCGGTCGTGGACAAGCTGCGCCACTTCCACGACCACCCCGGCTTCGTCGAGCCGTTCGCCGACGCGGTGGCCGCGGCGCTGTCGACGCTGGACGTGACCCAGCACGCGACCACCCGGCTGGTGTTCACGGCGCACTCGATCCCGGTGTCCATGGCGGAGTCGAGCGGCCCGTCCGGCGGGCGCTACGAGGCGCAGTTGCGCGAGACCGCCCGGCTGGTCGCCGAGCGGGGCGCGCCGGGCCTGTCCTGGGACCTGGTGTGGCAGAGCCGCTCGGGCGCGCCGCACATCCCGTGGCTGGAGCCCGACGTCAACGACCACCTGGAGGCGCTGGCCAAGGAGGGCGTGACCCAGGTGGTGGTGAGCCCGATCGGGTTCGTCTCCGACCACCTGGAGGTGCTGTGGGACCTCGACGAGGAGGCCGCGGCGACGGCGCGCCGGCTGGGCCTGGGCTTCGCGCGGGCGGGCACCCCCGGCGCGGACCCGCGCTTCGTGGCGATGGTGCGCGACCTCGTGTTGGAGCGGATGGCGCCGCCGGGGGACCGCACCCGGGCCGCGCTCGGTAGGCTCGGGCACTGGGATGTCTGTGCGAGCAACTGCTGCCCGCCGCCGGTGCGCAGCAACAGAGAGGGAACCCGATGACCGACCGTAAGCCGATCGCCGCCTGGTTGACCGACATGGACGGCGTACTGGTCCACGAGGGTGAGCCGGTGCCGGGCGCGCCGGAGTTCATCGGCCGGCTGCGGGCCTCGGGCGTGCCGTTCCTGGTGCTCACCAACAACTCCATCTACACCCCGCGCGACCTGCACGCGCGCCTCACCCGGCTGGGCTTCGACCTGCCGGAGTCGGCGATCTGGACGTCGGCGCTGGCCACCGCCCAGTTCCTGGCCGACCAGCGGCCGGGCGGCACGGCGTACGTCATCGGCGAGGCGGGCCTGACCACGGCCCTGCACGCGGCGGGCTACATCATGACCGACTACGAGCCGGACTACGTGGTGCTGGGCGAGACCCGCAACTACAGCTTCGAGGCGATCACCACGGCGATCCGCCTGATCAACAAGGGTGCCCGGTTCATCTGCACCAACCCGGACGCCACCGGACCGTCCAACGAGGGCGCGCTGCCCGCCGCGGGCTCCGTCGCCGCGCTGATCACGAAGGCCACCGGCATCGAGCCGTACTTCGTGGGCAAGCCGAACCCGATGATGATGCGCTCGGCACTCAACAAGATCGGCGCGCACTCGGTGCAGGCCGCGATGATCGGCGACCGGATGGACACCGACGTGCTCTGCGGCCTGGAGGCCGGGCTGCACACCATCCTCGTGCTCACCGGCATCGCCACCAAGGCCGATGTGGAGCGCCACCCCTACCGGCCGTCGCGGGTCATCAACTCCGTCGCCGACCTGATCGACGAGGTCCAGCCGCTGCAGGCCGAGGCGGAGGCCGCCTAGCTCTCGAACGGGGCGTTGCAGGCGGCGACGAGGGCGGCGCGGCAGGCGGCGGCGAGCGGGCGCAGGGCCTCGTCGCGCTGCTGGGCCTCGAAGCTGTTCAGCGCCCCGCCCGGGGCGGCCTGGCCGGCCAGCGTGAGCACCCGGTCGAGCACGCAGGCACGGGCGTAGAGCCGCCGGGCACGCGGGTCGTAGCCCGGGGGCAGGTCGGTCTCGGCGTCGGGCTTGCGCAGCGCCTGGAGCGCCCCGGCGAGCTCGGGCCGCCACTGCGCCACGTCCAGGCGTACCAGCCGGGTGGTGGTCTCGGTCAGCGCCTGGCTCAGCGCGCCGTCGGCCTCGCGCACCCCCGGCAGGTGCGCGCTCGGGGCCTCCGGCAGCTCGAACGCGCGCCACAGCACGGTGGTGAAGGTGACGCCCGAACCGGACGTGTGCTGCCGCGCCTCGGGCACCAGGCCGAGCCGGCTGGCGATGACCCCCTCGCCGTTGACCAGCGCGTGGCTGGTGAACGGGCCGGGGCCGGGCAGCCCGCGCGGGTCGCCGGGCACCGGCAGCACCAGCCGGATCTCGTCGGGGTGCAGCTTGGCCAGCGCGGGCAGGGCCTCGCGCAGTCCGACCTCCTCGCGCCACTGGCCGGGCAGGTCGCGCACGTGCTGCTCCTCCTCGGCGGTCAGGTCGTCGAGGATCTCGTCGAAGGACACCAGTCCGGCGCGCCAGGCCCGGGTCCACGCGACGAAGCGGGCGGACCGGCGCGTGGTCAGGGTCACCTGCGCTGCGGGGGACATGCCGACCAGGGTACGTGCTGTTCCTGGGGTTTGTCCCGGACCGGCGCGTCATTGAGCGCGCGACGCCCGCGGGGACTAGGGTGCCGTCGCATGCGCTACAGCGATGATGTGCTCGATTCCTTCGACCGCCGCAAGCCCCGTCGGGTGACCCCCGAACACGACGCTGAGCTGGGCATGGTCGTCGAGGATGCGGGCAGCGGGTTCTGCGGGGAGATCGTGGGTTTCGAGTACGGCGCGGTGACCCTGGAGGACCGCCACGGCCGCCGCAGGCACTTCCCACTGGACCCCGCCGCCTTCCTACTGGATGGGACGGTGGTCACGCTGCGCCGCCCGCAGGCCTCCGCCGCGCCCGCGCAGCCGCGGCGCACCGCGTCCGGTTCGGTCGCCGCCGCGCCGGGCCGCGCCCAGGTGGCCCGCGCCGGGCGGATCTGGGTTGAGGGCCTGCACGACGCCGAGCTGCTGGAGCGCATCTGGGGCGACGACCTGCGCGCCGAGGCGGTCGTGGTGGAGCCGCTGCACGGCGTCGACGACCTGCCCGCCGCGGTGCGCGAGTTCGCGCCGGGCCCGGGACGGCGGCTCGGCGTGCTGGTGGACCACCTGGTCACCGGCACCAAGGAGGCCCGGCTCGCGCAGGCGGTGGACAGCCCGCACTGCCTGATCGCCGGACACCCGTACGTGGACGTGTGGCAGGCGGTGAAGCCGTCCCGGCTGGGCATGGAGGAGTGGCCGGTGGTGCCGTACGGGCACCCGTGGAAGGAGGGCATCTGCGCCGCGCTCGGCGTCAAGGAGCCCGCGCTGTTCTGGCGGCGGCTGCTGTCGCGCGTGGACAGCTACCACGACCTGGAGACGCCCCTGGTCAACTCGGTGGAGCGCCTCATCGACTTCGTGACCGCGCCGCAGGAGTAGCCGCCGCGCCGCAGTCCGTTCAGGGCTGCCGGGTGTGCAGGAACGTCGCGATGTCCAGCTCCACCGGGCAACGCTCGGCGTCGCGGCGGACCCGCATCACCTCGCCGTCGTTGCTGCCGCTGTGGCAGCGCCACACGTCGGCGCCCTCGGTGGTGAACCGCCACGGCGTGCCGGGCACGGTGACCGGGGTGAAGACCAGCTCGCCCGCGTCGGCGTCGAAGCGGGCGGCGAACTCCCGGCCCATCCACCACCACGTGCCTTCCAGCTCGTGCGGCTGCCCGGCGGGCTGCGGCTGCCACGGCGCGGGGCGCTCGGGCTCGGCGTCGAGCACCTCGGTCAGCAACTGCCGGCTCAGGTCGGCCATCCGCCGCCCGTGCAGGGTGTACGCGTTGGCGAAGGCGACCACGCCGGTCCGGCTGGGCCGGTGCGTCCACAGGTGGGCCAGGTAGCCGGGCATCGAGCCGCCGTGTCCGGCGAAGATGCGCTCGCCGCTGCGGATCAGCTCCAGGCCGAGGCCGTGGCCGGTGGTCCAGGCGTCCAGGTCGGTCATCACGACCGGGGCGCACATCTCGGCCAGCGTCGCCGGGGCGAGCACCGCCGGGTCCGGCTCGGCCAGGAACGCGGCCCACTTGAGCAGGTCGTCGGCGGTGGACCAGAGCTGCCCGGCGGGGGCCATCGCACCGGCGTCGGTGCGCGGCTCCTCGTTCAGCGTGCCGTGCCAGGGGTGCACCACGTAGCCGCGGGCGAACGGCTCGACCTCGCAGTAGCTGGTGCGGGTCATGCCCAGCGGCTCCAGCAGGCGTTTGGTGACCAGCTCCGTCCAGTGCAGACCGGTCAGCCGGTGGGCGACCGCGCCGAGCAGCCCGTACGCCAGGTTGGAGTAGTGGTAGGCGCGGTGCGGCGGGTAGGCGAGCTTGTCCGGCGTCAGCGCGGCCAGGAAGGTGTCCAGGTCGGGGCCGTCGTGCCGCTCCCACCACAGGCCGTCGGGTTCGCGCTGCAGGCCGGAGATGTGCCCCAGGAGCTGGCGGATGGTGATGGCACTGCCCACCGGGGTGCCGGGCAGGTGCCGGTAGAGCAGGTCGTCCAGGGCGAGCGCGCCCTCGTCGCGCAGCTGCATCATCAGCACGGCGGTCAGCGTCTTGCTGATCGAGCCGATGCGGAACTGGGTGTCGCCGGTCGGCGCGGCCCCGGTCGCCGGGTCGGCGCCGGCCACGGCCAGGTGGGCCGCCCGCCCGTCGCGCACCACGGCCGCCACCAGGCAGGGGGTACGCCCCTGCGCCTGCGCGCCCGCCACCAGCTCGTCGAAGCGTGCCGCGGTCTGCGTGTTCAGCGTCATTGTCACTCCACCCTGTGCGCCGGCGGTATCCGTGCGCCGCCGACTGCGCTGGACAACCTATGCGGACAACGGCGTCCGGGCCAAGGCGTTACCCCGGCTGGCTGGGCGTACCTCCTGATCTGTCCGAACGGACGAGGAGATCCACACCCCCCAACACTGGCGTGAGCGTGACACGATCAGCACGTGGAAGATTGGATGTGGTGGCTACTCCTCGCAGCGGTGGCGGTGATCGCGGAGCTCTTCACCGGCACGTTCGTGCTGCTGATGCTGGGCGCCGGCGCGCTGGCCGCCTCGCTGGTGGGTCTGGGCGGAGCACCCGGCTGGATCCAGGGCATCGTGTTCATCGTGGTGTCGGTCCTCTCGCTGGCGGTGGTGCGCCCCTGGATGAAGCACCGCTGGTTCCGGCAGGATGCCGATGCCGCCTCGATGGGGCTCGCGGTCACCGAGGGCGCGGGCGCGCTCGTGGTGGAGCGGGTCGACGTCGACAACGGCCTGGTCAAGATCGGCGGCGAGCTCTGGCGGGCCCGGCCGTACGACGCCACGAAGTCATACGTCCCGGGTGACCGGGTCCGGGTAGTGAAAGTGGACGGCGCGACGGCGCTGGTCTGGAGGGATTGATGGAGACTTTTATTACCCTGCTGGTGGCGGTCATCGCCCTGATCGTCCTGATCACGCTGATCAAGATGGTCAAGATCGTGCCGCAGCAGCGCAACGACGTGGTCGAGCGCCTCGGCAAGTACAACCGCACGCTGACTCCGGGCCTGAACATCCTGGTGCCGTTCATCGACGCCGTGCGGACCAAGGTCGACCTGCGCGAGCAGGTGGTCAGCTTCCCGCCGCAGCCGGTGATCACGTCGGACAACCTGGTGGTCTCCATCGACACCGTGCTGTACTTCAAGGTCATCGACCCGGTGCGGGCCACCTACGAGATCGCCAACTTCCTGCAGGCGATCGAGCAGCTGACCGTCACCACCCTGCGTAACGTCATCGGCTCGATGGACCTGGAGCGCTCGCTGACCAGCCGCGAGGAGGTCAACCGGCAGCTGTCGGCGGTGCTCGACGAGAACACCGGCCGCTGGGGCGTCAAGGTGACCCGTGTCGAGATCAAGGCGATCGAGCCGCCGCCGAGCATCCGCGACTCCATGGAGAAGCAGATGCGCGCCGAGCGTGACCGCCGTGCCGCGATCCTCAACGCCGAAGGTGTCAAGCAGTCCCAGATCCTCACGGCCGAGGGTGACAAGCAGGCGGCGGTGCTGCGCGCCGACGGTGACCGGCAGGCCCGCATCCTGCAGGCCGAGGGCCAGGCCAAGGCGATCAAGCTGGTCGTCGACGCCATCCACGTGTCCTCGCCCGACAACAAGGTGATGGCCTGGCAGTACCTGCAGGCCCTCCCGCAGATCGCGGCCGGCGCGTCGAACAAGCTGTGGATCGTCCCGGTCGAGCTGACCAAGGCGCTGGACGGCATCGCGTCGACCTTCGGCGGCCTGCGCAGCGACCCGGAGGCCGCCGAGGCCGCCCGCGAGTCGGGCGCCGAGGCCGAAGCCGAGGCGCACCGCGTCGCGGCCGAGGCCGCCGCAGCGGTCAAGGAGATCGAAATCGAAACCAGCCGCCTCCCCAAGGAGTGACGGCCGCCTCCACCCCGGGGGCGACGATCTTGCGCGAACTGTGGGCTTGACCCGGGTAAACCGGACAAAATCACAACAGTTCGCGCAAGATCGTCAGGATCTCGATGGTACGCGGAAGGGCCGGCAGCCGTGGCTGCCGGCCCTTCCGGGTTGACGGGGTCAGCGCGGGTCGCGGCCCATGAGCAGCTTCCAGGGGACGAGGGCGGACTCGATCTGGACGCCGAGGCTCATCTTGGAGACGCCTTCCTCGCGCTCCTCGAAGCGGATCGGGACCTCGGCGATACGCAGGCCCTGGCGTACCACGCGGTGGTTCATCTCGACCTGGAAGGCATAGCCGTTGCTCTGGACCGAGGCGACGTCGATCGCGCGCAGGGTCGCCGCACGCCAGGCCTTGAAGCCCGCGGTGGCGTCCTTGACGCGCAGCCGCAGGATCGCGTTGACGTAGAAGTTCGCCCACGCCGACAGCGCCTTGCGGTGCCACGGCCAGTCGCTGGCGACCGCGCCGCCGGCGACGTAGCGCGAGCCCAGCACGACGGCCGCGTCGGTGTCCGCCAGCGTCTGCAGCATGGCGGGGATCGCGGTGGTCGGGTGGGACAGGTCGGCGTCCATCTGGATCACGATGTCCGCGCCCTCGTCCAGCGCCTGGGTCATGCCCGCGACGTAGGCCCGGCCCAGCCCGTCCTTGGCCGTGCGGTGCAGCACCGTGACCGGGGCGGGCCCGTCGACGGCCAGCTTGTCGGCGACCTCGCCCGTGCCGTCCGGCGAGTTGTCGTCGACCACCAGCACGTGCAGGTTCGCCACCGGCAGGGCCGCCAGCAGGTCGACGAGCTTCGGCAGGTTGTCGCGCTCGTTGTAGGTGGGCACGACCACCGTGATCTTCGGAGCGGTGCTCTTCATCGATACCTCAGGATTGGGGACGTCCGACCGGCTGAGCGGATCAGGGCAGACGGCCGATGGACGGGCGGCGGTGGCCGATCCTACCTTCCGGCGGGGCCGAACGCCCCAAGCGCGGTGTCGCCGCCGGGCCGTGCCGCCCCGGACGGCAGAATCGGGACGTGGAACTGATCACCGATCCGGGCGACGAACGCATCGCGGACTACCGGGCGCTGACCGACGTCGAGCTGCGTACCCGCTGGGAGCCGCCGCACGGGCTGTTCATCGCCGAGGGGGAGCTGGTGCTGCGCCGCGCGCTGCGGGCCGGCTACCGGCCGCGCTCGTTCCTGGTCGAGGCCAAACGCGCCGGGCAGGTCGCCGACCTCGACGGCGCGCCGGTGTACGGAGCCGAGCCGGAGGTGCTGGAGCAGGTCACCGGGTTCCACGTGCACCGGGGCGTGCTGGCGAGCTTTCACCGGCAACCGGCACTGGCGGCCTCGGAGGTGCTGGCCGCGGCCCGGCGCGTGGTCATCTTGGAGGACATCAACAACCATACGAACATCGGGGCGATCTTCAGGGGCGTGGCGGCGCTGGGCGTGGACGCGGTGCTGCTGTCGCCGACCTGCGCGGATCCGCTCTACCGGCGCAGCGTGCGGGTGAGCATGGGCGAGGTGTTCGCGATCCCGTACGCCAAACTCGATCCGTGGCCGCAGGCGCTGTCGGAGGTGCGGGACGCGGGGTACACGATCCTGGCGATGACTCCGGCCGCCGACGCGGTGCCGATGCAGCAGCTCACCGACACCCAGCGGCTGCGTCCGGCGCTGCTGCTGGGCGCGGAGGGGCCGGGCCTGTCCCGGCACGCCCTGGAGGCCAGCGACGTGCGCGTGCGCCTGCCCATGCGCCGGGGCGTCGACTCCCTCAACGTCGCCGCCGCGACGGCGGTCGCCTGCTGGGAGCTGACCCGCGACGACCCCGCCTGACCGGACTGCGTCTCGTTCCGCGCAAGATCTGTTTTTGTGGACGCTGGGTGCCCCCATAGGGGCGTCAGGCGTCCACAAAAACAGATCTTGACCGGCGAAACGGTCGGTCTGCGCGGGATGGCGGCCGGTGCCTACACTGCGCGCCATGACTCTGCGAGGCGTGGCGACGCCGTGCTGACCGGGCTCGGGCGGCGTATCGGCTGGTGGGCGGTGCCCGTAGAGGTGCTCGGCCTGGTCGGGGCGATTCAGCTGTCGCTTGTGGCGTTGATCGCTCTCTTCGGCTCGGAGCCGGGTCCCTTCAGCTGGCCGATGTTCCTCTTCATCTGGATCTTCTTCGCGGCGTTCGGGACGGCGTTGGCCTGGTGGGATCGGCGCCGTAGGGACCCGGCGGACGAGCCGGCGTGGCGTGCTCGGGCGCCGCGCCGGCTGTCGGCGGCCATCGCGGTCGCCGACGTGTGGTGGTCGGCGACCGTCATCTCATCGGGCATGTCGGCGTATCAGGGCGGCCTGGGGCTGTGGTACAGCGCCCTGGTGAACGTGTTCGGGGTGTTCCCGCTGGTGCTGCTGCGCCATCTGGCCGACCGATACGAGCGGGCGGAGACCGCCGCGTCGTGACCGGCTGGTCGGCGCGGCGCGGCGGCGTGGTTAGGCTGAACGCACCATAGGGCTGTCGAGGTCGGGGTATGGCCAGCTGTTGCAGACGTGCCGGGCGTGACGCCGCGGCGGGACCGCGGTGACCGCGGTGTTCCCGACGGTGCGTGAGGTGATCGCGCTCGACCCCGTGCGGATCGGCGCGCCGCGGCTGGTCGCGGGTGAGTCGGGGCTCGACCGGCCGGTGCGCTGGGTGCACTCGGCGGAGGTGCCCGACATCGCGACCCTGCTGCGTGGCGGCGAGCTGGTGCTGACCACCGGCATCGGCCTGCCCGCCGACGACGCGGGCGTACGCGCGTTCGTCAACGACCTGGCCGAGGTCGGCGTGTCCGGGCTGATCGTGGAGCTGGGGCGGCGGTACACGGCGAGCGTGCCGCGGGTGATGGCGGCCGCCGCGCAGAAGGCCGGCCTGCCGCTCGTCGAGCTGCGCAGGCCGACCCCGTTCGTGCAGATCACCGAGGCGGTGCACGCGCTGATCGTGGACGCGCAGCTGGCCGAGCTGCGCGCCACCGAGCAGATCCACCAGCGGTTCACCGAGCTGAGCGTGGACGGCGCGGAGCCGGCCGAGGTGGTGCACCAGGCGGCGCAGCTCGCCGGCTGCCCCGTGGTGCTGGAGAACCTGGCCAGGCAGGTGCTGGCCTACGACGCGGCCGGAGATCGCGCGGAGATGCTCCTGGACGGCTGGGAGCAGCATTCCCGGCGGATCAAGGCGCAGCCGTCGGGCAGCGGGCGCACCGGATACGACCCGGACACGGGCTGGCTGGTGACCCCGGTCGGGGCGCGCGGCCAGGACTGGGGCCGCCTGCTGCTGCGCTGGCCCGCCTCGGGCACCGCGCGGGGCCTGGCGGCCTCGGTCGGCCCGGTCCGGGTGGACGCCGGGTCAGGCGCAGCCCAGACCACGTGGCCGGAACACCCGGCCGGGGTGGGCTCGGCAGAACGCGGAGAGGCCGGCCGCCCGGCCGGGTCGCAGGCGCCCGCGGACCGCTCAGGGCCGGGCGGGCCGCCGGGTCTATCCGTCTCGTGGGAGGAGCCCGACGCGGGCTTGGCCACCCCGTCGTCCACACCCCCGACGCGGCTGATCATCCTGCTGGAGCGGGCCGCATCGACGCTGGCACTGGGCCGGCTCATCCGGCGGGACGCCGAAGGGCTGGAGCGGCAGCTGCACGGCACCCTGCTGTCGGCGCTGCTGGACCACAGCCTGCCGGTGTCGGAGGTGGCGCTGCGGGCCGCGGCGCTGGGCATCCAGCTGGAGCGCCGCCGCCTGGTCGGGGTGGTGGTGCGGCACCGGGACGAGTCGCTGGCGGCGGGCACCGAGGCGGGCCAGGCCGCGCTGCGCGACCTGGCCGACGCCGTCTCGCAGGCACTGCGCGAGGCCAAGCAGACCGGGTTGACCAGCGCCGTCGACGACCGGGCGGTGGGCGCGCTGCTGGCGGTCCGCGGGGAGGAGGAGCCCGCGCTGGAGTCCTTCGCCGCCGCGCTGCGCCGGGGTCGGGCCGGCACCTTGCTGATCGCGGCCGGTTCGGGCGTGGACAGCCTGCGCGAGGCCCGGCGCTCGCTGGTGGAGGCGCGGCAGGTCGCCGAGGCCGCCCGGCACGACCCGGCCGGGCCGGACGTGCACCGGCTGCCCAACGTGGGCCTGCCAGGGCTGCTGCACCTGCTGCGGGACGAGCCGCGGCTGCAGACGTTCGTGGAGCGCCAGCTCGGGGCGCTGCTGGCGTACGACGCCGAGCATCGCAAGGACGCGCTGCTGCCCACGCTGCGGGTGTTCCTGGAGCACGGGCGCAACAAGTCGATCGCCGCGGGAGCGGCGCACCTGTCCCGGCCCGCCTTCTACGAGCGGCTGGCCCGGATCGAGCGCATTCTGGGAGTGGACCTGGACTCGGTGCAGGTGTGCCTGTCGCTGCACGTGGCGCTGCTGGCGAGGGACGTGTTGCGGGGCTGACCCACAGAAAAACCGAGGTGCAGCCTTCGATTCTTCGGCGAGAAGCGCGGCGCGTACCCTGTCGGCTTGACGATCTGTCAGGTGGACACGGTGGCGGCTGGCACGATGTAGCTTGCCCGGGGCTCCCGGAGCTGGGAGCGTCCAGGGTGATCCGAGCCACAGCCGTATACCGCCCGCCGAAGGACGTGTTAGCCCATGAGCACCGACGAACTGCTCAACCGCCACCGTGCCGTCATGCCCAACTGGATCAACCCGCTGTACGCCGACCCGATCGAGCTGGTCTCCGGCTCCGGCTGCCGGGTCACCGACGCGGCGGGGCGCACGTACCTTGATTTCTTCGGCGGCGTGCTCACCACGATGATCGGGTACGACATCCCGGAGGTCTCCGACGCGGTGCGCCGGCAGCTCGACAAGGGCATCGCGCACTCCTCGACGCTGTATCTGATCCGCAAGCAGGTCGAGCTGGCCGAGAAGATCGCCAAGGTGTCCGGCATCGCGAACCCGAAGGTGTTCCTGGCCAACTCCGGCACCGAGGCCAACGACACGGCCCTGCTGCTGGCCACCCAGTTCCGGCGCAGCAACCAGATCCTCGCGGTGCGCAACAGCTACCACGGCCGCAGCTTCGCCGCGCTCGCCGTCACCGGCCAGCGCAGTTGGTCGGCGACCTCGCTGTCCCCGGTGAACGTCAGCTACCTGCACTCCGGCGACCGGCTGCGGGGCGTGTTCGCGGGACTGTCCGACGCCGAGTACATCGCGCGCTCCGTGGCCGACCTGCGCGAGGTGCTGGCCACCACGACCGCGGGCGACGTGGCGTGCCTGATCGCCGAGCCGATCCAGGGCGTGGGCGGCTTCGTCGCGCCGCCCGACGGCTACTTCAAGGCGGTCAAGGAGGTGCTCGACGAGCACGGCATCCTGTGGGTCTCCGACGAGGTGCAGACCGGCTGGGGCCGCACCGGCGAGCACTTCTGGGGCTACCAGGCCCACGACGCGGTGCCGGACATGCTGACCTTCGCCAAGGGCATCGGCAACGGCTTCACCCTGGGCGGTGTGGTGGCCCGCGGCGAGATCATGGACTGCCTGAACGCGGTCTCGTTCAACACGTTCGGCGGCAACCCGATCAGCGCCTCGGCGGGCCAGGCGGTGCTCGACTACGTGCTCTCCCACGACCTGCAGTCCAACGCGGCCCGGGTGGGCGAGGTGCTGCACGCGGGCGTACGCGGCCTGAACTCCCCGATCGTGGCGGAGGTGCGCGGCAAGGGCCTGATGCTGGCGTTCGAGCTGGTCCGGCCCGGCACCCTGGATCCGGCCCCGGAGCTGGCGCTGCGCGTGCTGGAGGAGACCAAGGCCAACGGGCTGCTGGTCGGCAAGGGCGGCCTCTACGGCAACGTGATCCGGATGGGCCCGCCGCTGACCCTCACCGAGGCCGAGGCCAAGGAGGGCCTGGACATCCTGGCCGCCGCACTGGCGGCCGCACATCAGCAGGCGGTGACAGCATGACTGGATACATAACCCATTTCGTCGACGGCAAGCCGTGGGAGCACGGCGCGACCCGGCAGGGCGAGGTGTACGACCCGGCGACCGGCGCGGTGGCCGCGATGGTCGACTTCGCGTCGGCGGCCGAGGTCGGCGCGGTGGTCGGCGTGGCCGACCGGGCGGCTCGGGCCTGGCGGGACGCGTCGCTGGCCAAGCGGACCGCGGTGCTGTTCGCGTTCCGGCAGCTCATTCACGAGCGGCGGGACGAGCTGGCGGCGGCGATCACGGCCGAGCACGGCAAGGTGCTCTCCGACGCGGCGGGGGAGGTGCAGCGCGGCCTGGAGGTTGTCGAGTTCGCCTGCGGCATCCCGTCGGCGCAGCGCGGCTCGTTCAGCGAGAACGTGTCGACGGAGGTGGACTCGTACTCGATCCGGCAGCCGCTGGGCGTGGTCGCGGTGATCACGCCGTTCAACTTCCCGGCGATGGTGCCGCTGTGGTTCGCGCCGATCGCGATCGCCTGCGGCAACGCGGTGGTGCTCAAGCCGAGCGAGAAGGACCCGAGCGCGTCGGTGCTGCTGGCGTCGTGGTTCGCCGAGGCGGGCCTGCCCGACGGGGTCTTCAACGTGGTGCACGGCGACAAGGAGGCCGTGGACGCGCTGCTGACCCACCCGCAGGTGAAGGCGGTGTCGTTCGTCGGCTCGACACCGATCGCGCGCTACGTGTACGAGACGGGCACCGCGCACGGCAAGCGGGTGCAGGCGCTGGGCGGGGCGAAGAACCACATGGTGGTGCTGCCCGACGCCGACCTCGACCTGGCCGCCGACGCGGCGGTCAACGCGGGCTTCGGCTCGGCGGGCGAGCGCTGCATGGCGATCTCCGTGGTGGTCGCGGTCGACCCGGTCGGCGACGAGCTGGTCGGCAAGATCTCCGAGCGGGTGGCGGGCATCCGCACCGGCGACGGCCGCCGGGGCTGCGACATGGGACCGCTGGTGACGAAGGTGCACCGGGACAAGGTCGCCTCGTACGTCGACGCGGGCGAGCGGGCCGGCGCGAGGCTGGTCGTCGACGGCCGCACCGTGCGGCCGGACGCGGACGGGTCCGGGTTCTTCCTCGGGCCGACGCTGTTCGACCAGGTCACGCCGCAGATGTCGATCTACACGGACGAGATCTTCGGGCCGGTGCTCAGCGTGGTCCGGGTCGGCTCGTACGACGAGGCGCTGGCGCTGGTCAACGGCAACCCGTACGGCAACGGCACGGCGATCTTCACCAACGACGGCGGGGCCGCCCGGCGCTTCCAGCACGAGGTGGAGGTCGGCATGATCGGCGTGAACGTGCCGATCCCGGTGCCGATGGCGTACTACTCCTTCGGTGGCTGGAAGGCCTCGCTGTTCGGCGACACCCACGCGCACGGCGCGGAGGGCGTGCACTTCTTCACCCGGGGCAAGGTGGTCACCAGCCGCTGGCTGGACCCGCGCCACGGCGGGATCAACCTCGGCTTCCCGACCCAGCACTGACCTGCGACCGAAACCCCGTCCATGCGGCTTGAGCTGCATGGACGGGGTTTCGTCTTTGTGAGAGGATCGCCGCGCACTGCTCTGATCTTGCTGCTCAGGCGCTTGATCGGAGCTTCTGTCATGTCCGCGCGGGGGAGTTGGTGAAAACTTTCACCGCCGCGGATAGGGGATCATCCGATGATCCTGCGGGTTCGTGAACAGGCGGTCACCTGGTCATGAACGCCTGGGGGCGAATTATGGGGGTTCTGTAGAAAGTCTGCGTAACGTTTCTGCGGCGAGACCTTGCCTAGTGACGACGGCGGCCGTAAGAATCCTTCAGAACACGGCCGAAACTTGTAGGGAAATACCAGACCGTCTCTGGCAAGGAGTGGGAATGGCACAGTCCGACCTGACCCGGCGTACGGTGCTGCGGCGTGCTGCCGCGGCGGGCGTCCTCGCCGGTCCGGCCGCGGGGCTGCTCAGCAGCTGCGCGCTCGGCGACGACACCTCCGGCGACACGTCCGGCAAATACGAGGGCACCAAGAGCGACAAGAACCCGCTGGGCGTGAAGGAAGACGCCCCGCTCGACGTCGTCATCTTCAACGGCGGCTTCGGCGAGGACTACGCCAAGGCGCACGAGGCGATGTACAAGGAGACCTACCCCAAGGCCGAGGTCAAGCACTCGGCCGTGGTGGAGATCAACAAGGAGCTGCAGCCGCGCTTCGTCGACGGCACCCCGCCGGACTTCGTGAACAACTCCGGCGCGGGCCAGATCGACCTCGGCGGCCTGGTCGCCCAGGGCGCGCTCGCCGACCTCACCCCGCTGCTGGACGCGCCGAGCCTGGACGTGCCCGGCAAGAAGGTGCGCGAGACCCTGCTGCCCGGCACGGTCGAGAGCGGCAGCTTCGACGGCAAGACGTACGTCCTGAACTACGCGTACACCGTCTACGGCATCTGGTACTCCAGCAAGCTCTTCACCGAGAAGGGCTGGGAGTACGCCAAGACCTGGGACGAGCACATCGCCCTGTGCAAGAAGATCAAGGCCGCCGGCATCGCGCCGTGGACCTACCAGGGCAAGCACCCGCGCTACATGTCCTGGCCGGTGATCTCCACGGCGATCAAGTTCGGCGGGCCGCAGGTCGCCATGGCGATCGACAACCTGGAGCCGGGCGCGTGGACCTCCGACGCGATGAAGGCCGCCGCCGAGGCGTGGCACCAGATCGTCAAGGACAAGTACATCCTCGAAGGCTCCCCGGGCCTGGACCACAAGCAGTCCCAGACCGAGTGGTGCAAGGGCAACGCCGCGTTCATCTCCTGCGGTTCCTGGCTGGAGAGCGAGCAGAAGGCGGTCACCCCCGAGGGCTTCAACATGGCCGTCGCCCCGACCCCGAGCCTCGGCTCGGGTGACAAGCTGCCGTTCGCCGCGATCCGCGGCACCGCCGGCGAGCCGTTCGTGGTGCCCGCCAAGGCGAAGAACGAGCGCGGCGGCATGGAGCTCATGCGGCACATGCTGTCGATGAAGGGCGCGAAGGACTTCACGGGCAAGGTGTCCAGCCTGTCCGTGGTGGCCGGCGCGGCCGAGGGGGCCACCCTGCCGTACGGCCTGACCACCGCGGTCAAGGCGCTGGCCGACTCGGGAAGCAACGGCTTCAACTGGGTCTACAACGTGTACTACCGCAAGCTGGAGCGCGAGCTGGTGGACGCGGCGTGCGGCGAGTTCTTCTCCGGGCGCACCACGCCCGCGGAGTTCCTCGCGGCCTGCCAGAAGGGCGCGGACCTGATCGCGGCCGACACCACCTTCAAGAAGTACAAGCGCAGCGCCTGACGCGCTGACCCCGGCGCCCGCCACGCCTGATGTGGCGGGCGCCGGTCCGCACTCGACGAGGAGGGCACGACGTGAGACACGGGAAGTATCCGCTGCTGGCAGCGTTCCTTTTGCCGCCGTTGGCGCTGTACGGCTACTTCGTGGTGTCCCCGTACGCCCAGTCGTTCCTGATCGCGATGACGAACTGGCAGGGGCTGTCGCCGGCGTACGAGTTCGTCGGGTTCGACAACTTCAAGCGTTTGCTGGGCGACGAGTACGTCTGGAACGCCCTGCTCAACAACCTGTGGCTGCTGGTGCTGCTGCCGCTGCTGACCATCGCGCTCGGCCTGTTCCTGGCGACCATGCTCAACGTGGGCGGCCGGGGCGGGCGCAGCACGGTCACCGGCGTGCGCGGCTCGGCGCTCTACAAGGTCATCTACTTCGCGCCGCAGATGCTGTCGGTGTCGATCGTCGGCGTGCTCTGGGCCGAGGTCTACAACCCGCGCAGCGGCCTGGTCAACTCCGCGCTGCGCGCCGTCGGCCTGGACGGGCTGGCCAAGGTCTGGCTCGGCGACCCCGCGTACGCCTTCTGGGCCGTGCTCGCGGTGATGGTCTGGGCCAACGTCGGCTTCTACGTGGTGCTGTTCGGCGCGGCCATGCAGTCGGTGCCGCGCGACATCTACGAGGCCGCCGCCCTGGACGGGTCGAGCCGGCTCAACACCCTGGTGCGGATCACCATTCCGCTGCTCTGGGACACCATCCAGGTCGCCTGGGTGTACCTGGCCATCCTGGCGCTGGACGGCTTCGCGCTGATCCACGTGATGACCCGCGGCGGCCCGAACTTCTCCACCGACGTGGTCGGCCTGCGGCTCTACACCGAGGCGTTCGGCGACTACAAGTGGGGCTACGCGTCGGCCATCGGCGTCGTGATGTTCTTCGTGACCCTCAGCGTCACCGTGCTGTCCCTGCGCCTGACCCGCCGCGAGAGGATCGAGCTTTCATGAGCGAGCAGACCTTGGATGCCGTCGTCGTCGAGCGCGGCCTGAAGGACGGCCAGGCGGACCGCCCGGCCAAGCCCGCCGCCGGGGAGCCCGGACGGGGTCGGAAGGCCGTCGACGGCACGCTCAACGTGTTCTCGCACGCCTTCCTGGTGCTGTGGGGCCTGCTGACGGCGCTGCCGCTGCTGTGGGTGGTGCTCAGCTCGTTCAAGGACGACGCCGAGATCCTCGGCGACCCGTGGGGGCTGCCCAGCGCGCTGCGCTTCGACAACTTCGCCCGCGCCTGGACGCACGGCCACATCGGGCAGTACTTCGTCAACACCGGCATCGTGCTGGTCGGTTCGCTGACGCTGACCATGCTGCTCGGTGCGACCGCCGCTTACGCCCTGGCCCGTTACAAGTTCCTGGGCAGCCGGCTGGTGTACTTCGTCTTCGTCGGCGGCATGATGTTCCCCGTCGTGCTGGCCTTCGTGCCGCTGTTCAAGATCGTCGGCGGGGTCGGGCTGCGGGACACCCTGCCCGGCCTGATGCTGATCTACACGGCGTACTCGCTGCCGTTCACGGTCTTCTTCCTCACCGCGTTCTTCCGCACCCTGCCCGACGCGGTCGCCGAGGCCGCCTACATCGACGGGTGCGGGCCGTTCCGGACCTTCTTCCGGGTCATGCTGCCGATGGCCAAACCCGGCCTGATCAGCGTCGGCATCTTCAACTTCCTCGGCCACTGGAACCAGTACCTGCTGCCGGTCGTCCTGATCACCTCGGACGAGAAGCAGGTGCTCGCCCAGGGGCTGGCCAACCTCGCGATCAGCGAGGGCTACCGCGGCGACTACTCGCGGCTGTTCGCCGGCCTCACCCTGGCGATGCTGCCGGTGCTGGTGGTGTACGCGGTCTTCCAGCGCCAGGTGCAGTCGGGCCTGACCGCCGGCCAGATGAAGTAAGTGAGTCCTAGCACAGCCGCGCCATAGGGGACGCCCGTACGGGCCACGACCAGCGTGAATCCATCTGCGGACCGAGGGCGGGGGTGACCCCGCCCTCTACCGTCGAAGACAGCCGCGGCGAACACGCCGCACCGCTCTTCGGGGAGTTGACCAAGATGGCCTCAACGGCTCGGCGGCTGTACCGGCCGCGCCACGGACGCTGGATCGCGGGTGTATGCGCCGGTCTGGCGCAACGCTTCAACCTGCCGGCCTGGCTGGTCCGACTGCTGTTCCTGCTGTCGTGCCTGCTGCCGGGGCCCCAGTTCATCGTCTACATCGCCATGTGGGTGATCGTTCCCGAGGAGTGAGCGCGGGGCGTCCGTAGATCAACGAGGGCGGTGCCGGGGGCCTCCGGCACGGCCCTCGTGCCGTGTCAGGCGTCGGCTTCGGACGCGCCGAGCGCGCGTACCGCATGCAGGGTGTCGGCCTCGGCCGCGCTCTTGTCCTCGCGATAGCCCAGCACCCGCGCGAAGCGCAGGGTCACCCCGCCCGGGTAGCGCGTGCTGCGCTGCACCCCGTCGAACGCGATCTCCACGACCAGCTCCGGGCGCACCGTGACCTGGAAGTCGTTGCGCTCGACCGCCAGCTCCAGCAGCCGCTCGGTCTGCCAGGCCAGCATCGCGTCGGTCAGGCCCTTGAACGTCTTGCCCAGCATGACGAAGCCGCCCTGCGGATCCCGGGCCCCGAGGTGCAGGTTGGACAGCCAGCCGCGCCGCCGCCCGTTGCCCCACTCGGCGGCGAGGATCACCAGGTCGAGCGTGTGCCGCGGCTTCACCTTCACCCAGCCCGCGCCGCGCCGCCCCACCTCGTACGCCGCCTGCGCCGCCTTCACCACCACCCCTTCGTGCCCGGCCGCCAGCGCCGACGCGAACGCCTGCTGCGCCTGCTCGGGAGTCTCGGCGAGGGCGCGCTCGACCCGCATCGCGGCGGGCAGCATCGCGTCGAGCGCGGCCCAGCGCGCCGTGCCCGGCTCGTCGATCCAGTCCGTGCCGTCCAGGTGCAGCAGGTCGAAGAAGTACGAGGTCAGCGCGCCTGACGCGCGTTGCGCCGCCCGGCCCGACGTCTCCTGGAACGGGCGCGGCCGCCCGCGCTCGTCGACCGCGATCGCCTCGCCGTCCAGCACGACCGCGCGCACCGGCAGCGCGCGCACCGCGGCCACGATCTCGGGTACCCGTGCGGTGATGTCGTCCAGGCTGCGGCTGAACACGGCGACCTCGTCGCCGTCGCGGTGCGCCTGGATGCGGATGCCGTCCAGTTTCGCGTCCACGGCCGCCGGGACGCCGGTCGCCACCAGGGCCTGCTCCGGGTCGGGCGCGGACTGCGCCAGCATCGGGGCGAGCGCGGTGCCGACCGACAGCCGCAGGGCGGACAGCCCCGCCTCGCCCTCGGTCAGCGCGGTCGCGGCCACCGTCTTCAGGTCCCCGGACAGCAGCAGCGCGCGGCGAACCACCGCCGCGGGTGCCGCTGATCTCCGCAATTTCCGCAACGTTCCCGCAGGCCAAGGGCGCGCGAAC
>NZ_JBEZEB010000008.1:11948-284651 GCF_040648615.1 Catellatospora sp. NPDC049111 | reverse complement strand
AACGCCGACCAGACCATGACCATCGACCCCTGCAACCTGCAGCTGCTCTACCAGGGCCGCTCGCCGAACTCCGGCGGCGACTACGGGCTGCTGCCTTACCGACCGGGCCTGCTCACCCTGCAGCGCTGACGCCACCGGCACCACACCGGCCGTGCGGGCACGCCCATGCCCGCACGGCCGGCACAACGACCTATCGCACCTCCCGGGCAACCGCCCGGGCGGCTCCACGGACCTGTCCACCGCTCCCAGGAGACAGACATGAAACGAACGAACGTCCGCACGTTCCGTGCGGCTCTGACGGCGACGCTGCTCGTGGCCGCGACCGCCCTGACCACCATCGCCATGGCGAACTCCGCCAGCGCGGGCACCACCCTCGGCGCCTCCGCCGCCGAGCGGGGCCGCTACTTCGGCGCCGCGATCGCGGCGTACAAGCTCAGCGACTCGACCTACGTCGGCATCCTGAACCGCGAGTTCAACTCGGTCACCCCCGAGAATGAGATGAAGTGGGACGCCACCGAGCCGTCGCAGGGCAGCTTCAGCTACGGCAACGCCGACCGAATCGTCAACCACGCCCAGGCCAACGGGATGCGCATCCGCGGCCATGCCCTGCTCTGGCACGCCCAGCAGCCCGGCTGGGCGCAGAACATGTCGGGCAGCGCCCTGCGCTCGGCGGCGATCAACCACGTCACACAGGTGGCGACCAAGTACCGCGGCAAGATCCACTCGTGGGACGTGGTCAACGAGGCGTTCGCCGACGGCAGCGGCGGCGGGCGGCGTGACTCGAACCTGCAGCGCACCGGCAACGACTGGATCGAGGCCGCGTTCCGCGCCGCACGGGCGGCCGACCCGAACGCCAAGCTCTGCTACAACGACTACAACACCGACGGGATCAACGCGAAGTCGACCGGCATCTACAACATGGTGCAGGACTTCAAGTCCCGCGGCGTGCCGATCGACTGCGTCGGCTTCCAGTCCCATCTGAGCAACTCGGTCCCCTCGGACTACCAGGCGAACCTGCAGCGTTTCGCGAACCTGGGCGTCGACGTCCAGATCACCGAACTGGACATCTCCGGGTCGAACCAGGCCGCGGTGTACGCCACGGTGACCAGCGCCTGCCTGGCCGTGGCCCGCTGCAACGGCATCACCGTGTGGGGCATCCGCGACAGCGACTCCTGGCGCACCGGCCAGAACCCGCTGCTGTTCGACTCCTCCGGCAACAAGAAGGCCGCCTACACCTCGACGCTCAACGCCCTCAACAACGGCACGCCGTCGAGCCCGGCACCGTCCACGCCGAGCGGCTCCATCGACACCAGCGCGTGGTACGTCCTGGTCAACCGCAACAGCGGCAAAGCCGTCGACGTGTACAACTTCTCCACCGCCGACGGCGGCCGCATCACCCAGTGGACGCGCGGCAACGGCAACAACCAGCAGTGGCAGTTCGTCGACTCCGGCGGCGGCTACTACCGCATCAAGTCCCGCCACTCCGGCAAGGTCCTCGACGTCTACAACTTCTCCACCGCCAACGGCGCGTCCGTGGTGCAGTGGGCCGACGGCAACGGCACCAACCAGCAGTGGCGCGCGGTCTGGTCGGGCGGCTACCTCCGGCTGATCAACCGCAACAGCAGCAAGGCCCTCGAAGTCCAGGGCGCGTCCACCGCCGACGGCGGCAACATCGTGCAGTACGACGACTGGGGTGGCAACAACCAGCAGTGGCAGCTCGTCCGCGTCGGATAGCCCACCATGATCAGCCGCCGGTGCGTGGGTAGCCGCAGCCCCGCACCGGCGGCCTGCTCCACGAATCCCCGCCGCGAACCTCGGCGCGGCGGGGCCCGCCATGAGACAAGGAGGATGCCGTGAGCGGCATCGGCACCATCACCCATGTCCGGCCTCCCCGGCGAGGCTGGCGCGCCGCGCTGATCACCGTCGTGGTCACCGCGCTGGCCGGCACGGGCCTGGCCGTCGTCACCACCAGCGCGGCCCAGGCCGCGACCGTGGACACCAGCGCCTGGTACATCCTGGTCAACCGCAACAGCGGCAAAGCCCTCGACGTGTACAACTTCTCCACCGCCGACGGCGGCCGCATCACCCAGTGGACCCGCGGCACCGCCAACAACCAGCAATGGCAGTTCGTCGACTCCGGCAGCGGCTACTACCGCATCAAATCCCGCCACTCCGGCAAGGTCCTCGACGTCTACAACTTCTCGACCGCCAACGGCGCGTCGATCGTCCAGTGGGCCGACGGCAACGGCACCAACCAGCAGTGGCGGCTGGCCGACTCGGCCGACGGCTACGTCCGGTTCATCAACCGCAACAGCAGCAAGGCCCTGGAAGTGCAGGGCGCGTCGACCGCCGACGGGGCCAACATCGTGCAGTACGACGACTGGGGCGGCAACAACCAGCAATGGCAGCTCGTCCGCGTCGGGGGCAGCACCCCGTCGCCGAGCGCGTCCTCCTCGCCGCCGCCGTCGGGCGGGACCTACGCCAACCCCGTGCTGTGGCAGGACTTCGCCGACATCGACATCATCCGCGTCGGCGACACGTACTATTACTCCGCCTCGACCATGCACTACTCCCCGGGCGCGCCGATCCTGCGCTCCTACGACCTGGTCAACTGGGAGTTCGCCGGGCACTCGGTGCCGGTGCTGGATCATTCCAACGCGTACAACCTCAACGGCAACGGCCGCGCCTACGTCAAGGGCATCTGGGCGTCCACCCTCAACTACCGGCCCTCCAACAGCACCTTCTACTGGATGGGCTGCATGGAGTTCAACAAGACCTACGTGTACACGGCCTCGGCCGTGGACGGCACCTGGTCGAAGCGGTCCACCATCAACAACTGCTACTACGACGCGGGCCTGCTCGTCGACGACGACGACACCATGTACGTCGCCTACGGCAACTCCAACATCAGCGTCGCGCAGCTGTCGTCCGACGGGCTCAGCCAGGTGCGCACCCAGCAGGTGTTCACCACCCCGTCCAGCGTCGGCACCCTGGAAGGGGCCCGCTTCTACAAGCGCAACGGCAGCTACTACATCTTCCTCACCCGACCCGCCAACGGGCAGTACATCCTCAAGTCGTCGAGCCCGTGGGGCCCGTACACGATGCAGCAGCTGCTGCTCAACCTGCCCGGCCCGGTCTCCGGCGGCGGCGTGCCCCACCAGGGCGGCCTCGTCCAGACCCAGAACGGCGCCTGGTACTACCTGGCCTTCGTCGACTCCTACCCCGGCGGGCGCATCCCGGTGCTCGCCCCGGTCACCTGGACCTCGGACGGCTGGCCGCAGCTCCAGCTCGTCAACGGCGCCTGGGGCAGCAGCTACCCCAAGCCGAACCTGCCCGCGCCGCCCCGCCAGGTCAAACCGATGATCGGCAGCGACAGCTTCACCGCGAGCACGCTGGGCCCGCAATACGAGTGGAACCACAACCCCGACAACAGCCGCTGGTCGGTCGGCAGCGGCCTGCGCCTGCAGACCGCCACCGTCACCAACGACCTGTACAACGCCCGCAACACGCTGACCCACCGCATCCAGGGACCGACCTCGACCGCCACGATCGCCCTCGACTACTCGGCGATGCGCGACGGCGACCGGGCGGGCCTGGCGATGCTGCGCGACCAGTCGGCGTGGATCGGCGTCAAACGCGACAACGGCACGACCAGAGTCGTCATGACCAACGGGCTCACCATGGACAGCAGCTGGAACACCACCGGCACCGGCAGCGAGAACGCCTCCGCCTCGGTCTCGGGCGGGCGGATCTGGCTGCGCGTCAACGCCGACATCCGACCTGGCAGCGGACGCCAGGCACGCTTCTCCTACAGCACCGACGGAACCAACTTCACCGCGCTGGGCTCCGCGTTCACCCTCAACAACGCCTGGCAGTTCTTCATGGGCTACCGCTTCGGCATCTTCAACTACGCCACCCAGGCGCTGGGCGGCTCGGTCACCGTGTCCCGGTTCGACCTGACCACCCCGTAACCCGGTCGGCCGGGTTCGCAGCAGACGGCCGGTGCGGATTGACCGCTCCGCACCGGCCCGTTCTGACGGGCGAGAAGGCGCGCCCGGCCGCCCCGCCCGCGGGCGTCAGGCGTCCTCGGCGAGGACCTCGCGCAGTTTGGCGGCGAACTCCGCCGGCTTACCCGGCATGCCGAACTCGCCGCCCATGAAGCCGCCGTGGTTGCTGGGGAACACCACCGCGGTGGTGCCCAGCCGCTCGGCCAGCGCGACCCCGCCGCGGTAGGCCATCGTGCCCGCCGACTCCTCGCCGACGGCCGGCACGATCCTGGTCGACGCCGCACGCAGCGCGTCGAGGTCGGGCTCGTAGTGCGTGCAGCTGATCAGGTTCTGGCCCAGCAGCACGTCGTCGCGGGAGCCGTCGTCCTCGGCCGACATGCCGAACTGCGCCGGGTCGGGCGCGACCGCGTAGTCGGCCGGGAACTCGCCCTGGTGACCGACCGCGGCGATGAAAGCCGCCATGCCGGCGCCGGAGCCTTTCGCCTGGTACGTGTCGCGGATGAAACGGATCGCGGCGAGCGCCTGCTCTCGGTCGGGCAGCAGGGTCCCGGCCGGCGGCTCGTGGGCGACCAGGATGCGCACGTCGGCCGGATGCCGGGCGACCAGGGCCAGCGTGTTGACCGCCCCGCCGCTGCTGGCGAAGATGTCGACCGGTCCCCCGCCGAGCTCGGCGATCAGCCGGTGCAGGTCGTCGGCGTGCACGTCGGGGGTCGACTCCCCGGCGTCCGCGGTGCGGACGCTGCGCTCCGCGCCGCGCGGGTCGTAGGTGACCACGGTGCGGTCGGGGAAGTACCCGGCGAGCGTGGTGAACCCGCGCGCGTCCATGGGCGAGCCGATCAGCAGCAGGGCCGGCTCGGTGGTGTCGGCGTTCTCGCGTACGTCGTAGTGCAGGACCGCGCCGGGAACGTCCAGGGTGTGGGTCTTCGCGTCAGTCATCGGTGCCACTCCTTCTCGGGTCATGTCCAGGTAGACCGCCGCCGCCCGGGAAACTCATCGGTGCACGGCCGAGAACTTTCCCGGCGTCACCGAAACGGGCAAATGCCTCCGCCAGCATAGTCCGGCACCCCGCCGCCGACCTGCGATGAACAGCTCCGCCCGCGCATGCGGTATCAAGTTCCGATGGAATTCGTGCTGTTCCCCGGACGCCACCACCTGCTGACCCGGTTTCAGGCCGACCGGCTCGTCGAGCTGGCCGCCCGGCACGGCGCGACGATCGTCTGGGCGGTGACCTCGGCGAACCACGACAACACGCGCCGCAACCCGGTTCCGTACCACCGGCGGGAGGCGGCCGTCGAACGCTTCAGCGCGACCACCGGCCTGCGCTCGGTGGTGGTGCCGGTCTTCGACATGCCGCCGACGCCGCGGTTCGCCGAGGTCACGATCAAGAACATCACCGCGGCCACCGGTATCGAGCTGACCCCGCACAACACCGTCGTGGCCTGCTCCACCCCCGACGTCGCCGCGCTGTACGAGCGGCTCGGCTTCGCCATCGACCCCGTCGAGGCCGGGCAGTCCCCGGCCGCCGAACGCCCCTGGGACGTGCTGCTGCGCCTGGCCGCGGGCGACGAGACCTGGCGCGAGCTGGCCCATCCCGCCACCGTCGACGTGTTCGACCGCTACCGCCTCACCGAGACCGTGCGCACCGTCGTCAACGACCCGGTCGTCGGCGACGAGGGCGGCCTGACCGCGACCCGCGACTACCGCGCCTACGTGGAGGCCTTCGCCGACAGCGCCGCCCGCAAGTGGGCCACGGCCCGCGAGCACGTGCAGCCCGGCCGGGTCGTCGACATCGGCTGCGGCGCGGGCGCCGTGCTCGAACTCGCCGACCGCGAACCGGCCCTGCGCGAGAGCGACCTGATCGGGGTCGAGATCGCCCGCCACTTGTTCGACGAATGCGTGCACCGCAAGGCGCAGGGCGTCTTCGCCAATCCCAACGTGTTCTTCTACCGCCGCAACGTGCTCGGCGGCGCGGTGTTCCCCGCGCGTTCGATCAACACGACGCTGACCTTCGCGCTGACCCACGAGATCTGGTCGTACGGCGACCAGGAGAAGTCGCTGCGCGCCTTCGCCCAGGCCATCTTCGACCACACCGCGCCGGGTGGGGTCTGGATCAACAGCGACGTCTGCGGCCCCGACGAGCGCGACCGGCAGGTGCTGCTGCGCCTAGAGCCTGGCGACGGCGAGAACCCCGACCGGCCGCGCACCGACCTGGCCGGCCTGCCGTCCGCCCAGGTCGCGGCCTATGTCGCCGGGCTGTCCACGCGGGCCCGTTTCGACCAGTTCACGGTCGACTTCGCCTTCGGCGTGCCGCACGTCCCGGCCGGTGACACCGTCCGGCTCTCGCTGGGCGACGCCATGGACTACCTGACCCGCAAGGACTACTCGGCGAGCTGGCTGGCCGAGACCCGCGAGCAGTTCTGCGGCATGGCGTACGCGGACTGGCGGCGGCTGCTCACCGACGTCGGCTTCGAGCTGGACCCGGCCTCGGGGACCAGCCGCAACGACTGGATCGTCGACAACCGGATCGCGCCGGTCGCCGCGCTCACCGACCTCGACGGCACGCCGCTGGACTGGCCGGTGACACACCTGCTGGCGGTCGCCCGCCGCCCGCTGAACTCGTGAACCGTCGGGGTCAGCGGATCCGGCCGCCTTCGGTGACCAGCCACTCGCCGGTCTCCCAGTCCGACGGGCCGCCCTCGCCCCGGTAGCAGAGGTCGAACCGGATGCCGAGGTCCGGCCACGGGTGGCGGACCGGGACGACCCGGAAGATGTCCGCCAGACCCGGGAAGGTCATCCCCTCGGGATCGGGGAACAGCACCTCCAGCTCGTCGCGGGTCAGGTCGGTCCACAGGGCGATCTGCCACGACGTCTGGGTGAGCCGCTGCTCGCGGACCAGCTCGAACCGGGGTTCACGGCCGACCACGAAGTCGCGGATGTCGTCGGCCAGCTCCTGTGGTGTCGCGGGCAGCACGAACGGCCACGGCTCGCCGTCGGGGTAGTGGTACATCGCCGACGCGGCGGCGACCGCGCCCACCAGGTCGTCCCACTGCTCGGCGGAGGTGCCGACGGGCAGGTTCACGCCCGTGTGGTCCACCCGGCGCACGCGGCCGGCCAGGCGGCGGGCCAGGTCGGACAGCTCGACCCGGGCCGGCAGGACCACCGCGTCGGTCCCCGGGCCGGTCACCAGGCCGATGACCTGCCCGGTGTCCAGGGCGACCTCGGGCGCGGGCACGTCGGCCAGCGCGAACGTGGTCACCGGGCGGGCCTCGCCGGACCACGGCGGGGTGAGCGTCAGGCGATCCACGGACCCCACGGCGTACGGCACGTCGGCGAGCAGCAGCCGCAGTCCGTCGAGGAAGGCGCGGGACGCCGCCGTGTCGGGCAGCCGGAAAGTGATCTCGGAAAGCCGGTTCATGCGCTCGACCGTAATCGCGACCAGGCCGCCCCCGGTACGACAATTTGCCGGGACCGCGCATCCCGGCCGATGGGTCTAATCTCGACGGGGTGAGACAACGGCTGGGTGCGGCCTGCTGGATGCTGACGGTCGTCTACTTCCTGGTGCAGCCGGTCGTCGCGGCGGCCTGGGATCCGGCGTACAGCTATGCCGACAACACGATCAGCGATCTCGGCAACGCGATATGCACGACCTCGGACGAATCGTGGCGGCCCGGCGTCTTCCTCTGCTCGCCCCGGCACGTGCTGATGAACGTGACCTTCGTGCTGGTCGGCCTGTGCACGACGGTCGGCGCGCTGACGACCCGGCGCTGGTGGCCGCAGCATCGCCTGGCGGGGACGGGACTCGCGCTGATCGCGATCAGCGGCGTCGGCGCCGTGCTGGTCGGCCTCGCACCCGGTGACGTGAACATGCCGCTGCACCTGGTCGGGGCCGGGTTGCAGTTCCCGGCCGCGCTCAGCCCGCTGCTGCTCGGCCTGGCCACACCCCGCGAGCGGCGGCGCGAGCGGGCGTTCTCACTCACGATGGGCGTCGTCGGGATCGTCGGCTGCGTGCTGTTCGCCAGCGGACTGCATCTCGGGCTGGGCGTCGGCGGCGCGGAACGGCTCGGCTTCGACCCGCTCACCGTCTGGACGGTCGTGCTCGGCGCGGTGATCTGGCGCGCGGGCTCAGTCCGGCGCTGATCGGCCGCCCTCCCCGGCGGCCAGGCGGACCCGGGCCAGCTCACGGATCTGCTCGTCGGGGTCGTCCACCAGGTCGGCGAGTGACCGGGCGACGAGTTCGGGATCAGCGCCCGAGATCTCCTCGACCATCGCATAAAGGGCGTAGTACCGGGTGTCGGCCTCGTCGTCCCGGCACAGCGACCGCAGCGCCTCCAGCGCTCTCGGCTCGATCCGCTCCTGGTCCACCAGCGCCGGAAGCACCGCCGCGACGTGGAAGCGGACCCACCGGTTCGGGTGCCCGGTGAACCGGAGCACCTCGTCGAGGGCCTCCCGCGCCGCGTTGTACCCGAGCGCCGAAATCACGTTCTGGAGCACGTACGGGTCCTGCTCCCGATCGAGCCGCCCGACCAGCAGCGGTATCGCCTCCGCGCTGAACGGCCTGCGTCCCGCGTCGTCCTGCCGCCCCAGTTCGCGCAGGACCCGCACGCCGAGTTCGCGCGCGTCCGGGTCCTCGTCGTCCAGCGTGCTCACCGCGGTGGCGTACACCGCCCGGGTCGGCCGCTCGTGCAGGGCGACCAGGTGTGGAGCCGGGTCGAGGGGGTCGCCCTCGGCGACCTCGGTCGCCGCTGCCGCGAACAACTCCGCGTCCGGCATCCGAGCCGGCTCGACCCTGCGGTCCTGATTCCCCATCAGGCCATTGTCGGCCGCCACTCAACGGGTTTCGCGCCGGAGCCGAGCGCGGCCTTGGCCGCCGAATCTAGACTCCATTCACGACCGTCAGTGTCGGACTGGAGTCCGCACCGGCCCTCGCAGCGACCTGGGGACCAGAATGGCCGATCCGCTCGACGACCCCGTGCGATCCGCGCTGACCGGGCCGCATGCCCACCTGGCGCAGCGGCGGGGCCGCGTCCTGCGTTATCCGCCGGAGCTGTCGAGGTTCATCGCGATCCCGCATCCGACGACCGCCGAGGACTGGGCCGACGCCGCCGCGCTGGTCGGCCCCGAGCGGGCCCCGATCGCCGGCGTCGTCGTCGCGCCCCACGACGATTGGAAGGTCACCGGCGTCGGGCCCGGTCTGCAACTCGTCGAGGACGACGTCGAGCCCCGGCACGACGACGAGGCCGTGCGGCTCGGCCCCACCGACCTGCCCGAGATCGTGGCGTTCGTCGCGCGGCACCGCAACGGCCGCTTGTTCACGCCGCGCACCCTCGAACTGGGCACCTACCTGGGCATCCGCCGTGGCGGGGCGCTGGTGGCGATGGCCGGGGAGCGCCTACGGCCGGTCGGCTGGAACGAGCTCAGCGCCGTCTGCACCGACCCCGCCCACCGCCGCCAGGGCCTGGCCATGCGGCTGGTCCGCGCGCTGATCGCCGGTATGCGCGAGCGGGGCGAGCGGGCCTTCCTGCACGTGAGCGACAGCAACCCCGGCGCGTACGCCATGTATGAGCGGCTCGGTTTCCGGGTGCGGCGGCCGATCACCATGGGCTCGGTGCACATTCCCGAGGAGCATCTTCCGGCCGCGTTCCGGTCGGACCACAGCTGACGCCGGGACGACGGGCAAGGGATGGCCGGACCGGCCGCCGGATGCCTCCCGCGGCCGGTCCGGGGTCGTTCACCGGCAGGTCAGGCAGCCCTTGGACGCGGGCAAGCCGGGGAGAGGCAGGTCGTCGCGGTACTCGGGCTGGGCTTTGGTGATCCGGGGTGGGGACACCAGCAGGAAGCCGCTGGACAGGTCGGAGTCGATCAGCCCGACCAGGACCGGGTCGCGCGGGTTCGCCGGCTCCTTCTCGAAGCCGGGCGCGGCCCAGCCGGGCACCGTGTTCACGGCCGCTCCCCGGGTACGCAGGACGTTCTTCTCCGCCTCGAAGGTGACGACGGTCGTGTCGGCGTCGGGGTTGTAATACTCCTCGTCGTCGACGGTGTCGCTGTCCTCGTAGTCGGAGTCGACGACGGTGCAGTTGCCGTCGGCGTCGCACTCCTCGACGGTGGTGTCCGCCGAGCCGTACTCGCCGTCGGCGGAGACGTAGCTGACCACGGTCGTCTTCTGCGAGCCGATCACGTTGCCGTCGCCGTCGTAGGCGAACTTGATCGTGGTCGTCATCGTGCTCACCGCCCCGCTGCCGAAGCGGTGCTCGTCGACATACGTGACGCTGGTCAGGGTGCCGTCGGGGTCGGTCGTGCTCTGCTTGTCGCCACGTACCGTGCCCCCCTCGCCGTCGCTGGACTCCCTGCTCTGGCCCACGGTCGACGGGCCCGTGCTGCCGTCGGGGTTCGTGGTGGTCCGATTGAACCCGCCCTCGCCGTCGGACCTGGTGGTCTGGGTCGCGCCGTCGTTGAACTCGATGTGGGTGCCGGTGCCGCCGTCGATGGTCTTGACGCTCTTGACACCGCCGTGTTCCTGGCCGAAGCGGTACTTCGGATCGGCCGCGCCCGCGGAGATCAGCCCGACCGACACCCCGCCGATGCGGGCGCCCGGCAGCGAGCCGATCCCGCCTTTGCCCGCCATCCCGACGGTGAACCCGTGGGTCGGATCGACGTCGACTCCGCCCGTCTGGAGTTCGCCGAAGGTCAGGCCGAAGTGGGTCAGCGTGTCCCGGCGCGAGGCCATGTCGAACGCGCCGAGCACGTCCATGCCGACCTTCTCGCGCGCCTCGATGATCTCCTGGGGCACGGCGAGGAACGCGCCGAGCCCTGCCTCGAACGACGGGAGCTTGCGCTCCAGGGCCACCTCGACGACCACTTCCAGGCGCGGGCGGCTGTTCGGGTCGTACGGGTCGGTGCCCGCCATCAGCTCGTCGGCGTCGCTGACGCCGTCGTGGTCGGAGTCGACGACCCGCCAGGCCACGTAGCAGCCGGTCGGGTCACAGATGCGCAGGGTGGACTTGTTGTGCACCGGATCTGCCGCGTGGGCCGGCTGGGCCACCACGGTGGCGGCCAGCAGCACGGCTGCGGCTACGGTCGCGGCGGTGCGCCGCGAGATATCGAACATCATGCGCGAAGCGTCGGCGAGCCTTCCCATGGACGCCCCGGACTGCGCAGAACCCGTCAGTCCGAAACCGGCCTGCCGGCAACCCGTGCGCGAGGAAGGACGCCTACCCTGCCGCGAGGCATGAGAAGGCGCCCTTCCTCGGTGCGAGCCGCGGGCCCGGTTCACGGGCCTAGGGCTCAGCGCCCGGCCCACCAGCGGCCGCACACCCCGAGCAGCACGCACAAGAAGCCGGTGAGCAGCAGCGATACGACGTCGGGACCGCCCGTCACCGGGAGCACGCCGGTCGCCGCCGCCCGGTCAGCGAACTGCCTGAAACGTCACGTTCCAGTTCGTCGTCCACTTCATGCCCTGGCAGATCAGGGGTGCGTCGCCAAGCTTCACGCCGTCGCCGATGGTGTAGTCGAAGTCGCCGTCCTTGGCCAGCGTCGGCAGCGCAGGGTACATGCCCTGGTTAGTGACGACGTACGCCTTGCACGTGTCCACGTCTGTGGGGGCCACCCCGCTGACCGTGACCGTGCCGGGGCTGATGCCGGTGACCTGTGCCCGCACGTTCGAGTTCGGGTTGTGGATGGCCAGTTTCACGTTCGACGACTCGCCCGGCAGCAGCGGCGAGCTGAGCTGCTCTCCGACGACGGTGATCTCCTGGACGATCTCGGCTCCACCGGCGGCTCCGGCCACGATGGTGGAGCCGAAGACGGCCCACGCGGCGGTGGCTGCCACGATGGTGCCGAGCACGGCCGTGCCGACGACGGCGGTCCGCTTGGTGATCCGGTGTTGCTTCATGGCGTCCTCCTGGACAGGGTGGGTCGACCCGCGCGCCCACACGACGCGCCGGTTGCTGGTTGACGTGGTGTTACGCCGCGGACGCGGGCGTCGCGGGGACAGGCGGCGACGGGTCGGCCGTCGCGCTTTCGGGGGTCGGGGTCTCTGAGGGCACGGCGTCTGGAGCCGGATCAGGCAGCGTCTCGCCGGCCGGTGGCGAAACGGCCGACGGCGACGGCGACGCCGTCGGTATCGGCGACGGGCTGGCGGACGCTGACGCGCCCGGCTCGTCGGTGCCCGGTCGGGCGGTTCCGGTCGGTGTCGGGGCCGCCGGGGTGGCCGTCGGCCCGGCGTGCGCCGACGGACTGGGCCACCTTCCGGCCGCGTGGCCTTCGACCGGCACCTGTGCGGAGCCGCGCCAGGGAGCCGCGGCTGCGACAGCACCAGCAGCGACCAGCACGGTGGTGGCGGCCAGCGCACCGGTGGCGAGCAAACGTCGGCCTCGCCGGGTCAGCGGCTGGTGCACCACGGGCGGCCTCCTGTGTCGGGTGCCGCTGCGCGGATCGCCGGGAGGCGTCCGGTTGCGGCCACGCGAACAACCCTGCCGCATAGCCATGGAATGGGGCATAGGGAACATGGTGGGCTACCGCTGACACATAGGGCGGCTGTCCAGCGCAGACGTGCACCGGCCGGCTCCGGGCGAACTACCCAGAAAGGATGAATCGAACTATATAGATAGGCATCGTCGGCCATGCGGTCGCGGTGGCTGGAGACCCTTACCGCAAAGCAACCCACGAGGTTTGCCATCGGATATTCACAATATAACGGCATGAAACAGACACGCTAAATACGCTGTAGGGCACCCGCGTCCTGCGATCGGGCGCGTGGAGAACCTGGACAGGCTGCTCGATGCGGCCCACGCACACGGGCGATCGAGGAGGCACCCATGACGACGGCCCGATCCCCCGCCGCCGAGCCGCCCGCGCGGGCCCTGCGGCAGATGCTCGTACCGCTCGCGCTCGCGCAGTTCATCTGCAGTTTCGCCGGTTCGAACATGAACGTGATGATCAACGACATCAGCCAGGACCTGAACACGACGGTCCAGGGCGTCCAGATCGCCATCACGATCTTCCTGCTGGTGATGGCCGCCCTGATGATCCCAGGCGGCAAGCTGACCGACCGGTACGGCCGCAAGCGCTGCTTCCTCGCCGGCCTCATCCTCTACGGCATCGGCGCGCTGCTCAGCGCCGTGTCACCGGGGCTGGGCGTGCTCATCCTCGGCAACTCGATCCTGGAGGGCGTCGGCACCGCGCTGCTCATCCCGCCCGTCTACATCCTCACCACCCTGCTGTTCAGCGGCGTCACCGCGCGGGCCAAGGCGTTCGGCGCGATCAGCGCGATGGGCGGCGTCGGGGCCGCGGCGGGCCCGCTCATCGGCGGTCTGATCACCTCGGCGCTGAGCTGGCGCTGGGCGTTCGTGTTCCAGGCCCTGGTGATCGCGGTGATCATCGTGCTGGGCCGCAAGGTGCTCGACCCGCTGCCACCGGACCCGACCCGCCCGTTCGACACCCGCGGCGCGGTGCTGTCGGCGGCCGGGCTCATCCTCGTCGTGGCCGGCATCCTCGCCGCCGACGACAACGCCTGGCTGATGCTCGGCCTGATCGCCGCGGGCGTGCTACTGCTGTTCCTGTTCTTCCGGTGGGTACGCGCCCAGGAGCGGGCCGGCCGCGAGCCGCTGCTGTCGACCGCGCTGTTCCGCAACCGCACCTCGAACCTGGGCCTGATCACGCAGAACGCCCAGTGGCTGATCCTGATGGGCACCTCGTTCACGGTGGCTGCGTACCTGCAGGTGGTCCGGGGCTACGACGCGATCCAGACCGGCGTCATCTTCACCGCCGCGACGGTCGGCCTGCTGGTCTCGTCACTGGCGGCCGAGCGACTGGCCAAACGCCGCCCGCAGCGCACGCTGATCCAGGCGGGCTTCGTGCTCACCGCGGTCGGTGTGCTCGTGCTGCTCGCCCTGGTCGCCGGGACGCCCGGGGTCTGGGCGTTCGCGCCGGGACTGCTGCTCATCGGGCTCGGGCTGGGCCTGATGCTGACCCCGTCGGTCAACGTGGTGCAGTCCAGCTTCGGTGACGACCTGCAGGGCGAGATCTCCGGGCTGTCGCGCAGCGTGTCCAATCTCGGCTCGTCGCTGGGCACCGCCGTCGCGGGCACCATCCTGGTCGCGGGCATCACCGCGACCCCCGGGCGGGCGTACGGGCTGGCCATGGCCGTACTGGCCGTCGTGGCGCTGGCCGGGCTGTTCGCGGCCGCGAAGCTGCCGAGGACCGCCGCACCCTCCGCGCCCTGATCAACACATGTCCCCGACCTACCAGGCAGGAGACCACGTGGACACGTTGCAGCTGCTGCTCAACGCGATAACCGTGATCTTCATTTCGTCGACCATGTTCGCGGCGGGCCTCGGCGCGACCGTGCCCGCCCTGCGCCGGGCGTTCACCGACGTGCCCCTGCTCGTGCTCGTGCTGCTGGCCAACCTGATCGTCATCCCGCTGCTGGGCTGGGGGCTGGCCGCCCTGCTACAGCTCGCGACCGCGCCGTTCATCGCACTGCTGCTGATCGCGTGCTCACCCGGCGGGCCGTTCGGGGCCAAGCTCGGCATGATCCAGCGCGGTGACGTCACCACCGGCGCCGCCATGCAGGTGCTGCTCGCGGCCATCGGCAGCGTCACCTTCGCGCTGACCGCCAACGTGCTGCTCACCGCGGCCGACGTGGGCGGCGGCATCTCGCTCGACGTCGGCGCGCTGGTGCGCACCGTCGCGATCCTGCAGCTCGTGCCGTTCGCGATCGGCCTGCTGCTGCGCCATTACGCCGCCGACACGGCCCTGTCCTGGCATCCGGCCGCGGTCAAGGTGTCCAACGTGACGTTCCTGATCGTGCTCGCCGGGATGCTGCTGGGCAGCTGGAGCGACGTCGTCGACCTGCTGGGCTCGCGGGCGCTTCTGGCCGGGTTCCTGTTCTCCGTCCTCGCGTTCGGCCTGGGCACACTGCTGTCCACCGGGTCACCGGCCCGGCGCACCACCATGGGCGCCGTCACCGCCGTACGCAACCTCGGCCCGGCCCTGGCCGCCATCGGGATCGCGTTCAGCGACCAGCCCGCCGTGCTCGGCGCGCTCGCCGCGATCCTGCTCAGCGGGCTCTGCGCGGCCATCCCCATCACCGCGGCCCTCGCCCGCCGCCGCGGCGAGCCCCGGAGCTGAGAGGTCCCGGTGGCGTGCTCGCTGGTGTTCCTCGGCCACTCGACGGTCCTCCTCGACCTCGACGGCGTACGCGTGCTCACCGATCCCGTGCTGCGCGGCCGCCTGACGTTCCTGCGCCGGGTCGCCGCGCCGGTGCCGACCCACCACCACGCCGATGTCGACGTGGTCGTGCTGTCACACCTGCACCACGACCACTGCGACCTGCGCTCGCTCGCTTTGCTCGGCCGCGACGTGCGCCTCGTCGCACCCGACGGCGCCGGGGCCTTCCTGCGGCGGCGGGGCTTCCGTCAGGTGGTCACGCTGAAGGCGGGCGAGTCCCACACGGTCGGCGCATTGACCGTGACCGCGACCCCGGCGGTGCACGACGGCAGGCGGGAGCCGTTCGGGCCGCGGGCCGCCGCAGTGGGATACCTCATCGGGTCCGCGCGCAGCGCCGTCTACTTCGCCGGCGACACCGACCTGTTCGCCGGGATGCGCGACCTGTCCCCGGACCTCGACCTCGCCCTGATCCCGGTGTGGGGCTGGGGACCGAACCTCGGCCCGGGACACCTGGACCCGCAGCGGGCCGCCGAAGCCGTCGCCCTGCTGCGGCCGCGCCGCGCGGTGCCCATCCACTGGGGCACGCTGTTCCCGTACGGCCTGCGCGTCTTCTACCGCGACCGGCTGCGCGAACCCGCCCGCGCCTTCGCCGCCGCCGTCGCGGCCCGCGAGCTGCCCACCGAGGTACGGGTGCTGGCCCCCGGCAGCGGGCTGACATGGCAGCCTTGACTGCTTCCCCGCCTGAAGGCGGGGGATTCTTCCCGCCTTCAGGGCTTATGAGGATTCCTGGCTCAGGCAGCCACCCGAGCCAGCGGCTCAGGTGGTCTTATGCCCTCAGCACCAGCAGGGCTCAGACCAGCCCTGACAAGCATCACGCGGGCGGAGTTCTTGTCCCGTGGGGACACGGCTCCGCACGCGGTGCGGGTATAGGTGCGCTCCCCCAGCGGCAGTGCATGCTTGGCTCTCGTCATGCAATGCGCGCAGTCCATCGTGGTATGCGCGGGATGTACGGGCCGGACGTCCCGGCCATGCTTGCGGGCCATCTCGACCAGTGCGGCTTTGGTGGCGCCGATGGCGGCGTCAGCGGCCTTGCGGGCCATGGTGGTCTTGGCGAGGAACTTCGGCCGGAAGTCCTCCACCGCGATGTGGTCGTGGTCGGCGACCACGGCCTTGGCCCATTTACGGGCCGTGTCCTGCCGCTGACGGGCCACCTTTTTGTGCAGCTTCGCGGCCTGCCGCTGCGCCTCGCGGTAGCCCCGACTCTGCGGCTTGCCCTTGGGTCGTTCGCGGCGCGACATCTGGCGCTGGTAGCGGGCCAGCCTTGCGGCGGCCTTACGCCCGTGCTCGGGGTGGGGAAGGTCATGGGCGTCGCTGGTGGTGGTCGCGACCTCTTTCACGCCCCAGTCGATGCCGATCACACTGCCGGTCGCGGGCAGTGGCTCGATCGGTGCGGCGACGACGAACGAGCAGCACCAGTGTCCGAGGTTGTCGCGTTACACGCGCACCGAGCTGGGGTCGGCCGGGAGTTCGCGGGACCACACGACGGTCACGACGACGCCGCCCGCCAGGTGCAGCTTGCCGTCCTTCAGGCGGAAGCCGCGGCGGGTGTAGTTCAGGCTCGGGTCGCTGTGGTGTTTCTTCTTTACCCGGGGCATCCCAGCTCGACGCGCCATGGGCAGCCGGTCCTTGATGTCCTTCAGCGCTTTGGCACGGGACTTGCCGAAGTCCCGTGTCACCTGCTGCTGCGGCACCGACGACCCTTCGCGCAGCCACGCGGTGCGGCAGCGGGCCTCGGTCAGCATCTTGTCGAGCTGCGCCGGACCCCGGGCTACCTTCACGCCGGTCGACCTGGACTGATGGTGCGCGGCCTTCGACTGGTGGACGCATTCGTTCCAGACCCAACGGCAGCGGGCCCACTCGGCTTCCAGCGAGGTGGCCGCGGTCTTGGACACGCGCAGCCGGTACATGTACCGGGCATGACCGGCATCATCCGGCGGCGTGGCGGTCATGGTCCCAACCTAGCGGCGGGGTCTGACAGTCGACGGCGGTCCGCCCTGTGGGCGAATCGCCTTTCCTTGCCCTGCTGCGCAGGAGTCCGAATTCCTCCCCGTCCTGAAGGACGGGGCATCCTTCGGAGGTTCCGGTGAACCTCCACCGCCTCGGCGGCCGGCTGCGCCCGGCGATCGTGGTGCTGCTGCTCGACTGGGCGGCGCTGAGCATCGCGATCGCGGTCACGCCGGGCCTGTCGGCGAGCACCGGATGGGACGTCCTACTGGCCGCGGTGCTGCTCGCGATCGCCGCCGCGGTGCTGCGGCCGCTGTTCGCCGCGTTCGCCGCCCGGCTCGGCTGGGCCGGGGTCGTGGCGGGCTGGCTGCTGACCCAGTCGCTGCTGGTGTACCTGGCGCTGATCCTCGCCCCGCACATCACGGTGGACGGCTTCTGGCCCGCGTTCTGGGCGTCGTGGATCTACTCCATCCTGGTCAGCGCCGGGATGTGGCTCGTCACCGCGGGCGACAACGCGGCGATGCTCGCGCACCTGCTGCGGTCCACGAAGACGACCCGCCGCGAAGCCGTCGCCACCGCGGTCCCCGGCGTACTGATGATCCAGATCGACGGGTTGTCGGCACCGCTGGCCCGCTGGGCGATCCAGGCGGGCAACCTGCCGACGCTGACCCGCTGGATCCGCTCGGGCAGCCACACGCTGGTCGAATGGCACGCCCAGCTGCCCGCGACCACCCCCGCCAGCCAGGCCGGCCTGCTGCACGGGGCCAGTGCGCACGTGCCCGCGTTCCGCTGGCTGGAGAAGGAGACCGGCCGGCTCGTGGTCACCAACCACCCCAAGGACGCCGAGTACGTCGAGCGCGGCTTCTCCGACGGGCGGGGCCTGCTCGCCGACGGCGGGGTGAGCCTGTCCAACGTGTTCTCCGGCGACGCTCCGGTCAGCCTGCTGACCATGAGCACGGCGGCCCGCAAGGGCAGCAAACGCGGCCCCACCCGCGAGGTCAGCAGCTATCTCGTCGACCCGTTCGGGCTGACCCGCTCGCTGGTGCTGACCGCCGGAGAAATGATCAAGGAAGTGTTCCAGGCGCGGCGGCAGCGGGCTCGCGACATCGAACCCCGGGTGCACCGCGCCGCCTCTTACGTGGCCCTGCGCGGTGTGACCAACGTGCTGCTGCGCGACCTCAACCTGAACCTGGCGGCCGAGCACATGATGCGGGGCGCACCGGTCCTGTACTGCGACTTCGTCGACTACGACGAGATCGCCCACCATGCCGGGCCGACCCGGGCGGAGTCGCTGGCCTCCCTGGACGGCATCGACTGGGTGCTGGGCACGCTGGAGCAGCTCGCGCGCAGCGCGCCACGGCCGTACCACCTCGTGGTCCTGTCCGACCACGGGCAGAGCCAGGGCGCGACGTTCCTACAGCGGTACGGCACGACGCTGGAGGCCCTGGTCCGAAAGCTGATGGCGGGCGACGGCGCGGACGTGGCGACCGCGCCCGAAAACGAGCAGTGGGGCCGGGTCCGGGCCCTACTCACCGAGATCAGCGGCGAGCGGAAGGCCGTCGGTCGGCTGACCCACGACATGCTGGAGGCACGCGAGCCGGTAAGCGCGCCGGGGTCTGCCGCGGGTGCGGAACTGGTCGTCGTCGCGTCCGGCAACCTGGGCATGGTCTACCTCGCCCGGGAGCGCCGCCGGCTGACGCTGGAGGAGATCGAGGCCCGGCACCCGAACCTGCTCACCGGCCTGGTCGCCCACCCGGGCATCGGGTTCGCGATGGTGCGCTCCCGCGCCCGTGGACCGGTCGTGCTCAGCCGCGACGGCGTCCACCACCTCGCCGACGGGCGGGTCGACGGCACGGACCCCCTCGCGCCGTTCGGCCCGCACGCGGCCGACGACCTGCGGCGGCACGACACGCTGCCGCACGTCGGCGACATCGTGCTCAACAGCCTGCTCGATCCGGCGACCGGTGAGGTGGCCGCGTTCGAGGAGCTGGTCGGCTGCCACGGCGGGCTCGGCGGGTGGCAGACCCGGCCGGTGCTGATCCACCCTGCAGGATGGACCGCGCCGGACGCCCTCGTCGGCGCCGACGCGGTCCACCGGCAGCTGGTGCGCTGGCTGGAAAACCTCGGACTGCGAACACCGCCGACCGGTTAGCCCCGGGCGATCAGATCGTTGGCGTACGTCGCCACGTCCAGCACCGCCTGCTCGCCGGTGCGCCGATGCACGTCGAGGGCCGCGTCGATGAACTTGATCCCGTGCGAGTCCTGGTCGTGCAGCCCGCGTGCCATCAGGTCGGCCGGATCCGTCGCTCCGCGGACCGGCATCGGCCGAGCCTCGGCCGGCGAGTACGCGCTCGTCACCGCCGCCGTCGCGGCCCACGCCGCCTGGACGCTCGGCTCCCACAGCGCGGCCGGCAGCACCGGCAGCACTCGCGCGATCGCGTTCGGCGCGGTGGTCGCGTGCACCAGCATCACCGGGTTGCCGTGCCCGTGCGTGCCGAACCGCAGCGCCGCCGCCTCGACGATGGCCGCGAGCCGGTCCGGCGCGCCCGTCTCGGCGTCGCCGGGCACCGCCCCGGCCGACTCCGGCCATCCCGGCAGATCCGCGAGCTGCGCGAGCCGGTTGCGGATCCCGGATCGCTGGTGCGGCACCCGGGGCACGGCGTCGAGCGCCGAGCGCGGATCGCTCGACCGATACGGGCCTTTGCCCGCCGGTGCGAGCGGCTGCCAGCGGGCGGCCCAGTAGCCCAGGCCCGCGCCGAGTTCGGCCACCCGGGCGGGGGTCGCCGTGCCGTCCTGCTCGCTGTCGAGCAGGGCGCGCACCGCGTGCCCGACCCTGATGACGCCGTGCGTGGCCCCGGCGGCCACTCCCGGCAGCAGCCGGGGCCACCACTGGATCAGCACCTCGCGCCAGGGCCGCTCGGTGAGCTGCCGTTCGAAGAAGGTGAGCCAGTCACCGGTGCGGACCGGGTCGCCCAGCGGATCGCGCCACTCGCCGACGGAGATGCGCCGGATGCCGCGCGGGCGTTCGGACAGCCGGTCGCGGTAGCCGTCGATCCAGGCGTGCACCTGGTCGGCGTGGCCATGCCGGACCAGTGCCTCCGCGGCCATGGGCGCGTGGTTGGACAGCCAGCCGTCGCGCTCCGGCCCGGTGTGCTGCAGCCGCTGGTATACCTCGTCGAGAACCCCGTTTATCATGCTCAACAGCTTTCGACCTCAAGCTGACTTGATGTCAAGAGCTTCTGAACTGGCGAAAGTGTAGAGCGGTCACCATCCGCTCGCGGCGTCGCCGAGGATGCCGCCCCGGACCGCGCGAGCCAGTCCCTGCGCCAGTTCCTCCTCGTACGCGCCGACGTGCACGTACAGGCTGTGGCCCGGCGGAGGATTACGGTCGTACATCTCCATGCCGTTGAGGCCCAGCTCGAACCCGGCCCCTTTGCACCGCCCCGGCCAGCACACGTGCCAGGCGATCGTCGCCGGGTCGCCGCCCACCGCCGCGACCACGAGATCGGCGGGGTCGTCGTGCAGGTCGTGCTCCCGGGTGAAGATCGTGCCGTCGAGCAGCGGGAGCCCGGACAGCACGGTGACGACGGCTTCGGTCAGGTCGGCCATCAGGTACGCGCTGCCGTCGCGTCGCCGGGTCATCCGGTCGGCGGTCGGCAGATGCGGATCCAGCGCCGAGGCGAACTGCTCGAAGAGTTCCGCGGCAACCGACACCGACAGGTGCGCGCCGTTCAGGGTCAGGTAGCGGGCCAGGTCCCGATGGGTGTCGACCTCGATGCACGCGTCGACGCGCGCCGGGCAGCAGGTGGGCGAGCGCAGGTCGAGCAGCCGCCGCGTCTTCGCGTACACGGTGTCGAGGTCGTCGCTGGTGTAGATCCGGTACACGGTCGAGTTGCCCACGGCGGAGCATCATGCCATCAACCGCGGCGGGCCGACGAGGTCAGGCGTGCGCGGCGGCAGTGGCGAGCTGGGCGAGGTGGCGGTCCACGACGGCCAGCGCGTCCTGGTGTGACAGCGCGCCCGCGAGCACCGGCAGCCGCAGCCCGTCGAGCAGCGCGGCGAGCCGCTGGGCCTCGGCGGGGGCGTCGATCGGCCACCCGGCGGTGTCGAACACGCTGCTCAGCGTACGGACGAACCCGGCGAAGGCGGGCGCGAGCGCGGCGGCGAGCGCCGGTGCGACGGCTGCCCGGGACAGGAACGCGACGGCGACCAGCGCGTCGGCCCGTCCGGCCGCGTCGTGGGGCAGGTACTCAGCCGCTATCGCGCGCAGCACCCCGGCGGGTTCACCCGCGGGTTCGCCCGCGAGCCGGTCGCGGACCCGGCCGGCGAAGCGGTCGTGCACGCTCAGGCTCAGCCAGTGCTGCAGCGCGTAGAGCAGCATCTCGTCCTTGCTGGCGAAGTAGTGCTGCACGGCGCCCATGGACACGCCAGCCTCGTGGGCGACCTCGCGCAGGGATACCGCCTCCAGGCCCTGTGCTCCGGTGATGCGCAGCAGCGACTCGACGATGTGGCGGCGTCGCTGATCATGGTCGACCTTGCGGGGCATGGCCAGAACGTACCTTCCCGTGTTTACAATGCAGTCGCATTGCGAAACTAGCGCGAAGAGGCCACGGTGACCATACGGACGGCACACAACGGAGAAGTCCAGCTCGCGTACGAGACCTTCGGTGCGCCCGGCGGCGAGCCGTTGCTGCTCATCATGGGTCTGGACTTCCAGATGGTGTTCTGGCCCGACGGCTTCTGCCGGGCACTGGCCGACCGCGGCTTCCACGTCGCGCGCTACGACAACCGCGACGCCGGGCTGTCCACGCACTTCACCTCGCCGCGGCCGGAGAACCCGTTCCGGGTCCTGTTCAGCGGCAGCCGCAAGCCCGCCTACACCGCCTCAGACATGGTCGACGACGGGCTGGCCGTCATGGACGCCCTCGGGTGGAACTCGGCCCACCTGTGCGGCGTCTCGCTGGGCACCGGCCTCGCGCTGGCCACCGCCGTCCTGCACCCGCAGCGGGTGCGCACCGTCACCGCCGTCGCGGGCGGGCCTTCCGGCAAGCTCGGCCTGCTGCGCTACGTGAAGTTCGGCGTGTTCGGCCGCTTCGCGCGGATCAAGCATCCCGACACCGATGAGGGAGCGGTGCAGACCCTGGTCGACATGATCCGGCTGCTGTCCTCCCCGCATCACCCGTTCGAGGAGGAGTGGGCCCGGTCCGTGGCACGGCTCAGCCACGCGCGGTCGCCGCGTGATCCCAGCACCACGCAGCGCCAGACCGCCGCCGGGCTCAACCTCGGCGCGACGGGCCGCCGGCTCGGTGAGATCACCGCGCCGACCCTGATCGTCAACGGTGCCGACGACCCGCTCATCCGCGCGTCCGCCGGCGCCGCACTGGCCCGCCGGATCCCCGGCGCGCGGGCTGTCGCGTACCCCCGCATGGGCCATGTCCTGCCCGAACACGTGTGGGCCGCCATGGCCGACACCATGGCGGCCCAGGCCGGGCTCGCCGCCGGACCGGTCACCACCGACACTGCATAGCAGCCCACACACGCGGCTCAACCCCGCCCGGGTGCAAGACCGGGCAGGTCGACTGCCGTCGCGTCGAATGAGATTGTCGAGGACGGAGTGTGGGCAGGGCAGTAATCGCCGCGGGAGTTCGCCCCGGCCGATCTTCATGCGGCCAATGCCGTGGAGTCAAAGCTGACGCCGTTTGTGAACAACTTGCCGCCATACGACCCCGAGAACCAGGAAGAGAGAACGACTCGGCTCGTCGATATCGTGGTGACACGTCAGCGCGGCCTGGCCGCCAAGTAAGACAAAACCGTCACCACCAGTTTTGCCGCAGGCAGCGCGCAGAGGGCCGCCCCGCCGAAGGACACCGAGATGCAAGAGAGGTAAAGCTCAGCCACCGTCTTCGCCGGCACCAAAGTCAGATAGCTCCGGCGGTAGAGGTCCCGTGGCCACACGCGGGACCCCCACCGCCCGAGACATTCACACAGGCAAGTGGTCGCGCACCAGGTTCTCGGCAACGTCGATCGCCGTCACCAGTTCGCTGGCCGCGCTGTACTGACGCAGGGCGACTAGCCCGACCTCGGCCTTCGTCCAGGTTTCCGGTACCACGCCCATGGCCTCGACCCGTTCCTCCGGGAACGGTGTTGTCAGTAGGACCTCGGCAAGCTGCGCGACACCACCGTCGTGGCAGCGGCACAGGTTGTCCCTGACCGTCTCAGGCAGGGACGACGCGACGACGTTGAGGCTGTTGAGGTGCTCTTTCAGGTCCAGCTGCTCCATACGACGAGCAGTCAGGACCTCGTCGCCGTTCACCACGGCGCAGGCGATGACCTTGAGGTCAAGCAACCTGTCGAGCGCCTTGTTGAGCGCGTGCTCGTGCCGCACGCCGACTGTGCGGCGGGCCAGATCTTGCCGACGGGCAGCACTCTCGACCTCTCGACGCTCTTCGTCCTGCCTACGCCAGTTGCGGGCATCCCCGAGCTGGAGGAACCCCGCGATGCCGAGTAGACCGCAGACAGCGGCGATGATGGAGACGATCAGGTCAGCGTCCACCGACACCTCCGTGGCGGTGGACGAACAGCCGACGGCGGTGGTGGAGTACTGGTGTGCGGCGTGGCGCGTGGGCCAAGTCATCTCCTTGTTCGTATCGGACACATCGTGGGCAGGCGCACCACCCGGCCGGCATAGCCGTGGCGGGGGACGCCACGGCCATGCCGACCGTGGCGGTGCGGATAGGCGGACTTGCGTGTCTTGCTCGTGGTGCCGTGTTGCTCTCGGTGCCGTCCGGCCGGGATGGAGGCCCTTCGCGGACGCACTTCAGGATCCCACGCAGACATCTCATTGCGAGCTGATCGTCTGCGAGACACGGGTTTGGCGTGTCGTATCAGGCCTCATGTTTCACTCGATCGGTGGATCGTGTTCGGGTCGCTTTCCTGACTCACGCGACTTACACATACGCCAAAAGACATCAAATAACCCAAATCAGACAAATATGGCTCGGTGTGCCCGCTGGCGCAGCGGAGGAGACGACCCCACAATGGGGAAGTCGTCGACAAGTTCCTTGCGGTCGTGTCGCGACACTCGTGCGCTTCCTAGGCGGACTTGCGCGAGAACACTGTGGGGCGCGTCCGGATGGAGCCGGGCGCGCCCCAAAGCGTTTCAGCAGTTCTCACCGCTCACGAGAGTCGACCGCCCACGGCAGCCTCACCGGCCGCGACATCTACCTGCTCTTCCGCTAAACGGAGGTGGCCGATGTTCAGGTTATGGACGATCAGTTCCCGAGTAGCCGGGCAGGCGATGCCAATATCGTCCAGCTGATAGATGCGATGGCCAACGGGCGGGCGTCGAGGCGTCGAACGACTCGACGCCGAAGGGCCATGACGTCGTCAAGCGCGTGGAGCTGACGGCCGACGAGGTCAATCGGTAGAGCGCGATCTGCACACGAAGGGTCCGGCTACGCCTGCGGCGCGGCAGCCCTCCATTCGAGCGAGCTCGACGGGCGGTCGCTTCGGATCAAGTAGGACACCATCTGCGACCAAGTGAGCGAACTCGCGCTCGCGCCGGGCACTGCGGTGGGCGACTGTCCCCGCTGGACTGGCCACAAGACTGACCGGTGTGCTGTACGGCTCAGTGATCTAGCACTTTGCGGTCGCGGCGCAGAGACAGACCGCCACCTGGCTCGACCTCGACGCGATAGCTGGATGAGATACCGCGCCGCCACTGATCGTCAACTGCAAGGACGACTCGTTCATCCGCCCGTCCGGCGGCGGTCACGCTGGCCCGGCGGACCCCCAGCGCACGCCCCGTCGTGTACCCCGCGTGGGCCACTCTTCCCCGAACACGCCAGGGCCGCCATGGCTGACGCCATGGCGGCCCTGGCCGGACTCACCGCCGCACCGGTCACCTCCGGCACCGCCAGAGGCTCCGATCAAGCGACCTGCGCCACACGGGACTCGTGGCGCGGCTCGACCGACAGGTGCGCCGCGAGCGCACCCAGGAAGTCGGCCGCGTCGAAGATCTCTCCGGCCGAGGCGACCCCGGTCGTCGTCACCTGCCCGGCGAGGATGCGGTGGACCGCTTCGACCGCCAGCGGTGCGCTGATCGCGTAGATGTCCCGACCCGTGGCCACGACACGGCGCTGCGTGTCGCCGGAGCGCACGACGACGTCGACCACGAACGTCTGCGCGGACCGGCCGCTGTCGTCGACCGCGACCGGCGCGGTGTGCGCCGACGCCAGGTCCCTGGCCGCGGCGGCGGTCATGTACGTGCGCACCTCGGGAATCTCCAGGTGGCTGGGGACGGTGACGACATCGGCCATGGTGAACTCGCCGAGGACCGGCCGGGTGCCCAGCGGGGCCGGGAAGTCCCAGTCCAGGATCGGCAGGTCGCGCTCGGCGGCGTAGTACTCGATCCGGCCGCCGGTGTAGCGGACCCGGCGGCCGTCGCGCCGGTCCCGCGAGACGGTGCCGGACACGACGGTCCCGGCCGTGGGGTGCCAACTGCTCAGCCCGTACGCCACGTGCGCCTCGTCGGCCGCGGTCCAGTCCCCCATCGCCGTGGTGACCAGCAGGTCGCCGAGCCCGCCGAAGAACGCCATCGCCGGGACCACCGCGACCCCCGCCTCCCGGGCCCGGTCGGCGAAGTGCGCGAACGTGTCGAGGTTGGCCTCGATCTCGGCGGCCACGTCCACGTAGGGAATCCCGCTGCGCAGAGCGGCCTCGATCACCGGGCCCGCCGTCGAGGCGAACGGGCCGGCGGCGTTGACGACCGCGGCCGCACCCCGCAGCGCCCGGTCGAGCGAGGCCGGATCATCCGCCGACGCCACCCGGTGCGCCAGGCCCGGATGGGACTCCGCCAGCTCCCGGAGCTTGCCCGCGTCGCGGCCGACGAGCAGCGGCACGAACCCCCGCGCGGTCAGCTCCGCCACCACGAACCGGCCGGTGTGCCCGTACGCCCCGAACACCGCCACGGTCTTGTCCGTACCCATCTTCGTCTCCTCAAAGATCGACCGAAAAGATCCTCCCAACGGCGGCAGCCCCGGACGAGTGTCTGGAACGCCACGCCTCATACACTTTCGGACATGGCCACGATCGCGCTCGCCGCCACCGACGGCATGCTCCACTTCGAACTCGCCATGGCCTGCGAGATCTTCGTCCGCGACCCAAGCGGCCTGGCCGACCCCTGGTACGACCTGGTGGTCTGCGGCCCCGGCCCGGTCGGCATCGGCAGATTCCGGATGGAACCCGACGCCGGGCTCGACCGGCTCGCCACCGCCGACACCGTGATCATCCCGGCCATCGACGACATCGACGCCGAACCGCCCGCCGACCTGGTCGAGGCCGTCCGGGCAGCCCACCGGGCGGGTGCCCGGCTCGTCTCGCTGTGCACCGGCGTGTTCGTGCTCGCCGCCGCCGGGGTCCTCGACGGGCTACGCGCCACCACGCACTGGGCCCACACCGACGTGCTGGCCGCCCGCTACCCCCGGATCGACGTCGACCCGGACGTGCTCTACGTCGACAACGGCAACGTGCTCGCCTCCGCCGGCAAGGCCGCCGCGATCGACCTGTGCCTGCACCTCATCCGCCGCGACCACGGCTCGACGGTCGCCAACGCCGTCGCCCGCCGCCTGGTCGTGCCCCCGCACCGTGCCGGCGGCCAGGCCCAGTTCGTCACCACCCCGGTGCCCGCCCGCGACGACCACCCCCTCGCCGACCTCTTCCCCTGGGCGATGGAGCGGCTGAACCGCCCGCTGACCGTGGAAGACCTGGCCCGGCAGGCGAACATGAGCTCGCGCAACCTGGCCCGCCACTTCAAGTCGACGACCGGCACCACCCCGCTGCAGTGGCTGTCGACGCAGCGCATCCGCCGCGCGCAGGAACTGCTGGAGAACACCGACAGCGGCATCGACGCCATCGCGGAGGCTTCCGGCATGGGCACCGCCACCACGCTGCGACGGCACTTCCACCGCACCGTCGGGGTGGCTCCGGACGCCTACCGCCGCACCTTCCGCGCGCCGGGAGGCCACCTCCCGCACGGGGAGGCGGCCTCCGACCTGCCCTGATCCACCCTGTCTCGATCCCGGGGCGAGACAGGTCAGCCCTTGATCACCGTGTCCTTGGCCAGTGCTTCGGCGCGCTGCTGGACCGTGGCGCGGAGCTTGTCGACGTCGGTCTTGACGGCGGCGGTGTCGGCCCCCTGCACGGTGTTCAACGTCGCCGTGATCTGGTCCAGGGCCTTCTCGGCCGCCTTGTCGGCGTAGATCTTCTGGTACAGCTCGCGGTAGGCGTCCTCGTACGCCTTCTTGAAAGCGTCCGAAGCCAAGAACCGCTCCTTGAGCTTGTTGCCGCCCATCATCCCGCCGCGGCCGCCGCCGGGCGGGGTGAACCCTTCCGGCAGCTCCATGCCCTCGGGAGGTTCCATGCCCTCCGGCAGCTGGAAGTCGCCGCCGGGGAAGCCGCCCATGCCGCCGCCCATCGACATCGTGTCGTGGGGTCCGGCCGTGGCGCTGCCGCTGAAGGTCAGGTTGTGGTCCCAGCTGATGACCTTGAACTTCTCGGTGTCCAGGTCGTACCACAGGTAGTAGTTCTTGCCCGGTCCCGACATGTCGTCGAAGTTGAGCAGCAGGTTCTGCAGGGCTAGGTACCGCGCGAACGACGCGACGTCGACGTGGTCGGCCAGGTGGGCGTCGAAGTCGGCGTCGGAGGCCTCGTTGGCCCATTTCACCAGGTCGATGACCGGCGCGAGGTCGTGGCTGCCCTTGTTGTTGACCTGCTTGAAGTCGTCTTCGTACTCGGTCGGGTCCGCGCCCTGGTAGGTGAACTGTCCCGTGGCCAGCGACTTGTAGAGCACGCCGTTGCCGAGGCTGTCGGCGAAGTCCTCGTCCGGGTGCTCGACCAGCAGCCGCGCCTTGACGGGCCGGCCGTTGACCTGCAGGGCCGTGTAGGCGTACCGCTGCGTGGGCTGCTCGGCGGCAGCCGCGACGGCCAGCGACAGGGCCTCGTTGACCACCGTCGTGCCGCCGCCCATGCCGGACACGCGCACGGCGACCTCGCTGCGGCCCTGGTAGCGGCGGCCTTCGGCGAACTCGTCGAAGCTGATCAGCCACGGCAGTTCCTCGGGCTTGGCGCTGTCGAGGCTCGTCCGGCCGAAACCGCCGCCCATCATCCCGCCGGGTCCGCCCCGGCCGCCGCCCTGGTTGCCGCCCTCGCCGCCGCCGGGCATCTGCGGGAACCCGCCCTCCGGCATGCCGGGGAACCCGCCCTCGGGCATGCCCGGCCGACCGCCGGGGCCGCCTTGGCCGCCCCGGTCCTCGAACAGCGACCGGGTCTTGCCCTCGTGGGTGACGCCGGACAGCGTGGAGTTGCCCTTGAGGCGGATGCCGACGTCGCGGATCAGGGTGCCGTCGACGGTCGCGTCCACGCGCACGTACTCCTTCTCCCCGGTCTGCATGTATTCGTCGAACATGCGCTGGTAGTCGGCTTCGGTGTAGGTGATGGTGACGGTGTGCGCGACGGTGGCGTCGAACAGGTCGACGGTGCCGTCGATGTTCTCCACGACCTCGTCGTGCTTGCCCGCCGCCTGGCTGGTCACGATCGGCGCGATCCGTACGTTGCCCGCGACCACGACCAGCGCCGCGACCACCGCCACGCAGGTGGCCAGCAGCTTCCAGTAGTGGCGGACGCGCACCGGGATGCGGTGCTTGAGCCGGGCCCGCGGCGGCGGCGCCGCGGGCTCGGACGCAGGACTCGTGGTCATCACAGGTCCGTCTGGTCGTATCCGGTGAGCACGGTGACCCGCTGGCCCGAGGTGAGCCGACTCAGTGCCGCGATCAGGTCGCCGGGCTCGCTGCCCTTCTTCAGCCGCACCGTGTACATCAGCTCGGTCAGCGCGCCGCCGCGGATCGACTCCATGCTGACCAGCTCGAACTCGGTGGTGTGCGCGATCAGCGCGTCGTTGATCGTGGCGGTGTAGTCGCCCTCCGGCGGAACCTGCACCTTGACGACCTGCCGCTGCACCGACAACTGGAACCAGCTGAACCGGAACATCACGAAGATGACCAGGCAGATCGCCACCGTCGCGATCACCGCGAGGCTGTAGAACCGCGTGCCGACCGCCATGCCGACACCCATGACCAGGAAGATGAACCCGACGTCGCGGGTCTCCTTGATCGCGTTGCGGAACCGCACCACCGACAGCGCGCCGACCAGCGCGAACGCCCGCGCGATGTTCGACCCGACGACCAGCATGATCAGCGACACCAGCATGCCGAGGATGACCAGGGTCTGCACGTACGACTGGCTGTAGGACACGTTGCGGTGCGTGGCCCGGTACACCCAGCCGATGAACGCGCTGAGCAGGAACGCCAGGGCCATGGCCATGACGATGTCGGTGACACTGAACGTGCCGGTGAGGTCCTGGAGTTCGAAGTTCATCGGGTCGCCTTCATGATCAGCGCCGGTGCTGCTGCCGCGGCGACGTCGAGGTGGGTGGGGTCGTCGGTGAGCTCGACAGCCGGGGCGGGCGCCTCGGCGTCGTGGTCGGGGATGTGGAACAGCGACCGCGGGGCACGGCCGAAGGCCTCGACGCTCTGGCAGTACTTGGACAAGCGCACGACCGACAGTTCGGCGCGGGCGGCCAGGTCGGTCAGCCAGTACGGCACGCGGTCGTTGGCCTTGACCTCCAGCACCGACAGCGAGGCCGGGATGATCAGCCGGTTCTCGGCGTCGGAGCCGAGGTCGAACTCGCGGTCGCGGCCGCGGACCCGGTGGTCGAGGGTGACCCGCAGGCCGAGGTCGGCGTCGCGGCCGACGTAGGCCTCGCGCTGGTAGCCGGTCATCGCCACCGGCCGCAGGTCCAGGCCCTGCACCAGGCCGAGGACCTCCTGGATGAAGCCGGTCTGGCCGGGCTTGTGGCGCACCATCTGCCGGCCGTCGCACAGCAGCCGCGCGTCGCCGTACGGCATCGCGACGCGGCGCTTCTGGGTGACCCGGTTGACCCGCTGCTTGATCTCGACGTACACCGTCGTGTCGTTGTCGATGTTGAAGCGGTCGCCGTAGTGGCGCACCCGGATCTTGCGGCGGAACCGCAGGCCCTCGATCTTCTCCCAGTAGAAACGCAGCAGCCGGGTGTCGTAGTAGACGCTCCACACCCCGTAGCCGCCTTCGATGGCGTGGCTGTCGAGGTCGAGCCGGGCGCGCAGCTCGTCACGGATCGCCGCCAGGCGCTCGGTCGGCACCAGATACTTGATCTCGTAGCGGTTGAACGCGTGCAGCGGGCTGGGGGCGCGTAGCGCGTGGCCGATGTGGTCGTCGGACGTTCTGCCGGATGCCTGCTGGGCCGGGCCGCCGCCTTTGTCGGGTCCCGGCGGCGCTGCTGAGTGCGGGAGCAGTCGCATTCGCGTACCGTTTCTCTCGCCCCGGGAGGCGCACCAATGGTGAACGGCGGCTGAATCCCGGGTGGACTGATGGTGGACACCGATCAGCCTGGCGAGCCAATCTAGGAAACCCCTGTGGAAAGCCCAAGAATTCTTCAGGAGAAGGCCGGAGCCCTCGAAATGGCACAAACGCCCTGACAGCGCGTGACCGACCCACCGCGGTGCACTCGGAAACCGTGAAGGCAGGGCACATCCCGCGACGGGGTGTGCCCTGCCTTCAGATGCTGCTCAGTGAGCGTGTACGACGCCTTCGGCGTTGCTGTCCGCCCTGGCGGGCAGTAGCAGAGCGGTGATGACCACGCCGATGGACAGGACCACGCCGATGATGAACGCGAGCCGCATGCCGTCGAGGCTGGCGGCCGTGGCCGCGACACCATCGGCTTTGAGCGAGTCGGCCCGCGCGCTCATCACCGTGACCACGAGCGCGGTGCCGAAGGCCGCCGCGACCTGCTGCAGCGTGCCCAGGATCGAGCTGCCGTGGGCGTACAGCGGCGGCGGGACCGCGCCGAGGCCCAGGGTGAAGACCGGGGTGAAGGTCGCGGCCAGGCCCACCATGAGCAGCGCGTGCATGGCTAGCAGCTGCCAGTACGGCATGGTCATCGAGACCTGGGTGAAGCCCGCGAGCGCCAGCGAGATCGCGATCGCCCCGGGGATGACCAGGACCCGGCCGCCGAACCGGTCGAACAGGCGGCCCACCGTCGGTCCGAGCAGGCCCATGGCCAAACTGCCGGGCATGACGAGCAGCCCGGCCTGCAGCGCGCTGAGCCCGCGGATGTTCTGCAGGTACAGCGGCAGCAGGATCATCGAGCCGAGCATGGCCATGAACGCGACCGACATCAGGATCAGCGCGATCGTGTACGTGCGGTGCTTGAGCGTCCGCAGGTCCATCAGCGGCGACCCGGACTTCTGCAGCGACAGCTGGCGGAAGACGAACACGGCGATGGCGACCAGCCCGGCCGCGACGATCCCGGCGGCCATGCCGAGGTCGTCGCCCTGGAACTGGCTGAGCCCGTAGACCAGGCCGCCGAAGCCGAGTGCGGCCAGCGTCACGCTGAACCAGTCGATGGTGCTGACCTCGGGCTCGCCGACGTTCTCGAGCTGCTTCAGGCCACCCCAGGCGATCACGGCGGCGATGGGGAACACCACGGCGAACAGCAGGCGCCAGGACCCGAAGTTGAGGATCACGCCCGACAGCGCCGGGCCCATCGCGGGCGCGACCGAGATGGCCAGGGTGACGTTGCCCATGACCTTGCCCCGGTCGTGCTCGGGCACCACGTGCATCAGCGTGGTCATCAGCAGCGGCATCATCACCGCCGTGCCGGACGCCTGGATGATGCGCGCGCCCAGCAGCATCTCGAAGCTCGGGGCGACGGCTGCCGCCGCGGTGCCGAGCAGGAACAGGCCCATCGCCGTGGCGTATGCGCCGCGGGTGGACACGCGCTGCAGGAACCAGCCGGTGATCGGGATGACCGCGGCCATGGTCAGCATGAAGGCGGTCGAGAGCCACTGCGCGGTCTGCTCGGTGATCTTCAACGCGTCCATCAGATTCGGGATCGCGTTGATCATGATCGTCTCGTTGAGGATGACGATGAACGTGGCCAGCACGAGCAGCCGGATCACGGGCGGGGTGCGACCTGACGGCGGTGCCGCGGATTTAGCGGGTGAGTCGAGCAGCTGGCTGGACACGGTACCTCTATCGGGGGTCTCGGGGAATCAGGCGGTGACGGCCGGTGGGCTCACCGGCAGTCGCTGTCTTGCCCAGACTGACCGATGCCACCGACAAAACGCATCGCAGCTACTCACACTGCTATAAGTTCTGGCAAAGGTCACCCGGATTTCACCGGCAGACGACTCCAACGGGTGACGACACCGACAACACCGTTCCGGCCGCAACGGTGTCACCGAAGGTGCACCGATTATCCGGAACGGCAGTGGCGTTCGTCACGATTTCCCGCCCGACCCGGCCGGCGTCCTGCCGTCGTCGGTCGACGGGCGAACGTTTCCACAGGTGATCACCGCAGGGCAGTGGCCTTCATCGCGGGCAGTCGGGTGCCATGCAGTCGCGACGGCGGCGATGTATGCGCAGGTCGTTCGCGCTGATCTGCACCACGCTCAGCCGCGGGCGCACCGGGCCGGGCCGCCAGTAACGAAAGTCCGCGGCAGCCGTCCGGACCGCCTCGGCCTCGGTCAGTCGCGGCAGGACGAACTCATGTGTCGCCGGGTGGGACCAGTCCCGGCGTACGACATACAGCACCTGGTTGTCGCGAACGCGGTACGACAGCGCGCCCCGCCGGAAATCGCCTGCCCACAGACGCCTCACGCCCACCCGCCCTTCGACGAGAACGAGCCGCCCCGATGCGAGCGGCCACCTGTTTCGAACATACGTTCGAACGTCGATGCTAGCAGTGGGCACCCGGATCCCGACGCCGGCACATAGATCCACTGCGGGCGAGAGTTCGCCCGTGCAGCGGTGACGGCCGTCACTACGAGTAGGCATACCTAGAGCGGGTGGGACGGCTGTCTAAGTAGGTCGCGTGCAGGCAAGATACGCCGCCGATGCGGATGGGCAGAGCCCGTCGCGGGAGGAGTATTCATCTCGTCAGTAACACAGTGTCAAGGACTGAGGAGTCTGCGATGTTCGGATCGCCCGAGATGGACTTCGCTCTCGCGAAGATGCATCACCGAGAGCTCATCGACCAGGCCGCGAAGGAGCGGGTCGCCAACAGGGTGCACCGCCACGGCCGCAAGCGCCGTGAGGCGCGCGACCACACGGCGCGATGAGCACGAGCCGACAGGCCCGGGTACCGCAAAGCGGACCCGGGCCTGTTCCTTTTCCTGATCGTGGGCGCGGGCCGGCCCGCTCGGCGGTCATCGGGTGCCGCCTGCGGCCGCGCTGTCAGAGTTGCCGGAACTGGCCGTAGTACGAGCCCAGCGAGTCGAGGTAGGCCCCGTCCTGATGGCGCTCGGCCTCGTACTCCGGGGCGTCCTTGACCTGGTCCTTGGTGCAGTCGATGTAGACGCGCTCGTCGTCGAGGTCGATGCTCTTGATGACGCCCGCAGGCAGCACCACCTTGCTGCCGAAGACCCACGGGCCGGTGTCGACCACGAGGATCCGCGAGCCCTCCTCGCCGGCCTGCTCGTCGATCCTGCCCACCGAGCCGTCGGTCGCCTCCACCCGGAAGCCGGTCAAATCCCTCTCCCCGCCTTCGAGGACAGGCTTGTAGTCCAGGGTCTCGTGGTAGTTCCACGGATCCCAGGGCGTGGGGTTCATCAGCGTCACGACAGCCTCCTTGCTCACCGCCAAGTACGCTGCCCACTTACCCGCTGACAATCCCGCCAATCATCACAAGCTTCCTCGAACCGATCCGTCCCGGCGAACACCGCGGACGCGCGTTCAGCTCTCGGCGGCAAGGCTCGCCCTCACGACGACCGGCAGGCTCAGCCGCGCAGCAGCCGGTCGATCGCCTGGCGAAGGCGCGGCCATTCGTCGGGAATCGCATACGTGGCCGCGTTGACCAGGTCGAGCGGCTCGTCCCCGGGGCTGCCCGGCGGGGCGGTCGCCGCGTAGAGCCCGTGGACGGCCGATCGAGTGTCACCGTCACCGGTGGCCTGCGAATGGAACATCCGCGTGCGCATGTCCGGAGCGAGCGGCACTCCTCGCCCGATCGAATCCACCGTCGCCGCCACCGCTTCGGGGTCGCTGAAGGTGAACCGGCCGACGAGCGCCCGTGCGACCAGTACGAGGGCGGCGCGGCGAGCCGGCTCCGGAGCGCTCCGCAGCCGGGCGTCCAGGTCGGCGTCCCGGTACCCGAGCCGGCCCGGCGGCGTCGGGTCACTCGGGACGTCACCGATCACCACCGCCTGGTCGGACTCCTCCAGGCCGTCCACCCAGCCGACATCGAGCCGAACTCCGGTGCGCCGCTCGACCAGCGCCATCGCCTCGGCGTCGAAGTCGACGCCCGCCAGATCACCGGCGTCCCAGCGACGGCGGGCATCGCGCAGCCCCTCCAGGTCGGCGTCGAGAACCTCCGGCTGCTCGCCGTGGCGCCGACCGGGATCGTTCTTGTCCACCCACGCCAGGACCTTGCCGTAGACGGCGTAGCTGACGCCTCCGTTGCCGTTGATGGTCCAGTCGACGTTGTGCACCTGCGCTCCGTCGCTGAGCCGGCGCAGGACCTCTGGTCGGGCGCCCTCGAAGCCGTTGGGCTGGAGCATCACCACGGCCGGACCCGCCTGGGTCAGGTACGCCACCTTCGACTCGTCGGGCATCCCGGGCCTGAAGTCGTTGACGTGCGGAAAGTCGATCCCGGTCAGGTCGACCCGCCGACCGCGCAGCCGGCCCAGCACGACATCCTCGGTGACCGGCTCACCCACCGGCTGGATCACCGTCCAGCTCAGCCCTTCCGCATACCACGAAAGCTCGCTGAGGAACTGACGGTAGTACGCGACCACGTCGTCCGACATGCCCGGCAGACTAACGCCAGGGGGCGTCGAGCACTGATCGGGAACGGCCCGAACGCGGGTCGGGTCGCGGCGGTCGCCGGGTCAGTCGTCGGGCCCGGCCTGATCGGGCAGCGCGACCGGGTCGACGAAGACCTCACGGCGCGCGCCGCCATCCGTCGATGCGCAGGTTTGACCAGCACCCGGCGGGCGTACGCCTGGGGTCGCCGTTGCGCGCCGCGCGCCAGGAGCGATAGGTGCGCTCGTAGGTGGCCTGCACCAGTTCCTCGGCCCGGATCGGGTCCCCGCACAGCGGCACGGCAGTGCGGAGCAGATAGCGGCCGCAGGCACCCACGAGCTCCAGGAACTCCTGGTCACGGGTGCTCGCTTGCGCGGCGTGGCGACGAGCGTCCGTCGGCTCGGGCGCAACGCCAGCCGGGTCGGCGGCAGACGGTTCGCTGTTCGTCCTCACGTTAGGCACCACGTGGCGAGGCAGGGTCGGAGGTTGTCACGCACAAAGACCGAGGCGCTGCCCGGCGAGGTGATCCACGTCGGTGTAGTGACGATCATGATCCGGCCGGGACATGGCATTGAAAGCTTGGAGATCACAACCAAGCGCCGCGTGTTCGGCGTTTATCCATAGTGGAAGGGAAGTTTGCCGTCGCGGCCGTCGAGGCAGTCGAGGCAGTCGACGACAGACAGACGCGGGCCCTCCCGCGCAGAGCGAAGGATGAGTTCTTGGACGTCACACACAAGCACCGCATTCGACGGGCTGGGCTGCTGCTCAGCTCGACGATCATCGCGGCCGGCCTCGGGATCTTCTCAGCGGGCCCCGCAAACGCCGTGGCGAACAGCGAGATCGTGCCCAACGGCAAGTACGAGTTCGCGGTCAAGCTGACCATGACCGGGATCCCGACGGCCGACGGTGGTCGCCGCAACAGTGCCTGCTCGGGTGCGCTCATCGCACCACAGTGGATCGTCACCGCAGGACACTGCTTCCGGGACTTCAACGGCGTCCGGGTGGAGCGACCGGTCGCCGACCTGACCACCGCCACCGTCGGGCGGGCAGACCTGACCACCGACATCGGTCACGTCGCCACCGTCATCGCCGTGCGCCAGTCCCCCACCACCGATCTGGCGCTGGCGAAACTCAGCTTCCCGATCAAGGGCATCAAGCCGCTGGCTCTGAGCCGTAAGGCACCGAATGTCGGCGACATCCTGCGGATCACCGGTTTCGGCTCGGTCACCAGTTCCAGCCCCGTGCCGTCGCCGCAGCTGCGGACCGGCCAGGTCACCGTCGTCGCGGTGACGGAACCCAGCGTCGGCGTGACCGGCCTGGCACCGTCGCCCGACACCAGCGCCTGCCCGTACGACTCCGGTGCGCCGTACTTCACGGAGCACGGCAAGGGGCATCCCACCCTGGTGTCAGTGGAAAGCGGCGGGCCGTCCTGCCCGCATTCGCTGGAAGAACGGACCTCCCGGGTGGACAACATCGCCGGCTGGATCAGGCAGATCATCCGCGGCTGATGAGTAGGAGACCGGGCCGGCTTGCCTGCCCGGTCGCCACCCAGGACAGACCGGGGCCGCGCTCCGTGTTCTGCCCACCCCACGCATCAGGTGTGGTCCCGGTCGTCAGCCCCGCAAGTCCCGGAAGGGACGGCCGGGGCGTGTCGTCGGTTCACGGGTGGAACAAGTGCCCCTGATGCAGCCGATCGAGGAGCCTGGCCCTGGTCTCGGGCCGTTTGGCCTGATGGAAGCGGCTTATGTAGGCGTAACGGTTGGTCCTGTTCATCGCTTCGATGACACGTAGCGCCTGCGGATCAGCAGCGATCTCGGCCGGAATCTGCGCGGTGGCGGGGCCGTGGTAGGCCGCCTCCCAGCGGCCGTCAGCCTTGGCCGCGTCGATCTGAGCCTGGCCGGCAGGACGCATCCTCCCGCTCTCGATCAGCGCCGCCGCCTTCGCTGTGTTGATCTTCGACCAGATGCTACGCGCGCGCCGCGGGGTGTACCGCTGCTGGTAGAAGACGTCATCGATGCGTTTGGCCTGCCCGTCAATCCAGCCGAAGCACAGGCTGACCTCCACGGCCTCGACATAGGTGAGCGAGACGACGCCGCTGCCCTTCTTCGCGAACTTGATCAGGATGCCGGGAGAGGCCGCGTGCTCCCGCTCCAGCCACTGCTCGAACTCTTGCCCCGAGACGAAACTCATCAACTCCAGTTCATCAGCCACCGAGCCAGTCTGCCTCCCCCGTACGACAGGCAGTGACAGGCGACAACGCCGACGGCGAGCGCCGACCGGGGTGAAATCGGTGTGCGCCGCGTCCTGCGGTGCCATACCGTGATCGTGTGCGAGATAGCAGTCGGCCCGAGCGCGCCCGTCCCCTCCGGGGATGCCCGCGCTGATCGTCCTGACCTGACCTCGCACTTCGGGCGGCACGACTGCCCGGTCACCATCAAGGACCCCGTCATGGACCTGACCCTGCCCGGCTCAACCCCATCCGACCGTTGCGACCCGTCCTTCGAAGTCCTCCTGGCGGCAGCACAAGCCGCGCCCCTTCACGGCTGGGACCTCAGCTGGCTCCGCGACCGGATCGAGGAACAGCCACTTCCCTGGTCGTTCGGAGAGTTGGCCCGAAAAGCGATCGACGATGCCGAAAGCCTGCTCGACATCGACACCGGCGGCGGTGAGAACCTGGCCAGGCTGCAGCCGTTACCAGCGAGAACGGTAGCGACAGAGGCGTGGGAGCCCAATGTCGCGCCTGCCGTCGCGCGCCTGCGCCCCCTCGGAGTCGATGTGCGCGTCCACCGTCACGGTGACCGCCTTCCGGCGGCGGACGGCGAGTTCGACGTAGTACTCAATCGGCATGGCCACTTCGATCCCGCGGAGCTGTGGCGGGTGCTGCGCCCCGGTGGCCTGTTCCTCACCCAGCAGGTCGGCGCCGACAACGACCTCGCATTGAACGAGGCGCTCGGAGCCCCGGCCGTGGCGCATCCACGTGCGCTCACCCTCGACACCGCGGTATCCGCGCTGCGGCGCGTCGGCTTCGAGGTCGTCGACGGCCGCGACGCGAGGCCGACCATGCTCTTTCGGGACATCGCCGCGGTCGTCTACCAACTCCGTGCCGTCCCATGGCAGATCGCCGACTTCGACGTCGACCGTTACGACCGACAGTTGCGCAACCTTCACCGGTATATCCGCGAGCACGGCGCATTCACCGCACACCACCACCGATTGCTCGTCGTGGCGCGCAAGCACCCTTGACGCGCGCTCGCCGCGGTGCCGGCTGAGCAAGGCCTGACTCGGGCTCCCGCTGACAGGCCGGTCGGCCGGTGACGGCGTCACGTCACCGGCCGACCGGAGGGTCCTAGTAGTGACGCTCGAGCAGGTTGTAGTCGTCGGCGTCCGGGTACTTGGTGCTGGTGCGAGACGAGTAGAGGCAGCTCTCGGTGCCGGTGTTGTGGTCGAGGCCCAGGACATGGCCCAGTTCGTGGCAGGCCGTGTTCCACTTCTGCGCCTCGGTGCCCCAGTAGTAGTCGTTGAGCTTCACCGAGGCACTGGCGTAGTAGGTGTTCGCGGCGTTGAAGGTGCGAGACGTGCTGCCCGTCCAGCCGGTGGCACCGTAGTTGGAGCTGTAGACGTGGACGCAGTGCGCCGGCGCGCCGTCGCAGCCCGAACTGGCCGGGCGGTAGATGGAGCGATGCCGGAGGTCTCGTTCCACTCCGTCACCGCGCGTCCGACGGGCCAACTCGCGCCGGAGTGGTCGACGAAGTCGATCACCGGGCGGACCACGCCGTTGTACGACCACCGGACGAAACAGGTCGCCGACGTCGAGGTCCGTCACGACGGCCACAGCCACGGCCTGGCCGTCGCGTTTCGCATCGGCCGCCACGCCCACCCGATGGCGCAGAGGCCGCCATGTGAGGAACTCACATGGCGGCCTCTGCGCTCGTCCGCCCGCACACCAGGACCCGCCGGTCTCTGCCGCCACCAACCCCTATCGACGGATTCCCGTGACGGCGCGTCGTAAGGATCCCGGCAGCCGCCTCAGCCCCTGCAGCCCACAGAGATCAGGATGATCTCCAGCTCGCCGCTGCGGAAGCGGGCAAGGTCCCGCTCCGACAGGTCCGCCTGCAGGGGATTCAGTTGCTGCAGCAGCGTCAGCCCGCAGTGCGGCCAGTCGGCCGGCAGCGCGGAGTCCGCCAGGATCTGGTCGAAGTCGGTCTTCGTCTGCTGATCGGCCGGCCTCGGCGTCAGGGTGATGCCCGGAGCACGGACAAGCGTGAACGGATCACCCGCCGGTCCGACGTAGTATCGGGCCACCGTGAAGTCGCTGTCCGTCAGCTCCTTCGTCATCGTGTAGCCGTCCACCTCGATCTTGTCAAGGTAGGAGGCCGCCGTCCGCTGGGCGCTCGACGAGTACTGCAGGAACGGCCACAGCACCGTGTAGCCGACCCACAGCATCAGCGCGGCCGCGGTCGCAATGGCGGCGATCAGCCACGGTGGTTTGCGCGTCTGACTCAACAATTGATCACTCCATCCCCGCAGAGCCATTGGTCGGCCGTGGGCCACCAGGCCTTGACGCCGTTCATATAGGCCTGGGCGCTGTCACCCATCGACTTTCCCGGTGCACCGTACTTCTCCGCGTAGGTACCGCTGCCGATCGGGTCGACGAACTCCATGCCGACGTTGTAGCCGACCGCCGCGATCTCCTCCCGGGTGAAGGCCGCCCCGGTGCCCGTCGGCTTGGCCGGCACCTTTGCCAGCAGATCCTTCAGCCGGTACGCGGCGGCGCGGATGGACAGCTTCTCATCGTTGATGGAAGTCTTCCACATTCCGTATGGCCCCATGCCGCCGCTGACGGAGTTGTTGATCGGCTTGCCCGTCTTCGGGTTCTGCCCGAACTCCGTCGGATGGTTGTTGACGGTCTCCTCGAACGTGCCCATCTGCATGTTGGCCATACCGACCGAGACACTGCCGATGGCCGCCGGGATGAACCGGTCCCACCAGGCCATGGTCTCATCGTTGGAGCGGTCGTCGGCGCTCTCGATGATCAGCACGGTGAGCAGCAGCCGCGGGTCGATCTCGGCCTCCCACGCGGCCCGAACGATCTCCCGCAGCCACTCCTGAACACCCTCCTTGTTGTGGCCCGCCGGCTTGCAGGATTGGTGACCCGCCGGCACCCAGGAACCAGTGGCGCACTCCCCCGTCTTGTTCCAGTTGGGGCCTATGCTGAATTTTCGCGGTTGTTTGGTCGGCTGGTAGCCGGCGGCGGTGCCGCAGTCACCCTCGTCGAGACACGGTTTCGTGCCCGAGGGGTCGGGCATCACCAGGGGGTTGCCGTTGCCGTAGCCGTAGGCGCTCCACTGCTGCGGATCCTTGAGATCCATAATCGGGTCGACACTGGTGAACCGGCCGATGGCCGGGTCGTATTCACGGGCGCCCAGGTGAGTCAGTCCAGTGCTGTCCTTCGTGCCGCCTACGAAGCCTTTCTGATCGGGCCACGAGGCCGGCGGTGTGCCGCCACGGTCGGCGCCGTACGGCGTGGTGCGCCGCCAGCTGATGGACCCTGTGGCCGCGTTGATCACACAGGAGGCGGTCCCATTGCCGTCGGCGGCCTGGAAGTTGACGGCGCCCGTACCCTTGCGCACCGCCACCGTCTTGCCGCCGAAGGCGTAGAAGCGCGTTCCGGTGACCGCCCCGGCACCGGCCTGCGCGAGCTCCATGCCCGGCAGGTAGAGCGTGGTGGTGCCGCCGGCCTCCTTGCGGGCGATCCGGTTGCCGTCGGCGTCGTAGATGTACGTCGTGGTCTGGCCGCCGGCCGGGGTGCTGGTGGCCAGGTGGCCCTCGGCGTCCCAGGTCAGTGTCTGGTGCCCCGACTCGCCACCGACGGCGCAGACGCTGTCGGTGGTGGAGTTGGGCCGACACACGGTGTTGCCGGTGGCGTCGTACCGGTAGCGGAAGGTCTTTGACCCGGCAGGGCCGGTCTCCTCGATCGCGGTGACGGTGTGCGGCTGGTTGTAGCCCTCGCCAGGTGCGGGGTACTGGTATGTGCGCTCGGTCGGCGCACCGCCGGTGAGCGAGTGGATCGTCTCGGTCTTGCGGTTGCCCACCTCGTCGAAAGTCCAGCTGTGGTGGTACGGTGCCGGACCGCCCACTCCCGTCTCGGTGACACCGTCCGCACACGTCTTGGTCGCGCTGTCGGTGGCCCACGCCTCGGTCAACCGGCGCAGGTGGTCGTAGGCGAAACACTGGATGTCCCGGGTGCCGCCGACGGGCGTGTCGGCGATGGACAGGATGTTGCCCGTGTCGTCGTACGAGTACTGGGCGTTCATGTCGTCGACGGAGACGCCCTGGCGCTTGACCGTCGACTTCACCATCCGGTTCGTGCCTCGCTCGTACTCCCAGCCCAACCAGGCCTTCTTGTCCGTGCCGCCGGTGAACAGCTCGGCCTGCAGCAGGTTACCGACGTTGCTGTAGGCGCTGGCGGTGACGTAACTGCTCGCTCCGTCGAGCCGGCTCGGCCGCCGAAGGCCGTCGTAGGTGGTGGTCACCGCCTCCGCCGGCAGGCCGCCCGCCTCGGGCGTGCCGTTGGACTGCACCGTGCCGTCGATGTTGTACGCCGTGGTGAAGTCGTAGCTCTTGCCGAGCTGCGAGCCGACGCCGCCGGAGGGGAAGGAGTAGCGGGTCTTGGTGGGCCGGTTGAGCGCGTCGCGGGTCAGATGGATCGTGTAGTAGTTCTGGCCGTCCACGATGCGCTGGCTGTAGTAGAGCTGCCCCTTGGCCACGGTGTCGTAGACCCACGCCGCGATCTTGGTGCCGCTGTCGAGGTCGCCCTGCCAGGTCTCGATTTTACGGCCGATCTTGTCGTATCGCATCGACAGCTTGTTGCCGCGCTCGTCGATCGAGTAACTGAGCTGGCCGAGCGCATCGTATTCGTACCTGCTGTCACCGGAGTCCGGGTCCTCGACCCAGGTCTTCAGCCCGCGCTGGTTGTAGTGGTAGCGCCAGACGTTGCCCAGCGGATCGGTCACCGTCTCCAGCGACCCGCCGTGGTTGTACGTGTAACGGGTCACGTCGGCCGGCCCGCTCGGACCGGACCCGTGGTACTGGTGCAGCTCGGTCATCTGGCCGAGCGCGTTCGTAACGGTCGTGGTGGGCACCCCGCCCAACGGCGGGTCCACGTTCGTGCGGTCGCCCTGGTAGGTCATCGTGGTGGTCCACCGGGCGTCGCCCGCCACGGAGAACGTCTCCGCGACCGGCCGGCCCGCGCCGTCGTAGGTGATGGTGGTCTGCCCGTTGACCGCACCCTCCGGCGTCACCAGCGGCAGATCGCCGGCGGTGCCGATGGCCAGGTACGCCGCGTTGGTCTTGTACGCCTGGCCGAGGCCGTTGTGGAAGGTGTCGGTGAGCAGCCAGCCACCCGGTCCCGGCCGCTGGCTCTGCCGGGGCCGGAGCATCCCGTCCATCAGCTCGAAGCTCATCGAGTAGGTGCCGTCCTTGTTCAGTTCACCGGTGCCGACCACGGAGGGCCGGTCGTTGCGCACCAGGTACGTGTACTTGCGGCTCGGCGTGGCCCCCTGGCTCCGGTCGCGGTCGGGCATCCAGACGTCGGTCAGCCGACCGAACGAGTCGTACGCCATCTCGGTGCGCCGGTTGTTGTTGTCGATCGCCACCGTCGGCACCGCAAAGGCGGCATCGTAGGTGGTGGTCGTGGTGAAGGTCTTCGGGTCGGTAACCTTTACCTGGGTGGTGAGGCCGCGGGTCTCGGTGTATTCGGTGAGGGTCTCGTAGTCCAGCGCGTTGCGAACCGCCAGCGCGCGACCATACACGTCGACCGAAGTCGTCTCCGACACCCGCAGGTATTGGATCTGCTCGCCGTCGTAGCGGTCCAGACTCTCGCTGCGCGTCGCCGTGCCGTACTGCGGCTTGACGTTCCACGCCTGCAGGTCGAAGCTGGTGCGCTCATCGGCCAGCAGATCGGTGTCGAGGTCGAAGGGGTCGGCACACTTCGCCGACACCGTCTGGGTGCGCGAGACGAAGGTACGCATGTTCAGGTCCGGGTTGTCGACGTACCACGTGCGCACGCACTTGTCGTCGTCAGACTCGGCCACGTCCCCGAGGTCGTCGACGGACACCACCCGACCCCACGTCGGGTCGAGTTCCGTCACCGTCTTGTGCTCGCGCCACACCGGGTCGCCCTGGGCGTTGTCCGGCATGGCCGTCAGCTCGCGTACCACGTCGGTGCGTACCATCGCCGTGGTCCGCGTGCCCCATGTCTCGGTCTGGGTGTGGGTGACCTTGCGCCACGGCTGGCTGATCGTCTTCGACACGACGTCGGCGCCGTTGTAGACCACGGTCTCAAGCTCATGACCTGCGAACTCGTCATGGTCGGTGTAGCCGGCGCCGGTCGAGTCCGTCCGCGTCACCACCGCGGAGGAGCCGTCCGCCTTCTTCCCGCCGGAGAGACCGCGCAGGAAGAAATGGTCGGTTCGGCCCGGCATCGACTGGCCGTCACCCGCCCGGACGATCACCTGGGCGTAACCACGCCAGTCCGACCAGGTCAGGTCCTCAGCTTTGGTAATACCGTCGGGCATGGACTTGCGCCACGCCGCGTCGCCAACGTACTCGTACGAGGTGACCATGTCGTCATTGCCGCCGACAAGGTCATCCTGCACCACGTTGTCCACGACGTACTTGTGGAACCAGTCGGTGATCTCGTCGTCGTCGCCACCGCCATATGGATTCCACATCACCGGATAGCAGCGCCGCGTGGAGTTCCCGGCAGTGGGCAGATCGTTCTTCGAGCAGTCCGGGGTCTTGTAGTTGATGCTCAACTGCATGCCGGTGTCGGTCTTGACGGTCGACAACCGGTAGCGGATCAGGGGTCCGATGAAGTCGTCGTCGCGATCGATGCGGTTGGGCAGCTGGATGCCGTCCAGCTCCACTGCGGGAGCGGTCTGCGTGACGCCACCGCCGTGCGACGAGTGGACGATCCTCTTGAGCCACAGCGTACGGGAGTTGTCGTCGTTGGCCTTGAACTCGTGTTCCAGCGCCCATGAACTGACGGGGAGCCAGTCAGTCGCCCCCCGAATCTCGCTCTGGATCTTGACAAGCCGGCGTCGGGTGAAGAACGTAGCCGAGAGCTGCGACGCCTCGCAGTGGGTGGACGCAGGGCAGATACGGTCTTCGGGCACGTCCGGCCACGAGGCCGCGGTGGCGTCGGTCAGATCCTGCGGATCACAGTCGACGGAACCGCCAGGAATGCACCGCTCCGCGGTCGTGAACACCACCCGGGCCGGCGCGAACGTACTGTAGACCTGCCCGTCACGCTGCCCGTAGTCGACATGCGCCAGATATCCCCCGCGGTGGTACGCGGTGCCGTTCACGTCGGTACGGCCGCCACGGGCGTAGTGATTCGTCTCCCGATCGTAGAAATACGAGATCACATTGCCGCGCGGGTCGACGACGTAGTCGAGGTTCCAGCGCCACCCCTGGTCGCAGTACGAGTCGGCGAACCCCGAGGCTTTGTGGCACGGCTCGTTCGCGTCGTCGCCGTAGACCGGCACCGTCCAGACCGACTCGGTCTCCTCCATGTTCGCCGACCAGCCCGGCAGCCGGTTCTTGCCGAAGTAGTACTGCATGCCGTCGGTCGTGGTGACCCGCCAGTGCTCCCCGTCGCCGTCGCCGTTGACGGCACCGGTCAGCCGCTGCACCTTGGAACCGTCGTCGGGCGAGAGTCGGTAGTTGTCGTCATCGACCTTGACCAGGGTGCCGGAGTGGCCGGACAGCATGAGCGTGCCGTTATGGAACGCCCAGCACTGGTCGCTCGCCTCCTCGTGCCCGTCGTCGGCACACGACTTATACCGGCGCTCGATATATCCCGGCTCGTACGTGAAGCCCTCTCCGATCCAGGAGCCCTGGTTGTTCGTCGCCGCCGTCCGGCCGTCAACCGCCTGCGACGAGTAGGACAAAGCCACCTGCGGGCCGAGGCCGCTCGGCGTGACCGGCGTCTTCACGGGATAGTTCCAGCTGAAGCTGCCCGTCGCCAGCGCCGTGTTCCAAGACGAGGACGGCGCCAGCTTCGTCGCCTTGTAGTCGCCCTGTGACGAGGAGTCGCCGGCCGACAGCGCGAACACCGGCGCGGCCGCCGCAGCGCCGTCCCATTGCACATCGACCGAGACTGCGGCCGAGCGGGCGTCGTTCAGCGAAGGCAGTGGCGTCACCGTCCGGCACTCCGGCCGTTGCGGCGCCGTGAGCGCGCATGCGGGCAGCCGCACGAGCCGCAGCCGGGCAGCCCAGTCGCCGCCGATCGCATGTGCGAAGTCCGCATAGCCGATCGAGACGCCGAGCCGGGCAGAACCAGCCGCACCGTCCGACCGGCGCATCGAGAACACGGGGCCGTCGAGGCCGAGCCCGCGCGACACCGCACGGTCATACACCCGCACGGCCGCCGACCGAGCCGGCACCTCCTGCTCGCGCTGCGCCGCGGACCCGGTCGCCGCGACCCGCGCCTCCGCCAGCCCGACCGCGAGGCCGCCGACCGTCGTCCGGCTGCCACGAGACTTCGACACGACGACCGTTGCCTCGCCGCCACTTGGCCAAGCGACCGCATCAGGACGTTTCAGCACGCGATCCGCGGTGGGGTCCGCCCTGGGCGTCTCGGGTTTCAGCGGCGCGGTGCGTGCTGCCGCTCGCTGCGCCTGTGCCGCCGGCCGATCCGCCGCCGTGGCGGCTTGTGGCGTGCCCGCCACGACCGAACCCGTCAGCAGCAACATCACGATGAGGGCCGACTGTCGCCGTCGGGCCGATGATCGAAATGCTAATGACACTTCGTCCGATGCGGACTGCCTCTTTCGGGCATGGCGAAGCACGGATTATCCCCCGTCGTTCTAGGCCTGAGCGCAGGATGCTACACCACAAACGACGGCTGGAGGGGGCGTGCTGACCATGCAATATAGACACATGCCGCCATCCTCGCGATGGTGGACCTTGGTCGGCGGAACGCGCAATCCGGACGCTGGTGACACCTGCCCATGACGCCGATGCGGCGCGGCGCCAATAGCGCGTCAACTGGCAGCCCCGCGATACTGGCGAACGGCCCCGATCCGGCGCAGGCCGGGCTGCTGAGTGCCGCCGCCACCGACGGGAACCAGGTGCGCGATAGGTGGCAGGGCATCGAGCCCCTCCGGATCGTGACGGCGCACGCCAGCACGCTTCTGTGCACATCAGACTTGATCAATGAACCTGATCGCGAAGAAGCCCCATCTGAAAAGTTCAGATGGGGCTTCTTCGGTGCACCACCAGGAACTCGAACCCCGAACCCGGGGATCAAGAGCGCCGAGCCGGCGACACCGACCCTGCGAGCGGGCTCAGGATCGGCTCAGCCACGCCCGCGCGTCGTCAGCCGCCTTCGGTGACCGGTGACCGAGGGCCAAGACGCCCTCGACATACCGCCGCAGCACCGCCACCCGGTGCGGGTGGGGCACCATGACCAGGCCGGCGCAGTCCTGCCAGGCCGTCGCCGCGATGACGACCTCGCCGTCCAGGGAGTGCATCACGAACCGCGGGTAGCGGTTGGTCACCCCCAGGGCGCCGGTCTCGACACCCGCGCCCGCGATGTCCCACTCCGGCTCGAGCCGGACCCGGGCCCAGTGCGGCAGCGGCATCGGGCGGTCGTCGCCCGGCCCCACTGCCAGCAGGAACTCCCGGTCCGGGCCGAACAGCGAGTGCCGCGTCGCCATCGCGTACCAGGCCGCGTTCATTTTCGCGACCAGGTCGGGATCGTCGAAGTCGACGGTCTCGTCGACCCGGCCGTCCTCCGCGCGACATCCGGTGACCATCACCGCGGCCTCCGCGGGGATGGTCACGGTCGGGTCCTCGAAGTCCAGCATGGTGAGACCTGCCGCGGCGAGCGCCGCGGACAGGTTCTCACGGTTCATGTACGTGCTCAGGGGGTTCCTCCTGGCGCATTAACGCCTGCCGTGTTGCATCCGGCACCGCCGGTGCCGCCGCCGACCGGCGGCTTGAACGCACCGTACGAGTAGATGCGCTGGTAGTTGTGGCCGGCCCCCTTGCTGCCCGCCTTGGGCCAGCCCGTGGGGGCGACCCACCCGTAGGTCCACTGTCCGTTCTTCTTCGTACGGATCACGCGCCAGTCGTTCTCCGTACCCGGCGGAAGGCCCGGAACCTCGTAGATCTCTGCGTTATACCAGTATGCCTTGACTCCCTTGGGTGCGTCCTTGCCCTTGTAGAAGTCGAGATTTCCGTGCTGGTCCACCCGCTGAGGCTGGCTCCCGTTCTCGATGAGCTGGATGGCGTCTTGGATGAAGTCGGGAACGGGCGCCGGGCCGGGATTGTTGTGGACCAGCACTGCCTCATCGCCGACGAGCACGTAGTACGTGTGCAGGTCGTCGACCGTCAGGTTGTACATGGTCTTCGGGCCGAGGTGGTTGTGCACCCCGGCCACGGTCACGAGGTCGCCGTCCCGGGTGCGCAGCTGCTCACCGGGTGCCAGCTCGGCCGCGTCGACCCAGCTCTCGCGGGTCTGCGACCAGAAGGGGTGATCCCAGGTGGTGTCGATGACGTGGCGGTCGGCGCCGTCCTGCACCGTCAGGTCGGTGAGCATGTCGTCGGTGTTGATGTGGTGCACGGTGACCGTCTCGGCGCTGGTCTCACCGGTCTCCGGATCGGTGGCCAGCACCCGTTCGCCCGCAACGAGATCCTTGATCGGCTTGGAGCTTCCGTCGGCGAGCAGCACCTCGGTGTCGGCCGAGAAACTGTAGCCACGGCCGGCGGTGCGGACCACCGGGTTGCGCCCGAAGCCCCGGCAGCCCGTGCTGCCCCAGCCGCCAGTGGGCAACATGCTGATCACGATGGCCGCCCATTGCAGCCATCCCGACTCGTTGCCCATCTCCATCTGGGCCAATGCGGCAGCTTGAGTGCCGACCTCCATGATCATGGCCTGGGAGCAGCCCTGCGCCCCGCCCATGTTGGCGTTGTTGCAGGCGGTCTCCAGGATGATGAGGATCTCCAGATCGGACAGCTCGCGATTGCCACCGCCGTCCTTGCGGCTCTTGAGCCATCCGGCCTTGGCCTTGTCGTACTCCTTGGCCAGCCGGAAAGGATCGTGCACGTCCTGGTTGAGCAGGCAGTAACCGTCGATACAGTAGGTGAAGTCCGTGTTCTCCCGAATGATCGTCAGCTCGGTCCCGTTGTCGAGGACGATGGTGTTGATCGAGGTGCCAGTCGTGTCGGGGTAGTTCATGTCATCGGCTTGCTTCTCGACCAGGCCGGTCGCGTCGCTCTTGATGATGGGGCTGTTGCTGGCGTAGGCGTAGCCGTGCCACTGCTGCGGCTCGGTCGGGTTCAGCAGCGGGTCGACGCTGATGAACCGCCCGAGTCGGGGATCGTACTCACGGGCTCCGAGGTGGGTCAGGCCGGTCGGGTCCTCCTCCGCGCCGAGAAAGCCCTTGCGGTCGGGCCAGAAGGCGGGCGCGGTCGGCTGGCGGGAGGTGCCGTAGGGCGTCGTGCGGCGCCAGGAGATCGCACCGTCGCTTGCCTTGATCGAGGCGCTGGCGGTGCCGTGGTGATCGGCGCCCTGGAAGTAGATCCCGGTGGAGTTGCGCACCGCGACCGTATGGCCGCCGAACCCATAGGAGCGGGTGCCGGTGACGACCGTGCCGGTCTGGGTCAGTTCCATGCCCGGCAGGAACAGCGTGGTGTTGCCACCCGGGTCCTTGCGGGCGATCCGGGTGCCCTCGGCGTTGTAGATGTAGGTGGTCGGCTGGCCGCCCGTCGGGGTGCTCGAGGCGAGGTGCCCCTCGGCGTCCCAGGTGAGGGACTGCTGCGCGACCTGGCTGCCGATTGTGCAGTCGTTGGTGGTCGTCGTCGTGTTCGGGCGGCAGATGGTGTTGCCGCCGGCGTCGTAGTCGTAACGGAAGGTGCGGTCGCCCCCGGGCCCGGTCTCGTCGACCCGGGTCAGGCTGTGCGGCCGATTCTGTCCTTCGCCCTGCGCCGGGTAGACGTAGGTGCGCTCGGTGTCGGTGCCGCCGGTGAGCGAGTGGATGGTCTCGGTCTTGCGGTTGCCGACCTTGTCGAAGGTCCAGCTGTGGTGGTAGGGGGCCGGACCTCCCACGCCGGTCTGCGTGACGCCGTCGTCGCAGGTCTTGGTGCTGCTCGCGGTCGACCACGCCGCCGTGATGCGGTTCAGGTAGTCGTACTCGAAACACTGGATGTCACGGGTGCCGCCGACCGGAAGGTCGGCGATGGACAGGACGTTGCCTGACTCGTCGTAGGTGTACTTCGCGTCCATGTCGAACACGGGCACGTTCTGACGGTTGATCTTCGTGCTGGTGAGGCGGCCGGTGCCGCGCTCGTAATTCCAGGTCAGCCAGGCCTTCTTGCCGCTGCCGGTGTAGAGCTCGGTCTGCAGCAGCTCTCCGACGTTGCTGTAGAGGGTCGAGGTCACATAGGTGGTGGCCCCGGTCAGTGCGGTCGGCCGAAGCAGGTCGTCGTAGGTCGCCGCCAACGCCTCGGCAGGAAGACCGCCCGCGGCGGGCACGCCGAACGACTGCAGCGTGCCGTCGGTGTTGTACGCGGCGGAGTAGTCGTAGTTCTTGCCCAACAGGGAGCCGACCCCGGCCGCGGCGCTGGGGAAGGAGTAGCGGGTCTTCGTCGGCCGGTACAGCTCGTCACGGGTCAGGTAGATGGTGTAGTAGTTCTGACCCTGGTTGATGCGCCTGCTGTAGTAGAGCTCGCCAAGGTTGCCGGGCGCGTCGTAGACCCAGGCCGACAGCTGTAGCCCGGAATCGAGTTCGCCCTGCCAGGTCTCGGTCTTGCGGCCGAGCGCGTCGTAGCGGTAGGACACCTTGACGTCGCGACCGTCGGTCACCGAGGTCACCCGGCCCGCGTCGTCGTACACGTAGCGGGTGTCGCCGGAGTCGGGGTGCTCGATGGTCTCCTGGAGCTGGCGCTGGTTGTAGTGGTAGCGCCAGACGTTGTCCTGCGGGTCGGTCAGCGTCGCGAGCTGACCAGCCGGGGTGTAGGTGTATTCGGTGACGTCGGCGGGGCCGGTCGGGCTCTCGCCGTGGTACTGGTGCAGCTCCGTCATCTGGCCTCGGGCGTCCCAGACCGTGGTGGTCGGCACGCCGCCGACCGGCGGGTCGACGTGCGTGCGGTCGCCCGCGTACGTCGTGGACGCCGACCACTTCTCGTCCCCGGCGATGGAGAACGTGTCGAGGATCGCTCGGCCCACGCCGTCGAAGGTGAACGTGTGCTGGCCGTTGACCGCGCCTTCCGCCGTCACCAGCGGTATGTCCCCGGCCACGCCGGTCGCCAGGTAGACGTCGTTGGATTTGTACGCCTGGCCGTTGCCATCGTGGAAGGTGTCGGTCAGCAGCCAGCCGCCCGGCCCTGGCATCTGCTTCTGCCTGGGTCGCAGCAGGCCGTCGTAGAGCTCGTAGCCGACCTGGTAGGTGCCGTCGTTCTTGATCGTGTAAGTGCTCACGACCGAGGTCTTGTCGTTGCGCACCTGGTAGCCGAACTTGCGGTTGGGGGTGGCACCGGAGGCCTTGCTGCGGTTGGGCAGCCAGACGTCGGTCAGCCGGCCGAGCGCGTCATAGGCCAGGTCGGTGCGCTTGCCGTTGACGTCGATCAGGTACAGCGGCTGCCCGGTCGGCGGGTCGACGACGGTCGTGGTGCTGAAACCGGGCAGGGCACGCGTCGTCGCGATCTGGGCGGCCAGCCCGTTGACGTCGACGTACTGAGTCGTGGTGGTGTGCCCGAGCGCGTCCTTCATCGCCTCCGGCCGACCGAAGTCGTCGACGTCGGTCACCTCGCTCTCGGTGGTGTACACGATGTTCGTGCCGTCGAAGTGGTGAAGGTTCTCCGACCGGGTGACGACGCCCTTGGTGGGGGCCTCGTCCCAGGCCTTCAGGTCGTAGCTGGTGCGCGTGGCGGAGATCAGCTGGGTGGCCAGGTTCGGGTTGGCGACGTCGCAGTTGACCGACACCGTCTGGGTGCGGTTGGCGTAGCTGTACAGATACGTGGTGGGATTGTCGCGGTAATAGGTCCGGGTGCACCGGTCGTCGCCGCTCTTGCCGGCACCGGTCTCGCCGAGGTCGTCAACGGCCACCGGGCGGCCCCACGTGGGGTCGTACTCGGTCTCGGTCCTGGTCTCCCGCCACACCGGGTTGCCCTGGGCGTCGACGGGCATCGCGGTGAAGTTGCGCACCACGTCGGTGCGGACGAACGCGGAGATGTTGGAGCCCCAGCTCTCGGTCTGGGTCCGAGTGACGTGCCGCCACGGCTGGTTGATCGTCTTGGTGACGATGTCGGCCCCGTTGTAGAGGACCGTCTCCAATTCGTGCCCGGACCACTCGTCGTGGTCGGTGTAGGAGGTGCCGGCGGAGTCCGTCACCGTGACCGTCGGCTTGCTGCCGTCGGCCTTCTCACCGCCGCTCAGGCCGCGCAGGAAGTAGTGGTCGGCCCGACCCGGCATGGACTGCCCGTCACCGGTGCGGACGATGACCTTCGCGTAGCCGCGCCAGTTGTTCCAGCTCAGGTCCTCGTTCTTGGTGATGCCGTCCGGCTCGCCCTTGCGCCAGGCCGCGTCGCCGACGTACTCGTAGGCGCTGACCATGTCCAGGTTGTTCGAGCCGCCGAGCAGGTCGTCGACGACCACGTTGTCCACGACGTACTTGTGGAACCAGTCGGTGACCTCGTCGTCCTCACCGCCGCCGAGCGGGTTCCAGATGATCGGGTAGCAGCGCCTGGTGGACGTCTCCGGGTCGGGCAGGTTGTCCTTGGCGCAGTCCGGCGCCTTGTAGTTGATCGTGATCTGGGCACCGGTGTCGGTCTTGACCGTGGCGAGTCGGTAGCGGATCAGCGGGCCGAAGTTGTCGTCGTCCAGGTCGATCCGGTTGGGCAGCTGGATGCCGTCGAGCTCGGTGGCGGGCATGGTCAGCGTGACGCCGTCGCGGTGCCCTGACTTGGTGATCTTCTTGAGCCACAGCGTACGGGACGCGTCGTCGTTGACCTTGAAAGCGTGCTCCAGAGCCCATGAGGCGACCGGGGTCCAGGAGGCGCCGTTGCTGATCTCCGTCTGGATCTTCACCAAGCGCTTGCGGGTGAAGAACGAGGCCGATGCCTGACCGATCTCGCAGTGCGTGCCCGCGGCGCAGATCAGGTCCTCCGGGACATCGGGCCAGGAGGCGGCGGTGTCCTCGTTCAGGTCCTCGGCATCGCAGTCCACCCCGGCGGCCGGGATGCAGCGCTCAACCGTGTCGAACACCACCCGGGCCGGCGCCTTCGTGCTGTAGACCTGCTGATCGCGCTGGCCGTAGTCGATCCGCGCGAGGTATCCGCCGCGGTGGTACTTCGTCCCGTCGATGGTGATCCGCGCGCCGCGGGCGTAGTAGTTGACCTCCCGGTCATAGAAGTAGGAGATCACGCTGCCGCGCGGGTTGACGACGTAGTCGAGGTTCCATCGCCACGCCTGGTCGCAGTAGGAGTCGTCGAAGCCGGAGGACTTGTTGCACGGTTCGCCGGAGTCGTCGCCGAAGACCGGCACCGTCCAGACCGACTCGGTCTCCTCCTTGTTCGCCGACCAGCCCGGCAGCCGGTTCTTGCCGAAGTAGTACTGCGTGCCGTCGGTCGTGGTGACCCGCCAGTGCTCCCCGTCGTCGTCGCCGTTGACGGCGCCGGTCAGGCGCTCGATCCTCGAGCCGTCGTCGGAGGAGAGCTTCCACAGGTTGTCGTTGACCTTGACCAGGGTCCCGGACCTGCCGCCGAGCATGATCGTCGCGTTGTGGAACGCCCAGCACTGATCCGCGGCGTTCTCGTGGCCGTCGTCGGCACACGGCTTGTACCTGCGCTCGATGTAGCCCGGCTCGTAGGTGAAGCCCTCACCGATCCATGAACCCTGGTTGTTGGTCATCGAAGTGCGCCCGTCCACCGCCTGCGACGAATAGGACAGCCCGACCTGCGGCTGAAGGCCACCCGGGACGGCCGGCACCTCGATCGGGTAGCTCCAGGAGAAGCCGCCCGACGCCAGCGCCGTGCTCCACGACGACGACGGCGCCAGCTTGGTCGCCGCAAAGTCCCCTTGCGTCGAGGAGGCACCGGCCGACATCGCCAGGACCGTCGCGCCGGTCGCGCCGGCTGCCGCATCGACCTCGGCGGTCACCGTACGAGCCGACGTGTCGTTCACCGAGGCCAGCGGTGTGGCCCTCCGGCACTCCGCCCGATCCGGCGAGGTCAGCGCGCAGGCCGGCAGCTTCACCAGCCGCAGCCGCGCCCCCCAGTCACCGCCGATCGCGTGCTCGAAGCCGGCGTACCGCACCGAGAGGCTCACCTGCCCGACCGCATCGACGCCGTCGGCACGCGACACCTGCAGCACCGGGCCGTCCACCCCGAGCCGTTTCGACACCGGCCGGTCGAAGACCTGCACCCGGGCCCGCTGCGGGGTGCCCTGAGCAGACCGCGAGACCGCACCGGACAGCCCTTCGGCCCGGGACACGTCCACAGCCAGACCGCCGACGGCGGCGAATTTCGCATCCACCGCTACCGCGTCGATCTCGACCGCCGCCGCCGTGGGCCATGCCACGGCATCCGCGCGCACCATGGTCTTGTCCGCCGTCGGATCCTGCGCAGGCGCCTCCGCCGGAAGGGCGGCGCCCCGCGCGGCAGCTGGTTGCGCCTGAACCGCGGGACGGCCCTCGTCAGCCGCCGCAGGCGCGGGTGCCGGCACCTGCGCCAGACCCGCCACCAGCGCCAAGGCTATGGCCGCGGCCAACGGACGCACAGGCCGCCCTGGTGAGAAATGTAGTCGGAATCGCCGTTGTGACGACACGCGTCAGCACCACCTTGATGGTCGATAAGGATGGGTGAAGCCAGTGGCCGACACCCCCGCAGGGGTGCCGGCCACTGGATGTCGGTGCTACAGGTCGGACTGGGCCGTGGTGCTAGCCAGTCGGATGACTGTGGTCTCGTCGAGCACGCCGCTGTAGACGCGGACCTCGTCGAGGACACCGGAGAAGTAGCCTCCGTATGTCGGCGTGGCCGTGGTGCCGTCCAGCAGGGCGCGGCCGACCTGGACGCCGTTGTCGGGGCCGTCCCACACCGGGGTGTGGCTGCCCATCGCGCTGGCGGCCAGCTCACCGTTGACATAGAGCAGCACGTCCTTGGTGAACGCGTTGTAGGTGACGACCAGGTGCTGTCCCAGCGGGTCGCTGGGATCGGGCAGGTGCGTGTCGTCGACCACGACCGTCGTCGCGGTGGCGGTGTCGTCGCCTGCGGCCACGCTTAGCTGCCAGCGCGGCTGTCCACCACCGATGTCGACGCACTTGACCTGGAACCGGCTGACCTCCGCGCCCGGCTGCGACAACACGACCTGGTCGGAGGCACACGCCGCGGCCAGCCGCGCCCGTGCCGCGACCGAGAAGCTGCCGGTCTGTCCGACCAGAGGCTTGGTGCTGGCGGCGTAATCGTCACCGCCGTCGAGGACCATGTGCCCGGCACCGGCCAGGGCCGGCTCGGCGAACGGGTCGTCGGGGTCGGGCACCATCAGCGCGGCACCGTTGTACAGCGTCAGTTCCTTCGTCTCGTCCGGGGTGGCGCCGTCGACGACGGTCTCGGCGCTGACGAACACGCCGGGGTTGTCGTCGGGCACGTCGGCGCTGTCCAGCGCCCAGTACACCTGGCGCTGCAGTCGCGGCGTGGCCAGCGCGCCGATCTCAGCAGGCGTAGCCAGCCGGTCGTATACGGCCACGTCGGCCAGCCCACCGTTCCAGCCCCACGCGTAACCGGTCTTCGTGACGCGGCGGCCGAGGTGGAAGTTGCCGTGCGAGGCCCACTGCGAGCGTGCCGCGGCGGTGTTGGACAGCCTGCCGTTGACGTACATCGACATGGTGTCCTTGACCGGGTCGAAGACCACAGCGAGGTGGGTCCAGCCGGTCTGGGCGGTGACGACCTCGGTGCTGGTGACCTGCCAGTCGCGGAAGGCGTTGACGTCCATGTCCGGGATGCCGAACAGCCACTTGCTGCTGGCCGGGCTGAACCCGAGGTAGAAGCCCGGCACACCGCTGCCGTCCTGCGACACCGCAGCCCGGTAGGCGGTCAGATCATCGAGCTTCACCCACGCCGCGACCGTGAACGGGCGGGCCGTGTCGACCAGCCCGGTCGCGGAGGTCGCCAGGTAGCTGTCGGTGCTGCTGCCCGTCAGCTGCACCGACGGGTGCGCCGCACCGCCCGGCCCGGGCTGGCCGAACGTGACCCCGGGCCCAGCCGACGCGGGGTTGGTGCCGCGCTCGTCGGCGGCCTGGGTCGAGCCGGGCGCGTCGGCGAGGTTCCACTGTGCGATCGATGGATCCCCGGCTGCGACGTTGAAGTTGCAGACGGAGGTGTCGCTCTCCTTGCCGGCCGCGTCGACCGCGATCACGGTGACGAAGTGCGGCGCCTCGGTCATCGGCGCCCAGCTCACGCTGACCGGCCCGCCGTTGGCGGTCGGGGTCAGCACGTTGCTCGGCGACGGGTTGGTGTCGAAGCCGTACTTGTACGACACGACGTCGGCGGCCGCGGAATCGAAGGTGAACGTGCCGTACCGACCCGCACCGTCAATCCACTCACCTGACTCCACACACGCCGGCGTGTTGTCGGCCGCGTCCGAGGCGAGGAACTCCGCCGAGTCGATGTCAGAACCCACCGGCTTGGTCTTGTCCAGGATGAACCCACAGGTCGCACTGACAAGGCTGGTGGCTGTGCCGTCGGATGCCTGTACCTTCCAGGACACGACCACGTTCTCCGGCAGGTTCGGCGCACCGGTGGCGGCGTCGGCCAGGTTGTAGTCGAACGTCGACTTGTTGGCCTTCTCCCCCGACGTCCACGTCTTGGTCTGCAGGCTGCCGCCCGGCGGGGTCCAGGTGACGGTGAACGTCGCGGTCAGCGGCTCAGCCGCGTCGGTCTCCGGGTCGGCCAGGTACGCCGACAGCTTCGGCACACTCGACACGTACCAGGTGTTGTCCGGGGTGCCGGTCTTGCAGGCGCCACCGGGGTTGGACGTCAGGTTGGTCGGCATGGCCGGCGGCCGGTTGTAGGTCACCGACAGCACCGCGTTGTCGCAGAACCGCTTGATGAAATACTTGCTGCCCTCGTCGTCGGCGCGGATGCCGAAGGTGGTCGTCGACCAGTTGTTGGCCGCCGCCTCCTGCGCGGCACCGGTGGCGGTGAAGGTGACGTTCTGGTTCGTCGTCGTGCACGAACCCTGGGAGACCGTCGGGTCCTGGGTGTCCTGCTTCTTGCTCCACGCCGGCTGGTTGTCCCAGTTGGTGGCCGAGGTGATACCCGCACCCATGCGATACAGCGAGGCGTTGCGCGCCGAGCCGTCGTAGGTAGCCACCATCGTGACTTTGAAGGTGGCGCTGGACACGACGATGGTGTCGTCCTGATACGGGGTCGGGATCGCATACAGCAGACGCTTGATGTATGAGTTGTTGCACTTGTTGCCGGAATCGGTCCGGTTGCACAGGCCGATGCGCTGGTCGCGGTCCCCGTCGAACTTCCAGTACTCCTCCTTCGGGTAACCGGAGTCGACCATCGCCCACGAGCTGTTGCTGTTCGGGGCGGTCATCGGGTCGATGTAGAGCGGGTAGCGCGCACTCGCATCCGCCAGCAGGCGCGCGTCCGAGGTCAACCGCAGCGTCCCGCCGTCGACCTCCACTCCGACCTCGGCGCGACGCGCCGACTCGGGAGCAGACCGCGTCGGCTCGACGTCGGCACCGGCCGTTGCGGCCTCGGCCGGGTCACCGGAGTCCCACATCTTCGGCGTCGGCGACGCGAACACCACACCGCCGGACCCTGTGTCCTTGGCGACCAGACGGCCCTCGGCGTCGGCCGAGAACGTCAGATTGGTCCCCTGCAGCCCGTAGGTCACCGACTTGATCTGCGGCAGGGCCGCCGCTTGCGGTGTCTTGACCACCAGCACGTGGGTGTAGCTGGTCGCCGTGGCATGCACGACTAGATCGACGTCCGGGAAGACGTTGCGGTAGGTCGCCGCGTCGCCCGACAGCACCGGCTCCGGCAACGCTGCCGGCCACGACAGCGACATCACGCGACCTGCGCGTGACATGGTGGCAAGGGGCATGGTGCCGCCGCCGGAGAACCGCATCGGCGTCTCGGCTGCCTTCGGCCCGACGCTGCCGTCCTTGTACCGGACCATGGTCGTGTCGACCGGCACCCACTTGCCGCGCTGCATGACACGGAACGGCGCGGCATGCGACTCGTGCGTGAACGAACCATCCGGATTCGCATACGTCACCTGACGGCCGGTGCCCTTGGCCGCCACCTCCACCTGCTTACCCGATTTGCGGGCGGCAGCCACCGCCTGCGGCTCGGTCCACGGCGCGCTCGCCGCCCCGACACCGTCCGGGCCCAATGCCTGTGGTCGGCTGCCTTGGTCGCGGCCGGGTGCCGCCGCCCAGAGTGTGGCAGCCACCAACCCGACCACCACCGCGGACGCCGCACCGCGTGCCCGCCACCGCGAACTCATACCAGCCATCCCCACCGTGCTCGTCGCCTTCACCTTCGTCTGATCCTGCTGCGTCATCGCCCGCTTCACCCGACCTGCGTGCCGAACGTGACCGCACCAGCCGGGATGCCTCCGGCACCAGGTGCCCATGTCGCCGACAGCGCCACGGTGCCGACGGCGAGCGACGACCAGGGCAGGGCCCAGACCGCCCGGTTCGCATACGGCGACGAGACATAGAGCTCGGTCGCCGAGGCGCCCATGCTCAGACCGACCAACTCCCGCATGCCGGGTGTGCCCGGCAGGTTCGCCGTCGCGGCCCGCTCCACCACCACATCACTGGTGATCGTCCCGACGCCACCGGCGAACACGCGGATCGAACCCGCGTCCAGAACGGTCCCCAGATCCTCGCCAGGCACCCCCACCGCCACCTGCAACGTCGCCGCGGTAGGCGCAACGCCCGGGTCCGTATTCACGACCAGCACCTTCTCGCCGAACAGGTCGCCCGCTTCGCTGCTGCCCGAGATCCCGGACGTCTCCTGATTCAGCGAAACGACCTGCGTCAGGGTCGTGCCCGACATGCGAAACTCGTGGATCATGCCCGCGTCCGCGCCCGGCACGGCGTCCTCGCCGGGCACGCCGACCACCAGCAGCGAGTCGCCCGCCGGCCAGAACGATGCCATCGCGATCGACTTGCCGAACGTGTCACCCGCCTCCATGGCGTCGGACACCCCCGAACTGTCCTGGTTGACCACACCGGTCTTGGTGGGCAGATTGCTGGTCAGCGTGTGGCTGTAAACATTGACCTGACCTGCGAACTGCGTGTTCACATCCATGCCCTCGCCTGGGGCCGAGGCCGCGATGTGGTACGGAGACGCCGCGACCGCGTAGCCGAACCTGTCATCCGTCTCGGCGTTGCCGCCGCCGCCATTGGTCTGGTCGAACGCGACCTTCACCGAGCCACGGAAGTAGTGCACCACTCCGGCGTCCTCGTAGCCGCCCACGTCATCGCCGGGCGCACCCACGACCAGGAACGGCTGGCCAGCCGCGGTCTGGCCCGCGGCCAGGGAGAAGCCGAAGTTGTCGTTGGCGGCCTTCGTGCCCGGCACACCGTTGGTGCCCTGCTCGTACAGGATCGCCGGCGCGCTGGTGCTCTTGTTCAACCCCGACGGCGAACCGAACAGCAGATGCACCTGGCCGGCGTCAATGATCGACCCGATGTCCTCGAACGGGACCCCGACCGCCACGTCCGCGCAGCCGTCGAGGTTCGCGTCATAGATCGCGAACGTCTGCCCGAACCTGTCCCCGGGCTCGGAGTCTCCGATCACCTCAGTGTCGTCCTCGGTGATGGCGCGGGTGGCGCCGTCGGAGCCGTTGACGATCCGCACCAAGCCCGCTTCCGCGTCGCCGTTCACCGTGGCCATCGGATCGGCGATGAGCACATCGCGCACCCCGTCACCGTTGAAGTCACCGGCCACGCCGCTCCCGCAACCCGGCACGGGCGGGGGCAGGACCATCACCTGGAACTCACAGTAGTCAGACCAGCTGCCGTTCAGGCTGCCGTCATTGCCGCGTACCCGCCACTGGTAGATGCCGCCCTCCGTGAAAGCGCCCGAGGGCACCGTCGTGGACAACGCCGTTCCAGAGGCTGCGGCACCGGTGACCGCCGAACCGATCTTGGCTCCGCCGCCGACGGCCCACCACTCGAACTCGGCCTTCACCGATGCGCCCGCATCGACATCGGATATCACCGCGGACAGCTGCGGCGTCACGGTGTTGATCACAGGCCGGCCGGTGCCGGTCACACACGCGGTGGCAGGGAGGGTCGACCGGCTCCCGACCGTCGGGTATGAGTTGTAGGTCACTGTCGCCTTCGGGGCGAAGTCCAGGTAGCTGGCGTGGTTGGCACGCACCTGCTTCCAATAGGACGAGTCCGTCTCATTCCCTGCCCGGATGCCCATGTCCGCGCTCGCATCGCCGGCAGTGGCAGCCGCTTGGAAGAAGTTCAAGGCGTCCACCGACACCCACCCGTCGCCACAGGAGGTGTCAAAACCCGTCGTCGCCGTCGAACTGCTCTGATTGGTGATCCAGAGGGGCTGGTTGTCCCACAAGACCCCGTTGGGGATCGAGCCGGTGGTCCACACCTGCCACGACCGGGGCGAACACGTCCCCGAGTAATAGTTGAACAGCTGCAGCGACGCCGACGTGATCGAAGCCCCCACCAGCACGCTGCTGTCCCAGCGGATGAACGCCCGCGCAGTCCCGGTAGAGATGTGCCCGAAGTGCATGTCGCTGTTGCCACCGTTGTGGGTGGTGTCGTTCTGCATGACGTAGATGTCGTAGGCGTTGGTGAGAGCGTTGATCGTCGGGTCGATCACCACCGGCCACGAGGTCGCCGCATCGGTCATCCACGCCACATCCGGGGTCATCCGCAATTCCAGACCAGGCTCGGCCTGCTGCGACCGCGCACGCTGCGCCACCGCCGACGCCCGCGAATTCACCACGCTCTTGCGTGCCGGGTCGTTGGCCGGTGTGCGGGCCGCATCCCACATCTCCGGCGCCGGCACCTCCGCCACCGCGCGACCCGCCCCGTCCACGATCGTCGCGTTACCGTGCAGGTCACGCCCGAACGACGCCGCGTTCTTGCCGGTGACCGGGAACACGACCTCACGCACCTGATTCACCGCAGCCGGGCTCTTCACGACCAGGAAGGTCTCCACACCCGTGCCAGTCGCCTCCACCACCAGGTCGACCCCAGGCCGCGCGTCGACGTAGGTCGCCTTGTTGGCCTGCAGCACCGGCTCTGGCAGCGCACCGTCCCAACCTACCGAGAGGCGGTCATCACCCTTCCCGAACGCGGCAAGCACGTGAGAACCCGCATGCTGTGCGCCCGCAAAGCGGGTGTCGTACGGGTCGGCCACCGTCCGGATCGAACCGTCGACGGGATCCTTGACCAGATTCAGGTCCATCGGCACCCAGCCCGCGTCCCGCCTGACCCGCACCGGGCCTGCGCTCAAGGTCGCCTCGAAGCCACCCTCCGGCAGCGCCCAGACCTCCGTCGTCTCCGACGTCAGCTCATCGACCTGCACCCGCCGCCCCGATGCGTGGGCAGCCGCCGACGCGTCTGCCTGCGCCCGTGCCACCAGGTCGACACCACCACCATCGGTCGACTCGACCACCATCGGCGTGGAGGGCGCGGACGGCTCTTCAGCCGACGCCGGCACCACCAGTAAGCCGATCGTCGTGACGATCGATGCCGACATGGCACCGAGCGACCGACTCATCCTCCGCCGCCCAACCGGGAGCAGACCCCGCATGACCAACCTCCAAGAACGCTTGGAGCGGCACGCTATGCCAAACAGCCCGCGCCCGCTGTCCCCTCGACTTCGACCAATCCGGACTCGACTTGATCCATATGTTCACAGCAACCAATGGTGGATACACCACGACCACGATCGATCACTTTCGGTAGGCGACGCAGGGACCGCCCCGAAAGTGCGGGAGCGCCATGTGAGATGTTTCACATGCGCCACCAGGGCCTGGCCATCGGCCACTGCGAGACGGGCCGCCACCACGACCGAAATCCATCAGCACCGTTCGGTATCGATGCCACACGAGCAGCAGGTCATCCGGCAGGATGCCACGGCAAGATCACCACAATCTGGTGCCCGTGACCACCTCCGCCTCGGACCATCTACCAGGTGAAACCTGGTGTGCGCCAGCAGAGAGCGGCTGGTCGCAGTGTCTGGAGTGCGGCCGGTGATTCATCCGGCTGGGCCACCACGTCGTCACCAAGCACATGCTCAGCTGTGACAAGTTCCGACAACGGCTTGGTGGCATACGACCTGGACACGGACAAGGCGACAGTCACCGAGAACGCGGACGTCGCGGACATCGCCGCCCGGGGCGCCGCTGCCGTCATGCATGACCCGAGCAGTGAAGTCATCGCCCCGCTCACGATCGTGTCGAGCGCGAGGTCGAGGCCGATCACGTCACGGTCCAGGGACGGGTGCGGCGGTTCACCCCACTGCTCGACTGCTGCACAGTCAGCGATCCCGGTCCGTCGTGTGGCGATAGGGGCAGCGAACGTGACCGTGTGCGGATGGAGCCGGCCGGGGCGACTACAGGGCGGCAGGCAGAAACCTCGGCCCCGCTTACGGTGGTTCGTGCCAGACCAATCGGGCATCACCCGCACATACGCCCCTACCGACATCGACGAACGAGCGAAGTCCCAGCTCACCGAGCTGGGACTTCGCAACGACGCAATATTCACCCGGACGAGGCAGGACGTCGGGAAACCGACGGGAGGTATCCGCGGGCACCGCGACGCCATCTGTCCCTTACGTAAGCCGTCACCGGACGGTGCAGCGACGAGGAGGACATCGTGACCAGCTCCAATGCCCAGCCCCCGAACACGTTCCAGGAGGTCTTCGCCGCCTGGGACGCCGCCCAGCCCACGCACAGCCTGCTGCACTACTACGACTCGCTGGACAAGAACTACAGCTTCGACGGCTCGTTCTGCTACAGCTACGAGGTGGTGCTCAGCGGGTGGCGCTACATCGTGCAGGCGCACGTGCACGTGGAGAGTGGCAAACCCAATTCCAGCGGCAAGGTCTTCGTCCCGGGCTTCAAGGGCACGGAGGCCCCGACGCCGGCGTGGCTGGTCGCCCTGGCACCCGCGTACAGCAAGCAGACGTACCCCAACAACTGGGACAGCAATGCGGCCTACCGCAAGCAACTCTACGACCAGGGCTACCGCTACCCGACCAAGCTCTGACCCATGTCGGACGCGCAGCGGCGCCAGTGGCCCCGGCCACTGGCGCCGGGTCGTCAAATCCGATCAGCGCTGACCACAAACAGTCTTGCTCATTGACATGGAACGATTGTGGAGCGGATTCGCCCACCGATGATCGAAGAAACTCGCTGGCGTTAATCGCTGACGAGCCTCTGTCACGCGGACAGGATCGTGAGGGCGGCGCATGCCACGCAACCCAGCTCGTGCCGGCCTCGCCACCCCGAACGGCCGTCCTGTAACTTGATCCACTCTCGCGTGCCCGCGCATGGTATGCGCCAGATGTGCGCATCCGGTCATGCCGCTGCGCGAGGTCGCCCAGCCAGTCTTGCCGGCGCCGATCGGGCTCGGACGGTGACAGGTCGCCGAACTCCGCCCCGAGCGCAGCTGTTCGCTGCGGCGGCCGGTGTGGTCCTGCCGGTCGTCACAGGCCCACGGCAGGAACGGTGTGGACGTCGAGCGCGGGCGACGGCGCGGGCACTTGACCGGAGCCGGGCAGTCCCGATTGAACATTGACACTTTTCGTTCCTCCAGTGATAGTAAGTGCACACTGTTCCCATCGGGTCTCTGACCTGAGGCCGGCGTAGCCGAGAGATCGACCTCTCCACCCCCGTCGCCGGCCGGCTCGGCCTGAGCCAGACCGCACGCCGACCACCGTCGCAGCCGTCGATGCGTCGCACCCGGGGAAGCGCCCCACCGCCACGCCCTTGGAGGGTGGAATGAGAAAACGGACAACGGTCAGCGCTGGGCTGGCGGCAGTCGTCATCGCAGCCACAACCGCGATCATGGCGTTCGATCCGACCCCGGCGGATGCCGCGGTCGGCGGATCCGGCCCGTACCCGGCCGACTACGAGACCTCCAGCACCCTGCCCAACCACACCATCTACCGCCCGCAGACCCTGCCGAGCGAACGCATGCCCGTGTTCGTCTGGGGAAATGGCGGCTGCTCCGGCAACGGCCTGGACCAGCAGAACTTCCTGCGCGAGATCGCCTCGCACGGATTCCTGGCCATCGCCAACGGCGCTCCCGGTGGATCGGGCAGCACCAACTCGTCGATGCACACGGCGTCCATGGATTGGGTCGTGTCGGAGAACAGTCGGCAGGGCAGCAAGTACTACGGAAAGATCGACACCTCGAAGATCGCCGTGGCCGGCTTCTCGTGCGGCGGCCTGGAAGCGTATGCCGTCGACAACGACCCACGGGTCACCACCGTCGCCATCTTCAGCAGCGGGTTGCTCAACGACGCCGATGACTACCAGCTGCGGCGACTGACCACGCCGATCGCCTACTTCATCGGCGGCCCCAGCGACATCGCCTACGGCAACGCCATGGACGACTGGGGCAAGTTGCCGTCCGGCCTGCCCGCGTTCATGGGCAATCTCAACGTCGGACACGGTGGTACCTACGGCCAGACCAACGGCGGCGAGTTCGGCCGCGTCGCGGTGCTCTACCTCAAGTGGCGCCTGAAGGGCGACATCTCCGCCGGCAGCAACTTCGTCGGCTCCAACTGCGGGCTGTGCCGCACCCAGTGGCAGGTGCTGCAGAAGAACCTCACCCTCGACACCCCACCGAGCAGCCCGCCGCCCAGCAGCCCGGCACCTGGCTCCACCGGTCCACTCCGCGGCGTCGCATCGAACCGTTGCCTGGATGTCAACGGGCGCAGTCAGTCCGACGGGGCGCTCACGCAGATCTGGGACTGCAATGGCGGCACCAACCAGACCTGGACGGCGACATCCGGCAACCAGCTGACCGTCTACGGCAACAAGTGCCTCGATGCCGCGGGCACCGCCACCGGGACCCGCCTCCAGATCTGGACCTGTCACGGCGGAGCCAACCAGCAGTGGCGGCTCAACTCCGACGGCACCATCACCGGCGTCCAGTCCGGCCTCTGCCTGGACGTGACCGGCGCGGGCACCGGCAACGGCACGGCCGTGGTGCTGTGGACATGCCACGGCGGCAGCAATCAGCGCTGGACTCGATCCTGACCCGCAACTGAGCGCACGAGTCTGCAATTACAGAATCCGGGGGTGGGAATTCCGACCAGGGATTCCCACCCCATTCCAGGCGGCGAGGATCGGGATCGCTGTCCCTACCTCGTCAGCGCGTGACCAGACGCACGAAGCGGCAGCGCACATGTGTGATACTCGGCCGCCCAGCGCGGTACCCGCCGCCGCGGGCGAAAGATTTCTCGACATCGTGACAGCACTCGCCCACGCACAGCGCGTCCTTCCCCGCGAGGGCTCACCCCGGGAGAAGTGAATGAATGCACAAGACGAGACCGGCTTTCGCGAATTCGTCGCCGGGCGCTCACCGGCATTGCTACGCACGGCGTACCTCCTCGTCGGCGACCGAGGACGGGCCGAAGACCTGCTGCAGACCGCGCTGGTGAAGACGTACCTGTCATGGGACCGGATCAGGGACGGCCAGGCGACAGAGGTGTACGTGCGCCGGATCCTGATCAACACCGCGACATCATGGTGGCGGCGGCGATGGAATGGTGAAACGGCCACCGACCGGCTGCCCGAGACGGCGGTCGCAGACGCCGCCGACCGGATAGCCCAGTCCGACGAGGTGCGCCGCGCACTGCTGCGCCTGCCCGCGCGGCAGCGCGCCGCAGTGGTCCTGCGCTACTACGAGGACCTCGGCGAAGCGGAGGTCGCCGAGGCGCTGGGCGTCTCCCGCGGCACCGTCAGCCGCTACCTCACCCGCGCTCTGCACACCCTGCGCACGAAACTGAACGAGGAGGTCATGGCATGAACACCCCGATCGAGGACCGCCTACAGGACGACCTCCGGCACAGCGTCGCCGACATGGGCGCACCGGTCTTCCAAGCCGACGACGTGATCCGGAAGGGCCGATCCGTGCGCTGGCACCGCACCATGTACACGGGCGGCGCGGCGGTCGCCGGTGTGGCCGCCGTCGCGGCACTGCTCGCCGCGACGCTCGACCGGCCGGTCACCCCACCAGAACCGGCGGCCAGCCAGACCGCGACCGCCGGACCGTCAGCGGGCGTCACCTGGCCGGGCCCGACCAGCCGCGGAATGTACCGGGACATGGTGGCCACGCTGGCCGCCGACGGCACCATCCGCCGGGGCGGCCACGTGGCCGCATACGTCCCGATACCCGAAGACGGCCGGGTCGTGAACGCCACCGGCGTGAGCGGAGGATGGGTCGTCGAGACGGCCGGCCCCGACGCGGCGGCCGGACACGTCACGTCATTCCTCACCGCCGCCGGCCAGCTGCGCGACTTCACGCCCCGGCTGGAAGGCGCCACCGTCGCCTTCGCGCCCGACGGCAAGGCAATGGCCGCCTACCAGTACCCGTACCTGCACATCTACGACCTGCCGTCGCTGACGGAGCACACGCGCATCGACGTACGGAAGAACTCGCACGGCAACCAACTGCAGGACATGTGGCTTCGCGAAGGACGGCTCGCGGTCAGCTGGAGGACGGCCGGCGGCGCACACCCTGGCGCGATCAACGGCTTGGTGGCATACGACCTGGACACGGACAAGGCGACAGTCACCGAGAACGCGGACGTCGCGGACATCGCCGCCCGGGGCGCCGCTGCCGTCATGCATGAAGGCGACAACTGCCTGCGGGTGGGCCGCTTCAACGGGCCGGTGAGCCTGGACGGAACGCAAACCTGCTTCCCCGGCTGGGAGATCCGGCACGTGTCACTGTCACCGGACGGAGTCGACGCCGCAGTGTTCCTGAACCGGCCGGGCGCCCCCGCCGACGGCGCGGAGCTTCGGATCATTCCCACCGGAAACCTGGCGCAAGGCAGATCCGACGCAGCCGCCACCCAAACCGGCAGGCTGCGGCCGGTCCAGTGGCCGCACATCGCCTACCTGGTCGCCGCCACCGACGGACCCGAGAACGGACCCTCCGTCGTATGCGGCATCGCCCCACCACAATGCGACGAAGTCACGCTGCTGACCATCCCGCAGACAGTCATCGCGGACTACGCACCTTGAACGAGGCCGTTGCGTTGACCTTTGGCGATCAAGGCAGACCCGAGCAGTGAAGTCATCGCCCCGCTCACGATCGTGGCTGTGTCGAGCACGAGGTCGAGGCCGATCACGTCACGGTCCAGGGACGGGTGCGGCGGCTCACCCCACTGCTCGACTACTGCACAGTCAGCGATCCCGGTCCGTCGTGTGGCGATAGGGGCAGCGAACGTGACCGTGTGCGGATGGAGCCGGCCCGGGCGACTACAGGGCGGCAGGCAGAAACCTCGGCCCCGCTTACGGTGGTTCGTGCCAGACCAATCGGGCATCACCCGCACATACGCCTCTACCGACATCAACGAACGAGCGAAGTCCCAGCTCACCGGGCTGGGACTTCGCAACGACGCAATATCCGTATTGTATTGGTGGACCATACCTGGCAGAATCCGAACCACATTGCAGCAGCTCACGGGCCGACCGTCACCGTACGGGCCGTCCGGACACGCCGAATGCAGCCAGTTCACGATGCGGGTGACGGGCGTCCGGGCACGACATTCGCCGTTGCCTGCCGGCCGCTCCTTCTCGGCCAGTGAGGCAGGCTACGGACCATCGTGGCGCTAGGACGAAGCCGGGGCTTCATGGACGCGACCCACTTCAGCAGGGCGTTCAAACACGCATACGTAATCTCCCCTCCGGCCTGGCGCGGCCGGAACCACCCCCGCCCCTCGGCGTAATGGTCTCTGCGCGGTCGCATTCCGGGACACGGACCGTCGATGCCGGTCTGGGCGCAGTCAGAGCGGCTGGACCATCAGTCGGTGGGGCAGTTCGACCGGCGCGACGTGTCAGCGAAAGGCGTCGATGTTGCGCGCAGCCCAGGCGGCGAAGGGGCGTGGCGATCGGCCCAGGACCCCGGCCACGTCTGGGCTGATCTGCTGCTCCCGTTCGGTCGGTGCGCTGAGGATCGCCAGCGTGCCCTCGACCACCGGCGGTGGCATGAACCGCAGCATCTGTTCGCGGGCCTGGTCGGGCGTCTGCTCGACGAAGCCGATCGGCTCGCCGAGCGCGGCGGCCAGGTCGGCAACCCGTTCGCGTGGCGTGCTCAGCGCCGGGCCGGTGAGCTCGTACGTGCGGCCGTCGTGCGCGCCGTCGCGAAGGGCGACGGCGGCCACCTCCGCGATGTCGTCCGGGTCGACCACAGGCAGGCCGACGTCGCCGAACGGTGCGGCCACCGTCCGTCCGGCCCGGATCGATTCAGCCCACGCGAAGGCGTTGGAGGCGAAGCCGCCGGGGCGCAGGATCGTCCAGCCGAGGCCGGATCGGCTCACGAGGTCCTCGATGGCGTGCAGGGGTGCGTGCGACGCCGAACCGGGCCGCGTGCCGACCGCTTGCGAGGACTGCAGCACGATGCGCTTCACGCCCCCGGCCGTGGCGACCCGCAGGATTTCGGGCATGTCGAGGTTCGCCCCGGCACCCTCCACGAGCAGGAACAGAGCCTCGGCCCCGGCGAGCGCCGGGCCCAGGCTCTCCGGCCGCTCAAGGTCCGCGCGGTAGTGGCGAAATCCGTCTGGCACGGCGACCGGGCGTCGGCCACGGGACACCGCCGTCACCGCGGCACCCGACCTCGCGAGGATCGACGAGAGCGAACGGCCGACGTTCCCGGTGGCGCCTGTCACGACAAACATGTCTTGTGTCTCCAGTTCGACCGCGTCGTCCGCGCGGCTGGAGAAGACGCTAGTAGCACGGATATAGTAGGTACCTAGAGGAAAGTAATGGAGATGTGATGGAGGGCACGTGGAACGGTCGACGGACCCTGAGCTGGCGTGCCCGGTCGCACCGGTCGTCGATATCGTGTTCAGTCGTTGGACCACGCCCATCCTGTGGGTTCTCCATGAGCACGGCCGGCAGCGTTTCGTGGAGTTGGAGCGCTGGCTGACCAGCATCACGCCGAAGGTGCTCACGCAGCGGCTGCGCCAGCTCGAACGCGACGGGCTCGTCGCACGCACCTACCACGCCGAAGTGCCGCCCCGAGTCGAATACGAGATCACCGAGCTCGGCGCCAGCCTCGGCCCGCTTTTCGCGCACCTGGCCACCTGGGCCGAGGCCCGCCTCGGAGACGTGGAGCGGGCACGGCGCACCTACGACGGTGGGCGATGAGTCTACCGATCTGATCATGCTGTTGAGCGGGCCGGACCTCCACGTCCACCAGCAGGCTTCGACTCCACGGTCTGCAAATCTGTGGTCGCCGAGGTGACCATGACCAGCGGTCGGCGCCACCTCCTCAGCATCCAGTTCTGATTCCGTCACCGGCGTTCAGTCCGGCCTCTGCCTGGACGTGACCGGCGCGGGCACCGGCAACGGCACGGCCGTGGTGCTGTGGACATGCCACGGCGGCAGCAATCAGCGCTGGACTCGATCCTGACCCGCAACTGAGCGCACGAGTCGGCAACAACAAAATCCGGGGATGGGATTCCGACCAGGGATTCCCACCCCATGCCTGTACCCATACTCCAGGCCCGCCCTGCCCGCTGGTCCGTGACGTAGCGGCCTACCTCGCCGCCAGCCGCCCGCACCAGCTCCCGGCTGGCAACCGGGGCCAAATCCTGATCACGTCCAGGGAGTGGATGACGGCATGGCTGAGTGCACCGGCTACACCGCCGCCCGGCGGCTGCCACGCGTGCAGTCTTGGCGATCGGAGCTGGTCGAGAAGGTCGACGAGCGGCAGCGATCGCGTCCTGCACCCCGCATGTGGTGCTCGCACACGGAGCGGACCGCCCGGACAACGCCCGCCGGATGCACGCCCTCGGACTTGCCGAGTGGCTGCCCGAGGCACGGTGGCAGGTCGACGCGGTAGCCGAGCTCATCATCCGCGTGCTGACCGAACCGGCATACCGCGACCGCGCGTACACATTGGCGACCGCATGGACCCGGACCGGACTGCCGCCGAGGCATGCATCCGCCTCGAGGCACTGCTCGGCCGGCAGGTCCACGGGAACTGATCGGGCTGCGGTGGGGTGGCCCACATCTTCCGGTGACCGCTGGCGCGCCGCCTCGGACCATCCGGCCCGACGTATCGGTGCAAGGGTCACCGGCCGGACGGGCCGCCGCGCCGCGACAACGCGGCACGGCAGACCCGAAACAGTCTGAAACTTTCGGAATCCCCAGGCCGTGCGTCGCCCCACTTTTTCGGGCTCGATATCGACATATCGACGTTTCCCAACACGACCGACCCCACGCCACTTCGATCTGTGAAACGTCCCGCCGGTCCAGCCAACCCGGGCATGATTTCCGAAATGTTTCCGGAAGTTGTTGACAGTCCGACAAGGTGGGATCCATATTTGCGATTGACAGACATCACTGTCGGTCCGGGCCAACCGCGGCCCGGCACTCCGGTCGTCGAACGCATGACGACTGGCCCCACCACCGCGTGGTACGGCCCGCGCACGGTGGCCCGACACCACGGCCACCGACAGTCCTACCGGGTCGTATCACCCCACACCTTTTCGCCAGCCTTCACGAGGAGGAAGCACGCACATGCACGAGGCACCCATCCAACAGAAGAGCCGCAGAGGCGGCCGCCTCAGAATGCTCATCGGCGGCGCCTGCGCCGTCGTGGCGGCCGTCGCCAGCACGTTGATGGCCACCAACGCTTACGCCGAGGCCGACCGGCAGGTCTGCTCGAACACCACCGGCACGCACAACGGGTTCTACTTCTCGTTCTGGAAAGACAGTGGCGACGCCTGCATGGTGCTGCGCGAGAACGGCCGCTACTCCAGCTCCTGGAGCAGGAGCACCAACAACTGGGTCGGCGGCAAGGGTTGGGCCACCGGTAGCCGGCGGACGGTCAGCTACTCGGGCACCTACAACCCGGGCAACAACAACACCTACCTCGCCCTGTACGGGTGGACGCGAAACTCGCTGATCGAGTACTACGTTGTGGAGAACTTCGGCAGCTACAACCCGAGCAGCGGCGCTCAGCGGCTGGGCACGGTCACCACCGACGGCGGCACCTACGACATCCTGCGCAGCCAGCGGGTCAACCAGCCGTCGATCGACGGCACCGCCACGTTCTACCAGTACTGGAGCGTGCGCCAGCAGAAGCGGAGCAGTGGCACCATCACCTTCGCCAACCACGTCGACGCCTGGGCCCGCGCCGGCCTCAACCTCGGCAGCAGCTGGGCCTACCAAGTCATGGCGACCGAGGGCTACCAGAGCCAGGGAAGCTCCGACATCACCGTCCGGGAAGGCACCAACCCCGATCCTGGACCCACCACTGGTCCGCCGAGCGGTACCAGCCAGATGATTGTGGGTCAGCAGTCCGGCAGGTGTCTCGACGTCCCGAACTCGAGCACCACCAACGGCACCCAGCTCCAGTTGTACGACTGCTGGGGTGGCTCGAACCAGCGGTTCACTCACACCTCAAGCAGGCAGCTGACGGTGAACGGCAAGTGTGTGGACGCCTCAGGCACCAGCAACGGCACCGCGGTGATCCTCTATGACTGCCACGGCGGCGCGAACCAGCAGTGGAATGTCAACAACGGCACCATCACCAGCGCGCAGTCAGGGCTGTGCCTCGACGCCGGCGGCACCGGCAACGGGACGAGGATCCAACTGTACAGCTGCTGGGGCGGGTCGAACCAGCAGTGGAGCTTCCGGAACTGACCCGGCGCCACGGGGCCAGGCACGGACCGGTCTGACACCGAAGGCAGGTGCAGCTGGGGTGCCGACGATGGTCGGCACCCCAGCCTCCGTGCGGGGCCATCCGGCAAGGTGCCCGGGATGGACGGCTCCGGTCACGAGCGGGTAGATCCTGTTCCCGGCAGGTGCGCCTGGGACAGGTAGGCAGCGGCCCGGCGCAGCACCTCGTTCTCCTGCTCCAACAGCGGCCCGCCGAGCGGCGCCCTATAGCGCTCGGTCAGGCATACAGCGCGAAGTAGATCGCTATGTGGTGACAGGTCGCGGCGATCACCGTGCAGGCGTGGAACAACTCGTGGTGGCCGAACACTGCCGGCCAGGGATTCGGCCGGCGGCAGGCGAAGAGGATGGCGCCGGCGCTGTATCCGACTCCCCCGGCTGCGAGCATGATCAAGGTGGCGGGGCCTCCCGTGTGGAGGATGTCGGGAAGGATCGGGATCGCCGCCCAGCCCAGAATCAGGTAAAGCGGTGCGCTCACCCAGCGCGGTGCGTGCGGCCATAGCGTCGACAGCGCGACGCCGGCCAGTGCGCCGCCCCACACCAGCGACAGCATCACGGCGGCCTGGCCCGGCCGCAAGAGCAGTACGCAGAGCGGGTGTAGGTGCCGGCAATGAACACGAAGATCATCGCGTGGTCGAGGCGACGCATAGTCAGATAGCCGCCCGGGCTCCATACGCGGCGGTGGTAGAGCGCACTGACGGCGAACAGGGCACACACGGTGGCGCTGTAGACCGCGGTGCTGACGACCGGCGCGACGCCAGGTCGGGACGCCGCGAGCACAACGAGGACTACGCCGCAGACCACCGCTGCGAAAAAGGCGTAGACGTGCAGCAGCCCGCGCATGCGGGGCTGGCCGAAGTCGGCGAGGGTGGCACGGTGGGCGGTCAGGGTCATGCCATCTGCCGCAATTGCGACAGGGTACGGGTCAGCAGCCGGGAGATGTGCATCTGTGACAGGCCCAGCTGTGCGGCGATCTGCGCCTGGGTCAGCTCGGCGTCGTAGCGCATCGCGATGATGCGCCGGTCGCGTTCGGACAGGCGACCCAGTCGGTTGCGCAATAGCATCCGGTCCTCGACCGACGCCAGCGCGGGATCGAGCACCCCGAGCACGTCGGCCAGCTGCCCGTCGTCTTCTCCGTCGCCGTCGGGGCGCGGCCGGTCCAGCGACAGCAGCCGGTAGGAGTTCGCAGCCAGGCGGGCCTCGCCCACCTCCCGCTCGCTGACGCCGAGCCGTCCGGCCAGCGCTGCCGGGCTGGGGGTGCGAAGCAGCTCGTGGGTGAGCTCGTCGTTGGCCACCGCGACCTCCCGGTACAGCTCCTGGACACGGCGGGGTACCCGGATGTCCCAGGTCGTGTCGCGAAAGTGCCTGCGGATCTCGCCGAGCACGGTGGGGAACGCGTAGCCGATGAACGGGACGCCGCGGCTGGGGTCGTACTTGTCGACCGCTTTGATCAGCCCGATGGTCGCGGCCTGGGTGACGTCGTCGGCGGGCTCGCCGTGGTTGCGGAACCGGCGGGCGAGGTAACCGGCCATGGGCAGGTACCACTCGATCGCGGTGCGGCGTGCGGCCGCCCTGGCAGGGTCGCCGGCAGGCATCGCGTGCAGCAGGACCAGCAGCGGATCGGTCTCGCGCAGTTCACCCAAGCCGGCTTCCACGCCGGTGCCGCGGGTCCGCGTTCGCGGCTGCCACTGATCGGTGCGCTCAGGCGACCTCGCGTACCCGCAGGCGGGCGACCGGTGTCGGCTGGCGGTATGCCGGGCGACCACGTACGGCACGGTCAGGAGTGCCGTGCTCGCCGTCGGGGGGTGGTTGATGCGGTCGTGGCCGTAGGCGATGTCGACCATCGCGTTCACGTTCCTTCACTGTGGCCGTGGATCAGGCTCTCGCGGCGTCTGCGCGGGAGTCTTTCGCAGGGGCGACAGGCACGTGCCGGGCGGACCGCCTGGTGAGGGCGGTGCGCGGGTTCCGGTCGGGAGGGGTCGCGGATAGGCGGCGGAGGACGGCCCCCAGGAATCCGGGCGACGTCCGTACTGTACGCCCGTTTTGCCGTCAAGTGTTAGTGGGCCGAGCAGGTCCGTCCGGATGTTCGCGGGACGCAGGTGAGCCGTATCCCTACTGCGCACCCTCGATCGGCGACTGAACGCGGCGAAGGACTCTTCCCGCCCAAGGAAGCGCGCTCCGCACTTGAGCCGCACGAGCGCAGGCCACTGACCGGCGACGACGCGCCAGGCATGTAAGGAGCAAGGTCGGATTGACTCATTGACGGGGGGGCATTTGTGGAGCAGATTTGCCCACCAACAATCGAAGAAGCTCGCTAGCATGATCGCTAGCGAGCTTCTGACCTGCGTACATCTGTGGGCGATACTGGGATCGAACCAGTGACCTCTTCCGTGTGAAGGAAGCGCGCTCCCGCTGCGCCAATCGCCCGCAACGGAATGGAACTCTACAGCACCCGCGGCACCCCGCGCACCTCGGTACCCCTCCCGCGTGTCGGATCCGACAAACCCCCCGAAACAGCACGAGACGAGGTGCTCATCGCGAGCACCTCGTCGGAGTGCTGACCGGGTGTCCGGTCGGAGTTGCCTGGTTCAGGGAGTGATCATCAGGGCTGACCGCCGCTGGTCAGTTGCTGATCATCGACCGGCGAGCAGCCGGTTGACCGCCGCGTCGACGTCGAGGTGGTCGGTCTCGCGACCGCGGGGTACCACGACGTAGGTGCGGCGCAGGAAGCGTACGAGCACGCTTCGTGGGACTTCGAAGAGCGCGTTGCCGTCGGGCGACGACAGGGCGAGCGCGACGAAGTCGCCGCGCGGGGTGGCCCAGGGCCAGACCCGCACGTCGCCGATGCCGGCCGGTTCGTCGAGTCCGGTGACCAGCAGTTCACGGGCGAACGACCAGCTCACCGCCTCGCCGCCGGCGGACTCGGCGTGGAAGAGCACATGCACCGCGTACGGGTCGACCGGGTCGTAGCGAAGACTCGCCCGCACCGGAAGCGAGGTCGCGTCGGGCGCGACCAGCCGCAACGATGTCTCGACCTCGACGGTCGTAGGACGGATAGCACTCATGGACGTACTCCCCCCGGCACTGCGGCGGAGCTTGACCGCCCCGCCCCTCCCATACTCAAGGTGACCCTCCCCTATACGCTCCGTCATCGTACGATCTCACCCGATAGCGGGAAGATCGATGATTACGTGGGCACGGACCCACCACAGGGAGTAAGATGCCGTGCTTTTGCCCGGTATTGCCGATCGTGCGATGCCGGCCAAGACCGTCGACACACTCCGGTAACGTCCAGTCATCGGGGTTGGTGACGGGTGATTCCGCGACCCCGACGACATGGGCGACAAGGGTGGGGAGATGAGCGACAAACCGGACTTTCCGCGGGGTTCCAGCACCTGGCGGGACCGGGCGCGGATAGCGCATCAGACCGTTCGGGCTAATCCGACCGGGGCAGCCGTCCTCAAAGTGATCATCGGTGCGCTGGGCGCCGTCGTGGTGGCGGTCGGCATCCTGCTGATCCCGCTGCCGGGGCCGGGCTGGCTGATCGTGATCGGCGGTCTGGCGATCTGGGCGATCGAGTTCGTGTGGGCACGGCACCTGCTGCAGTTCACCAAGGACAAGGTGCGCGGCTGGACCGAGTGGGTCAAACGCCAGTCGCTGCTGGTACGCCTGCTGATCGGGCTGGCCGGGCTGGTGTTCGTGGCCGCGGTGCTCGTCACCACGCTGCGCTACAGCCTCGGCATCGACGTGGTCAGCCAGGCCTGGGGATACGTCACCACGCACTGAGATCGCCGCAACACCCGCTGACACCGCACGGAAACATGCCGGAAGCAGGCGCGTGACCACCGGTGAGAGGCACGGCCGAGCGCTCCGGACAGCGGGGGCCGTACGTCCGGAGGACTTGACCGGACGCCCGGCAAGCGGTGTGATCAGTGTGATCCGGCCGCGCCCGTCAACCTCCCCAGGTCAGCGCGGCCGGGTCCGTGCGTTGTGGCTGATCCGCGGCTCAGCGGCCCATCTTCTCGATGATCGGCTGCAGGTCGCGCCGTTCGATCGCCGCCGCCATCAGTTCCGGGAACGCGTCCGGTGTGCACGCGAACGACGGAACCCCCATCGCCGCCAGCGCAGCGGCGTTGCTGTGGTCGTACGCCGGCTGGCCTTCATCGGACAGTGCGAGCAGGACGATCACCTGCACCCCGGCGGCGGTCATCGCCGCGACGCGGCGCAGCATCTCCGCCCGCACCCCGCCCTCGTAAAGGTCGCTGATGAGGATGAAGATGCTGTCCCGAGGCCGGGTGATCAGCCCCTGGCAGTACGCGATGGCCCGGTTGATGTCGGTGCCGCCGCCCAGCTGGGTGCCGAACAGCACCTCGACCGGGTCGTGCAGCTGGTCGGTGAGGTCCACGACCGCGGTGTCGAAAACCACCAGCGACGTGCGCAGGCTTTTCATCGACGCCAGCACTGCGGCGAACACTCCGGAGTAGACGACCGACGCCGCCATCGAACCGGACTGGTCCACGCACAGCACCACGTCACGGTGTACGGCCTTGGTGGAGCGGCCGTAACCGATCAGCCGTTCGGGCACCACGGTGCGGTGTTCGGCCTGGTAGTGCTTGAGGTTGGCGCGGATGGTGCGGTTCCAGTCGATGTCGCGGTGGCGCGGGCGGGTGATCCGGGCGGCGCGGTTGAGCGCGCCGGTGACCGCGGCCCGGGTGCGCTGCGCGACCCGCCGTTCCAGCTCCGCGACGACCTTCGCCACCACCATGCGCGCGGTGGTGCGGGCCTTGTCCGGCATCACCTTGTTCAGCGACAGCAGCGTGCCGACCAGGTGCACGTCCGGTTCGACGGCCTCCAGCATCTCGGGTTCGACCAGCAGCCGGGTCAGGTTGAGCCGCTCGATCGCGTCGGCCTGCATCACCTGCACGACCGTCGACGGGAAGTACTGCCGGATGTCACCGAGCCACCGGGCCACCTTCGGCGCGGAACCGCCCAGCCCCGCGCTGCGCCCGGACCCGCCCTCGCCGCCACCGTCGCGGTAAAGGGCCGCCAGGGCCTCGTCCATGCCTTTGTCCACCCCGGCCAGCGTCACCCCGGTGCCCTCGGCGCCTTCGCCGCCGAGCACCAGGCGCCACCGGCGCATCCGCTCGTCGTCGCTCACCGTGCTCCCCTTCCCGCTGCCAGCAGCAGTTCCAGTGTCGGCAGCACCCGCGCGACCCGCGCCGGGTCCAGTTCAAGTTCGTCCACATCGGACGTCACATGCGTGCCGCCGCTGCCCAGCCGTCGGACCTGCTCGCCGACCGCGCGCCGTTCCGGGGCCGCGAACGCGGCGAAGGTACGCCGCAGCAGCGGCAGCACCGCCGTGAACACGTCCGGGGCCAGCCCGGACAGCCAGCGGTCGGTCAGGGTCAGCAGCGCCTCGTCGTGCACCAGCAGCAGTCCCCCGCCCGACAGGAAGCCCTCGACATACCCGGCCGCGGTCACCGGCGGCACGCCGACGGTCAGCGCGCGGGCCAGCCGCAGTTCGGCGGCGTCGGCGTCGAGGGTGCCCGCGTCGCGCAGCATCCGCAGCAGCCGACCGGCGAGCAGGCCGGGCAAGTCCGGCCGGTCGACGAGCCGGGCCAGGGTGTCCATCCACTCCTCGCGCAGCGGCAGCCGCTCGGCGAGCAGGCTCAGCGCCTCGTGCGTGGTGTCCAGGTGGGCGCGCATGGCACGGGCCGCGTCGTCGTCGAGGCCGGTCAGCGCGCCGGGCAGGCCCAGCCGGATCCGGGTGACCAGGCCGGTCAGCACCTCGGCGAGCGCGTCGGTGCTGGTGGCGCGGACGTCGCCGTAACGCAGGGTGCGGGCCAGCGCGGGCACGGCCGCCATGAGCTGTGCGACGTCGGTGTCCAGTGCCGCCCGGTCCGACAGCTGCCGCAGCACCGCGGGCTGCGCGTCGGGCAGCTGCGCGAGCAGGCACGACTCCAGCAGGCCGGTCAGCGCGGCCAGGTCGGCGTCCGCGGCGGCCTCGACGGCCTTGGCGGTCGCGGCCTGCTCCACGGTCGTGCCGTAGGCGCTGGCGGCGATGAGGTCGACCGCGTACTCCGGGTGCCATTGCAGCTGCCAGGACTCCCAGAAGGTGCCCTTGCCGGATTTGCGCTGCACGGGGGTGCCCCAGCCGACGCCGAGCAGGCGCAGCCGGTGCAGCAGCCGGCTGCGTTCCAGGTCGTTCGGTTTGCGCAGGTCGAGGTCGTGGTCGGTGACCAGGGCCTGCTGGGCGAGCTTCAAGCGGCGGGCGGTCGCGTCCAGGTCGCGGGCCAGCGGCACCGCAGGGGCATCGGGGGGTACGGCGCCCAGCCGCTCCCCCACCACGACCCGCCGCTGCACCAGCTCCAGGCGGGTGTCGTCGCCCTCGCACAGCACCGCCCGGGTCGCCTCGGTCACCTCGGCCAGACCGGGCACCGGCCGTCCCCGCAGCACGGCCAGGGTGTCGGCCAGCCGCGCCGACTCGATGACGTGCGCGCTGGACACCGCGATGTCCTCGTCGCGCAGCACCCCGGCGACACCGACCAGCCACCGCTCGACCGGCTGATCTTCGGCGGTGAACAGGTGGTGGTACCAGCCCGGCGCGGTGACGCCCGCGCCGTAGCCGCTCCACGACGCCAGCCGCCCGTGCGTCCACGGCACCCACGTCACCGTCGCCGGAACGCTCGGCAGGCCCCTGAGCAGCGCCGCGTCGTCCTTCGCGGGCGGCAGGTCACCGGCCAGCGCGGGCACGTGCCACGCGCCGCAGACCACCGCGATCCGCTGGTGGCCCTCCTTCAGGGCGGCGCGCAGCGCCTGACGCATGTACGCCTCACGCACCAGGTCCTCGGCGATCGCCGGGGCGAACTCGCGGACCGCCGCCATCGCCTCGGCCACGGCCTCGAACGGCGGCACGTCGCGCCGGTGCTCGATCACGTCCTCCCACCAGCGCTCCGGGTCGTCGTACCCGGCCGCGTGCGCGAGCCCCGCGATCGGGTCGACCCGCAGCTCCTCCTCGACCGCCTCACCCTCGGGCAGGTCGCCGGGCGCCGCGGCCGGGTCCGCCAGGGCGGTCCCGTCGAGCGGCCCGGCCGGTTCGGTGGCGCGGGCGGCGAAGCGGTGGCCGGCGGGCAGGTCGCAGAAGCGCAGCGGCACGTCGTGGGCCACGGACCAGCGCAGCGCCTGCCACTCCGGCGAAAACACCGCGAACGGCCAGAACGACGCGTTGCGGCTCTGCTCTCCCTTGGCCGCGTTCGTCGGGTACGCCAGCAGCGCCACCGGCGGTTCGAGCCGCTCGTCGGCGGCCAGCGCGACCAGGCCGTCGGCCTCGGGCGGCCCCTCCACCAGGATGATGTCGGGCTTCAGCTCGTCCAGCGCCCGCACCAGGGCCCGGGCCGAACCCGGGCCGTGGTGACGGATGCCGAACACGTGCACCCGGTCGGTGCTCACTCCGCCTCCCGGGCGGCGCGGTAGAAGTCCTTCCAGCCGTCGCGCTCGCGCGCCACGGTCTCCAGGTACTCCCGCCAGATGACGGCGTCGGAGACGGGGTCGCGGACCACGGCCCCGCGAATACCCGCCGCGACGTCGGCGGCGCGCACGGTGCCGTCGCCGAAGTGCGAGGCCAGGGCCATGCCGCTGGTCATCACCGAGATCGCCTCGGCGGTGGACAGGGTGCCGCTGGGGCTCTTCAGCTTGGTCCGCCCGTCGGCGGTCAGCCCCTCGCGCAGCTCCCGGAACACGGTCACCACCCGGCGGATCTCGCTGATCGCGTCCGGCACCGCGGGCAGCTCCAGCGCGCGGCCCAGCGACGCGACCCGCTGCGCGACGATCTCGACCTCCTCCTCGACGGTGCCCGGCACCGGCAGCACGACGGTGTTGAACCGCCGCCGCAGCGCGCTGGACAGCTCGTTGACGCCCCGGTCGCGGTCGTTGGCGGTCGCGATGACGTTGAAGCCCTTGACCGCCTGCACCTCCTCGCCCAGCTCCGGCACCGGCAGCGTCTTCTCCGACAGGATCGTCAGCAGCGTGTCCTGCACATCGGACGGCACCCGGGTCAGCTCCTCGATCCGGGCGATCGCGCCGGTGCGCATCGCGCGCATCACCGGGCTGGCCACCACCGCACCGGCGGTCGGGCCCTCGGCGAGCAGCCGCGCGTAGTTCCAGCCGTAGCGCATCGCCTCCTCCGGGGTGCCCGCGGTGCCCTGGACCAGCAGCGTCGAGTCGCCGCTGATCGCCGCGGCCAGGTGCTCCGACACCCACGTCTTGGCGGTGCCGGGCACGCCGAGCAGCAGCAGTGCCCGGTCGGTGGCCAGCGTCGCCACGGCCACCTCCATCAGCCGGCGCGGCCCGATGTACTTGGCGCTGACGTCCTTGCCGTCGCCGAGCAGGTACGTCACCACGGCCTGCGGGGACAGCCGCCAGCCGGGCGGGCGCGGCAGGTCGTCGGCCGCGGCGAGCTGCTCCAGCTCGGCGGCGTAGAGCTGCTCGGCGTGCGGGCGCAGCACCGTGGGCGTGGCGTCGAGGGTGGCGGTCATGAAAGCTCCCGAGTGATGTCGTGGCGGATCTGCAGCATGGTGATGAAGCGGGCCAGCAGCTGCTGGTCCGGGATCGGCAGGGAGTCGTGCAGGGCGCGGGCCTGCGGCGCGTACGCCGGGTCGAAGCCCCATTCGGCGTGGCGCAGCAGCTGCCACCAGCCCGAGCGGCGGCGCTCGGCGTCGGCCAGGCACTCCAGCACCGCCTCGGCGACCGGCGCGGCCCACGGCGTGGGCAGCACGTCGAGCAGCCGGGTGGCGATGTCGGCCTTGCGCCGCAGTTGCGCGGCGATCAGTTCAGCCAGGTCCTGCTCGGGCAAAACGGCGGCGAGTTCCCGCAGCTCGTTCATGTCCCGGCGGCCGAGCCCCTCGTGGATGAGCACGGCGGCCCAGGCTCCGTTGCGCTGGGTGATCGCGGCGCGGGTGAGCCCGGCGTGCAGCACCGGACCCCAGGTGTCGTCGAACTTGCGGCCCAGCAGCCCGGCCGGGGTCTCGTCGAACGCCGTCCAGCAGTCCAGCGGCGCGTACTCGATGAGCTGGCGCAGCCAGTGGGTGCGCTCGCCGACGCTCTGCGGCGGTTTGACGCTGATCCCGTCGCGGCGCATCGACTCGTCGCATTCGGCCGGCGCCGTCGCGACCAGCTTGCGCGCGGCGACGTGCACGCATGCGAGGGCCCGTTCGGCCATGCGCTGCCGCCAGGCTGACCCGGGCAGCACCGCGAGCAGCCTCGCAGCGGCCTCGCGGACCTGCGCGCGCCGGTCGTCGAGGGCCTTCTCCAGCCACGGCTCGTCGTCGGGCCCGAGCCCGGCGGCGCAGGCGGCGATCAGCGCGGCCAGATCGGACGCCTTCTCCTGCGGCCACGCCTCCAGCAGCAGGTCCCGCCCGGCGGCGGCGTCGCGGGCGCGCAGCTCGCCGAGGTGGCGGACCCGGTCGGCGACCCGGCCGGTGTCCCAGTCGGCGGGCTGCGCCGCGTCCTCCGGCTGCGCGGCCCAGGCCCAGCGGCCCGGCCCCTGCAGGGCCAGCCAGCTCAGCCTCGTCCCGCCGACGGCGCGCACCGCGGGGCGCACCGAGGAGTCGGAACTGCCCAGGTCCAGCAGCGCGACCAGCAGGCCCGGCTCGGCGAGCAGGCCGCGCCCGGCGGCGATGCGCAGCCACTCGCCGGCAAGTTCCCGGGTCGTGGTCCGGTCCAGTTCGGCGTCCCCGCCGGACAGCAGGGCCGCGACCCGCTGCTGCGCGGCGGCCGACGCGTACGGCGCGGTCTCGGCCGCGGCCGGGTCGGATCGCTGCGGCCGGGCGGGGACCTGCCCCGCGCGGCGGGCGACGGTCACCGCGGCCGCGGCGGACAGCAGCCCGTCGGGGTCCAGTTCGGTGCCTAGCGAGGCCAGTACCTCGGACAGCGGGCCGTCCACGCCGGTCAGCACCGGCCTGCGCCGGTCGGTGCCGACGAGCGCGCTGGACATCAGATCGGACCAGATGCTCGTGTTCATGCCCGCCGTCCCTTCGACCGCGCGCCGTAGATATAAGGAGTCATGCGCGGACCACCTCCGTGCCGTCGTACACCGCGAGCGGCCGCAGCCCGGCGGGGCCCCACTCGGCGGCGAGGGTGATCTCGTGTCCGCCTGCGACGGCGGCCAGCCGCCACGGCTCGCCGAGCGCCGGGTCCAGGGGCAGCGCGTCGCCGTCGGGGTCGACCAGGTGCCAGGGGGTGCCGGGGGCGAGCACGCCGCGCACCAGCACCGGCCACTGGAACAGCCACGGGTCGCCGGCCAGCGCGGCGCCGACCTCGTCGAGCGCCTGCGCGACGGTCTGCGCCGGGCCGGGTGCCGGGCACGGCGCGGGCGCGCCGTGGCGCGCGGCGACCAGGGCGCGCAGCGGGGCCGCACCGGGGTAATAGGTCAGTTCGGCGTCGAGTTCGGTGCCGAGCACCAGGTCGACGGGCAGGGCCTGGCCGGGCATCGCGAACGACAGCACCAGCGCGGGGCGGCCGGTGTCGCGGCCGCGCAGCCATACCCGGCGGCTGGTGAGCTTGTCCTCCGTGTCGTCGCGGACGCCGACGACCTGCCACCGGTCGCGCACCGGGGCTGAGGCCAGGACCTGCTCGGTGGGCACGGCCTGGCCGACGCGGCTGTGCACGGTCGCGGCCAGGTCCTCGGGCAGTGCCTCGGGGTTCGCGGCGGCACCCGACAGCAGGTGCAGCAGCGACAGCTCGGCCAGCAGGCGCTGCTCCCAGCCGGGCCCGGAGCTGGGCACCGGGGCCAGGCGGCGCACCGCGCCGGCCAGACCCGGGGCCTGAGCGTCGACGAGCCGGGCCGCGACCTGCTCGAACGGGCGGTAGCCGGCCTGGTCGAGCCCGGCGATACCGTGCCGGACCTGATCGGACAACCAGGTGCGCAGCTCGGCGATGCCCGCGGCGACGGACTCGGCGCGTTTGTCGGCGCGGCGCTGCGCGGCCCGCTCCTGGGCCTCGGTGCGCGGTGCGGCGGCCTGCTGGGCCTTCTTCTCCGCGCGGGCCCCGCGGGAGGTGGTCCAGTCGGTCATGAACTGCGGGGGCTCGTCGGCCGCGACCTGGCCCGACGACCAGCGCAGCAGCAGCGCGAGCGCGTGTTTGCAGGGGAACTTGCGGCTCGGGCAGGAGCAGCGGTAGGCGGGCTCGTCCAGATCCACGCAGATCTGGTACGGCGTGCTGCCGCTGCCCTTGCACAGCCCCCACAGCCCCGCCGGGGTGCCGCCGTGGCCGGTGGCGCTCCAGCCGGACGCCCCGGCGAGTTTGCGGGCCGCGGCGAAACTCGACGCGTCGGGGGCCAGCCCCTGAACCTGTTCGGCGGTCCAGGGCGGCTCGGTCGGTTCGGACATGCGCGCCACCGTAGCCACCCCGTCCGACAACGACGGTCGCGGCCTGTGCAACCCGCGCGCCACCAGTTCGCATGGAGTCGGTATGAGCGACAGTCACGAACGAGACCACCGACCGGAGGGCGGATGAACGACTTCCGCGAGTACGCCGGCTCCCGGCGGGCCGCCCTGCGCCGCACGGCGTACCTGCTGTGCGGGGACTGGCACCAGGCCGACGACCTGGTCCAGGACGCCCTGGCCGGGCTGTTCGTGCACTGGCGGCGGGTGCGGGCCGGCGGCGACGTCGACCCGTACGTGCGCCGCATGCTCGTCAACGGCTACCTGGCCACGCACCGCCGCAAGTGGCGGCGCGAGGTGGCCACCGCCGACCTGCCCGACACGGCGGTCGCCGACCCGCACGACGACGGCACCCGCGACGTCCTGCTGCGGGCGCTGGCGCGGTTGCACCCGTCGCAGCGCGCGGTTGTGGTGCTGCGCTACTGGGAGGACCTGTCGGTCGAGCAGACCGCGGCGGCGCTGGGGTGCAGCACGGGCAACGTCAAGAGCCAGGCCTCCCGTGGCCTGGCGCACCTACGCGAGGCGCTGGCACGCTCCGGCGCCCTGGAAGGAGAACCGGCATGAGCGAAGACGAGGACGTCCGGTCGGCCCTGGCCGCTTTGGTCGCCGACGAACCGGACCTGCCCGGCGGCACAGCCGACATCGAGCGACGCGGTGTGCGCCGCCGCAACCGCCGGTACGCGGTGATCGGCGCGCTCGCGCTGACGCCGCTGCTGGCCGGGGCGGTCGCCGTGGCGGCCTGGCCGAGCGGGCCGCCCGCGCAGGTCACCGCGCAGCCGTCGCCGTCGGCGGAGCCGGTGTTCGACCCGAACGCCGGAACGCAACTGGCCGTGGGCTTCCCGCTGGGCAGCGCGGTCGACGCCGTGGCGGGCGCGCTGCCGCCCGGGGTCGCGCTGGCGGAGCTGCCGATGGACCTGGGCTGGGGCGAGGGCGGCATGCTGGTGCTGCCGCTGGCCTCCGGCGGCACGCTGACGGTGACGGTCGCCGACGGATCCTGCGGGGTCGTCACCGAGCAGCTGAGCCCCGCACAGGCCACGGCTGCCGCGGACGCGGTCTGCGCGGCCTGGGTCGCGGCCGGTTCCCCGCCGGTGCTGCCCGCCGACCCGAACGCCTCCGAACGGCCGGACCTGGCCGCCCAGTGACCCGCCGGGTGCAGCAGCGGCCGTACCTCGCCGCCTGCTGAACCGCCGGGGCAACGCGGCGGCCGGGCCCGGCCGCCGGAACAACGCGCCGCGTCAGGTCAGGACGCGGGCAGGAAGGGTCCGTCCGGCGCCGGGCGGACGTTTCCGTTTCCCCTGCGCGTGAACGATTGCCGCAGAACGCCTCAGCTGCCCGCTCAGAGCGCGGCGGGTGCGGCCTGCGTGCCGGGTGCGGCCTGCGCGGGGGTGGGCTCGATCAGTTTGGCCCGGTCGTCGGGCAGTCGGGTGCGCGCGGGGTCCAGGAAGTCGATCAGGTCGATCAGCGCGTGCTGCGCGCGGACCAGCCGCTCGTTGCCTGCCCAGTCGTGTGCCACGACCTCGGCGACCTCGTCGACCAGCCGACTGAACCAGCGGCGGAACTCGTCGTTGTTGTCCAGCTGTGAGCAGAACGCCGGGTAGGTCATGCTGTCGGCACGGCCGTTGGTGCTGACGATCATCAGCTCGCCGATGGCTCGCTGCTGGCCCTTGAACAGCCGGAAGTGGTTGCCGGGCAGCCGCAGCGAGGCGAACGCCGAGCTGACCAGGGTGAGGTGCCGGTTGAAGGTGCGGTTGCTGACCTCGTCGCCGAGGTCGAGGAACCGCAGGTCACGCCGGAGGATCTCGACCCAGCAGAAGTAGTCGGCCAGCACGTAGACGGTGTAGTCGCGGGCGTAGCGGCGCTCGTTCTCGTCCTCGTGGTCGATGTATTCGCGCATGTAGACGCCGCCGACGGCGTTGTGCAGGCGCGACTGCAGGTTGAACGCGGCCAGCAGCAGCGGCTCGCGGTAGCGGCTGATCACCTCCTGGGCCTGCTCGGCTTTGCTGGCCTCGTGGCGTTCGGCGGCCAGCCGGTGCTCGAACATGGCGTTGCGGCGCGCCGACCAGGTGGTCATGACGCCGGCGACGATCGCGCCGAGCACGGACAGTGCCGCCGAGACCACGGTGACGATGTCGCCCATCGTTGATCCTCCAGGTATGAGGCCGAATCCGTGCGACAGTGTGCCGGGCGGTCGGCGACCGTGCCAAGCCGGTGCACCCAAAGCAAGCACTCCATCGCCATAAGTGACCTTGTCCACAATGGACATCCACCGCAGTGGACAGGAACTCAAGAGCCGACTAGGTTCACTGCCCGGAGGCATTGTCAGATAGCGACCTGTGGCGTGTCATGGTTCCGCTTCGTGCACCGGTTGGCCCCCGGGACACGATGGTGACGTCGCGGTGAGCCGTACCTTGGACGTGGTCAGTGTGAGAAACCGTGGCTGGAGCATTCGCGCCAAGATCATGACCCTGGCAGTGGTGCCGTTGGTGGCGATCACCGGCCTCTCCGTCTTCGGAGTGGCGGTCAGCGCGGGCGACGCGCTGAACCTGCTGGCCGCGCGCAACTACGAGCAGGTCTTCGGCGGCTTCGGCGAGCGCCTCATGGTCGAGATCCAGAAGGAGCGGCGGCTGTCGGTCGCCGAGAAGCCCGGCTCGACCGTGCTCGGCGACCAGCGCAAGGCCACCGACGAGCGCGAGCAGCAGTTCCGCGGCAGCCTGAGCAGCAGCAAGCTGCGCGACGAACTGCCCGCCGACCAGCTCCAGAACGTCGACGCCTTCGTCGCCGCCCTGAACAAGCTGCCCCAGCTGCGCCTGGACGTCGACAGCGGCAAGGCCGAGCCCGCCGGGGTCGTGCGCGACTACTCCACGATCGTCGACACGCTCTACCGGGCCTTCACCCCGATGACCAAGCTGGCCGACCCCGACCTGGCCGAACTCGCCCACGGCATCTTCGCCATCAGCCGCGCCCGCGAGATGATGGCCCGCGAGGACGCCGTCATCACCAGCGTCGTCGTCGACGGCAAGGTCACCGTCGCCGAGCAGAACTACCTGCTGCGCACCATCGGCGCCCGCCGCCAGGTCCACGACGAGGCGCTGGGCTCGCTGCCCTCGCCGCACAACGAGCAGTTCCGGCAGATCTTCGACAGCGAGACCTACCGCACCCTGTACGCCATGGAGGAGACGCTCTCCACCACGCGTCCCGGCAGGGTCCTGATCGACGCCGCGATCTGGCGCAGCACCAACGACGCCATCTACAAGCAGCTCGACGCCACCGAGGGCGCGGCCGCCGGGGCGACCTCCGACCTGGCCAACGAGCTGGGCATCGCGGCCTTCGCGCAGACCATCGTCGCCGCCCTGCTGGGCCTGCTCTGCGCGGCGATCTCGCTGGTCCTGGCCCTGCGCACTGGCCGCTCCGTGGTCCGCCGCCTGGAGCGCCTGCGCGTGTCGGCCCTCGAGGTCGCCCACGAGCGCCTGCCCCGCGCCATCGCCGCGCTGCGCCAGCCCGGCGCGCTGGTCAACGACCCGTCGCTGACCGACGTGCCGCTGGTCGCCGTCGGCACCGACGAGGTCGGCCAGGTCGGCCACGCCTTCGGCGCCGTGCAGCGCACCGCGGTGCGCGCCGCCGTCGACGAGGCCGTGCTGCGCCGCGGCATCAGCGAGGTCTTCCTCAACATCGCCCGCCGTTCGCAGGCGCTGCTGCACCGCCAGCTGACCCTGCTCGACCGGATGGAGCGGCGCACCACCGAGCCGCAGGAGCTGGAAGACCTGTTCCGGCTCGACCACATGGCCACCCGCATGCGCCGCCACGCCGAGGCGCTGGTCATCCTCGCCGGCGCGGCTCCCGGCCGCGGCTGGCGGCACCCGGTGCCGGTCATCGACGTGGTGCGCGGCGCGACCTCCGAGATCGAGGACTACCAGAGGGTCACCATCGACCGCCTGCCCGACGTGAAGGTCGTGGGCCGGGCCGTCGGCGACGTCATCCACCTGCTGGCCGAGCTGCTGGAGAACTCCACCTCGTTCGCCCCGCCGCACACCCGGGTGCGGGTCTTCGCCGAGCAGGTCGGCAACGGCCTCGCCCTGCATGTCGAGGACCGCGGCCTGGGCATGAGCGACGCCGAGCTGGCCGAGGCCAACGGCAAGCTCGCCGAGCCGCCCGCGTTCGACCCGGCCAGCAGCTCCCGCCTGGGCCTGCTCGTGGTCGCCCGGCTGGCCGCCCGGCAGGGCATCACCGTGCGGCTGCGCTCGTCGTCGTACGGCGGCATCACGGCCGTCGTGGTCATCCCGGCCGAGCTGGCCCTGACCGACCCGACCGACAAGGGTGAGCCGCTGGGCATCTTCGCCCCGCGCGCCCCCCGCGCGGTCGAGGCGGCCGCGGCCGCGCCGGTCGAGGAGCAGACCGTCGACCTGGGCAACGGCGGCGGCGACGAGACCACCACGGTGTTGCCCAAGCGGGTGCGCAAGGCGAGCGTCGAGACCGCCCCCGCCGCCGAGGAGACCACGATCTCCCTCGGCGAGTCCGCCCCGGTCCCCCGCCAGCGCAGCGCCGACCAGGTCCGGACGATGATGTCCGCGTTCCAGTCGGGTACCGTGCGCGGGCGTGCGAAGGCCAGCACCGAGAGCACCCCCAGCGGGGACGAACCCGCCACAGCACAGACCCCGCAAGACAGCGCCGGTATGGAAGACAGCTCCACCCTGGAAGGACGTGCCTGACGTGGTACCGACGACGACCCGACCCGCGACCGACTGGCTGCTCGACGACCTGCTCGCGCGAGTCCCACAGGCCCGCTGCGCCGTCGTGCTCTCCGTCGACGGCCTGCTCACGGGAGCCTCGAGCGGCCTGTCCCGCGACGACGCCGAGCACCTGTCGGCGGTCGCGTCCGGGTTCTCCAGTCTCGCCACCGCCACCGGCCAGCGCTTCAAGGGCGGCCAGGTGCGCCAGACCATAGTCGAGATGGAAGAGGCGTTCCTGCTGGTGAGCACGGCCGGGCAGGGCTCCTGCCTGGCGGTGCTGGCCGACCCGGACAGCGACCTGGGCATCCTGGCGTACGAGATGGCCATGCTGGCGACCCGCGTGGGCACGCACCTGGCCACACCGTCCCGGCCGGGCACCGATGTCCACTGACCCGCTCGACGGTGTCGAGGAAGGCCCGGCCTGGTGGGATCACGAGGCCGGCCCGGTGGTGCGCCCCTACATGGTCACCGGCGGGCGGGTCCGGCCCGTCACCGTCGACTTCGACCTGATCACCTACCTGGTGGCCACGGCGACGCTCGCAGCGGACACCCCCAGCCCGGAGCACCAGGCGATCCTGGCGCTGACCCAGGAGCCCCGCGCGGTGGCCGAAGTGGCCTCCCGGGTGGACCTGCCCCTGGGTGTCGTCCGCGTGCTGCTGTGTGATCTGCTTTCGGACGGGCTGATCGCCCGCTACGATCCTCCCCCCACAGACCATCTCCCCAACGTCGAAACCCTGCAGGCGGTGATCCATGGACTCCGTGCGCTCTGAAACGGCACCGGTCCCCCAGGCGCTCAAGATCCTGGTCGCCGGAGGCTTCGGCGCCGGCAAGACGACCCTGGTCGGAGCGGTCAGTGAGATCGCTCCACTGCGGACCGAGGAGGTGCTGACCACCGCGGGCGTCGGCACCGACGACACCACCGGGGTCGCCACCAAGACCACCACGACGGTGGCGATGGACTTCGGCCGGATCACCATCAACCCGAGCCTGGTGCTGTACCTGTTCGGCACCCCCGGGCAGAACCGGTTCTGGTTCCTGTGGGACGAGCTGGCCACCGGCGCGCTGGGCGCGGTGGTGCTGGCCGACACCCGGCGGCTGGCCGACTCGTTCGCCGCGATCGACTACTTCGAGCAGCGCAACACGCCGTTCGTCATCGCGGTGAACTGCTTCGACAACGACCAGCGCTACACCGCCGAGCAGGTGCGTGAGGCGCTGGACGTGGACGGCCACGTGCCGGTGCTGCTCACCGACGCCCGCGACCGGATGTCGGTGAAGAACGTGCTGATCACGCTGGTCGAGCACGTGCTGACGATGGTCCGCAGCTCCGTCCCGGCCTGACCTGCCACGACAGACGCCGGTGGGCGCGCCCCGCGCGCGGCCACCGGCGTCTTCGCGTCACCTTTTGCGCTTCATCACCATGACGACGGCGATGACGATGATCGCTACCACCGCGAGGCAGCAGATCGCGCCGAACAGCCCGAAGCCGCCGAAGCTGATGCCCTTCTTCTTGCGCACCACGTCGGCGACGCCGGACTCCTCCGCCCACGCGACCGCGGGCACGAGGACACTGGCCAGGAAACCGGCCACCAACGCGGCCCAAACACGAGAGATACGTTCCATGCGCGCCAGCGTAGAGGGCACGCGCCACGGTGGGTCCGCACTACGTCGGCATTCTGCTACCGTCGCGCCTGTGGATGATCTTGAGATTCGCCGGGCCGCGCTCGCCGACGTGCCCGTCATCGTCGCGATGCTCGCCGACGACCCGCTCGGCGCGACCCGTGAAAGCGACCCGGGCGATCCCGCGTACGCCATGGCTTTCGCCGCGATCGACGCCGACCCGCACCAGCTGCTGGCCGTCGCCGAACGCGGCGGCGAGGTCGTCGGCACGCTGCAGGTCACCGTCATCCCGGGGCTGAGCCGCCGCGGCATGTGCCGGGCCCTGATCGAGGCCGTACGGGTACGCGCCGACCAGCGCGGCCACGGCACCGGACGGCAGCTGGTCCAGTGGGCGATCGACCACGCCCGCAACCAGGGCTGCGGCCTGGTCCAGCTCACCACCGACCGCTCCCGCACCGACGCGCACCGCTTCTACGAGGGTTTGGGCTTCGAGGCCACGCACCTGGGTATGAAACTGGCACTGTGACCGCGCCCGCGCCCCGCCCGCTGCTCGTCGTCGACGCCGCCAACGTCGTCGGCTCCGTGCCCGACGGCTGGTGGCGCGACCGCCGCGGGGCCGCCACCCGGCTGCGCGACGCGGTCGCCCGCATCGCCGACGACGGCCTGCCGCAACTGCCCGGCCCGCTGGACGTCGTGCTCGTCGTCGAGGGCGCGGCCCGCGGCGTCGCCGACACCCCCGGGGTGCACGTGCTCGCCGCGCCCCGCAGCGGCGACGACGCCATCGTCGACCTGGTACGCCAGGAGACCGCGTTGCGTCCCACCATCGTCGTCGCCACCGCCGACCGCGGCCTACGGGACCGTGTCACCGCCCTCGGCGCGCAGATCGTCGGGCCCCGCACCCTGCCCTACCCCTGACCCCGCCGACGCGCGTACGGCCCGCCTGCGGCGGCGCAGCAGCAACACCAGCAGCACCGGCGGCGTCAGACAGGCCGGCAGGCAGCCGAACACCCACGGCTGGGCGGCCAGCGGGTTCGCCGAATGACTGGTGAACGTCCCGCGCTCGACCAGGTCCCGGGGCACGTTCAGCGCGCCGGAGCCCCCGGCCAGGGTCAGCAGCACCCGAGCCGAGCCGTCCGCCTCGGCCACCACCAGCTTCTCCGGCTCGTCGGTGTCGGCGCCCCAGTGCACGAACACCGGCGCGCCGTCCCGCCAGCCCACGAGCCCGGCCGGTCGACCCTGGCGTGCCATGGCGGCCCCGTCGGTGACCTTGCCGGTGACCGGGTCCACGTACTGCATCCGCCAGCCCTGCAGGCTGCCCATACCCGTGTCGCAGTCCGCCCAGGCGCACCCTTCCGAGGCCAGCAGCACGACCGAGCGGCCGTCGGGCGTCCACGCCGCCTCCCCGGCCAGCCGCTGCCGGTCGGTCAGCTCGTCCAGGAGGTTCGGCGTCCCGGTGGCCAGGTCGACGACCACCAGCCGCTGCGGCTGGGAGTGCTTGCCGGTGGTGAACGCGACCCGCTGCCCGTCCGGCGAGAACACTCCCTCCGGCGTGTCCGCGTCAGTGGTCAGCAGGAACGTCGTCTTGCCGGTGTCCAGGTCGAAGTACCCGATGTCATCCGGGTTCGAAGGGTCGCTCTCGCTGCCGTCGGCGCGGTACTCGATGTAGCCGTCGTCGCGGTCGACGACCAGCAGCAGCCGCCGGCCGTCCGGCGACCACGCCAGGGGCAAGGCCCGGTCCACGGTCGGGATGCTGCGCCCCGTGGTCAGATCCACGATCTCGGACCAGCGCGCCAGGTGACGGCCGTCCGGCGAGACGAAACCGAACTCCTCGCCCGGGTTCATCGGGAACAGCCGGTATGAGCCGTCGCGGCCCACCAGCACCCCGGTCGCCTCCAGGTAGATCGTGCCCGGGTCGATGAACGCCGCCACCACCGGCCCGTTCAGGTCCTGCTCGTACGACAGCTGCCACGGATACGGCCGCCCCAGCGCCGCCGGAGCCGGGCCGCCGTCGGCCGGCTGCAGGACGACACTGCCCCCGACCAGGCCCGACAGCGTCGCGAGCCCGGCCGCCAACAGCACCCCGGCCAGCGCCGTCACCGCCCGGCGCACCCGCCTGCGGCGGCGGCCCCGCCGCCACAACTGCTCGCCCAGCCGCGGCGCGGGCGCGGACTCCGCGGCCCGCCGCAGCGCTTCCCGCAACGTCTCGCTCACCGGTTCACCCCCACCAGCGACCCCGACAGTTCCGGGGCGATCACCCGCAGCCGTGCCAGCGCGTCCCTGGTCTGGCTCTTCACCGTGCCGACCGCGACCCCGAGCACCGCCGCCGTCTCCGCCTCGCTCAAGTCCTCGAAGTAGCGCAGCACCAGCACCGCCCGCTGCTTCGGGGCGAGCCTGGCCAGCGCCTGGCGCACCGCCAGCGCGGTCGCGGCCTGGCTCGAGAAGTCGGCGGCGGCCCGCTCGGGCAGCACGGCGACCGGCAGCGCCTCCCGGCGCACCCGCCGCCACCAGGACACGTGCTGGGTGTAGAGGATCCGGCGCACGTAGGCGTCCGGCTCCCGCGCGGCGGACACGTGCTCCCAGCGCGACGCCAGCCGCAGCAGCGTCAGCTGCACCAGGTCGTCGGCCAGGTAGGCGTCGCCGGTGAGCAGGTACGCGACCCGGCCCAGCATCGGCAGCCGGGAGCGCGCGTACTCGTCGAACGACTCGGCGTCGGTCATCAGCACCTCCGCCTCGTACACGCGCCGGGCGGGCTCCGCGGAGGGGTGCCCCGGCGACCTATTCGATCGACTGATCCGCGGGGCGCGGCTAACGTGAGCCGCGACATGGACGTGAAGAAGATAAGCAAGCAACTGGCGTACGTGCTGCGGCACCGCCCCGACACCATCGGCATCACCCTCGGCCCCGGCGGCTGGGTGCCGATCGACACCCTGCTGGCCGCGCTGCGGGCCCACGGCAAGGGCATCAGCCGCGCCACCCTCGACGCCGTCGTCGCCGACAACGACAAGCAGCGCTTCGCGATCGAAGGCGACCTGATCCGGGCCAGCCAGGGCCACTCGGTGGAGGTGGATCTCGGGCTGACCCCGATCGCCCCGCCCGCCCTGCTCTACCACGGCACCGCCCGCCGCAACCTCGACTCGATCATGGCCGAGGGCGTCCACCGCGGCGCCCGCCACCACGTGCACCTGTCCGGCGACACAGGCACCGCGCACAAGGTCGGCAGCCGCCACGGCTCCCCCGTGATCCTGATCGTCGACGCCGCCGCCATGGCCGCCGACGGCCACACCTTCTACCGCAGCGCCAACGGCGTCTGGCTCACCGACACCGTCCCCGCCCCCTACCTCCGCAGCGAGGCCCCACCCGCGCCATGATCATCCGACTTGCCTGGCAAGTGGGCGAAAGCGGGCTCAGGATACGCACAGGTGCCGGGCAAGTCGGGCGATCATCAGGGCCCGCGGACCGGCCCCGGAAAGGCGAATCGCCGGTGACCCGTGGGGTCCCGGCGATTTCGGTGGAAAAGAGAGCGGATGACGAGACTCGAACTCGCGACCCTCACCTTGGCAAGGTGATGCGCTACCAACTGCGCTACATCCGCATGTCCCTCAGCCGACCTCGCGGCCCGCTGCCTGACAGGACAGAACTCTAGCGGGTCGTCCGGCGGCCTCGCCACCGGGTATCCCTCTCCGCGCCGGGAACCCGGTCGAGACGGTGATGCGAAACGCCCTCACCTGCCCGTACCCTCGTGCCGTGACGACCCCCCGCGCCGCGCGCCTCGCCCTCGCCCTGACCCTCGTCGCGGCCCTGGCGGCCTGCTCGGCCGAGGAGCCCGCCGTCTGGCAGCCCGCCGGCACACCCCCGGTGCCCGCGCCCGCCGACAGCGCCGCGCCCAGCAGCGCCCCGCCGGCCGAGGAGATCACCCTGGCGTTCGCCGGTGACGTGCACTTCACCGGGCGCACCCTGCCCCTGCTGAACAACCCCGACACCGCCTTCGGCCCGTACGCCGAGCAGCTGCGCGCCGCGGACTTCGCCATGGTCAACCTGGAGACGGCGGTCACCGACCGGGGCACCCCGCAGCCCAAGGAGTTCCACTTCCGGGCGCCGACGACGGCATACGCGGCGATCCAGGCCGCCGGGATCGACCTGGTCTCCATCGCCAACAACCACACCCTCGACTACGGCCAGGTCGGCCTGCTCGACACCCTCGACTCCGCGAAGACCGCCGGCATGCCGATCGTGGGCGCGGGGCACAACACCACCGAGGCGTACGCCCCGCACCTGGTCACCGTGAAGGGCGTCCGGCTGGCGGTCATCGGCCTGTCGCAGGTCCACGAACTCAAGGAGCAGTGGAAGCCCACCGCCACCCGGCCCGGCATCGCCATGGCGTTCGACCGCAAGCTGTCCGTCGCCGCCGTCAAAGCCGCCCGCGCGCAGGCCGACGTGGTGATCGCCTTCATGCACTGGGGGACCGAGGGCCAAGGCTGCCCCAACGGCGACCAGAAGAGCATCGCCAAGGCCCTGTCCGACGCCGGCGCCGACCTGATCATCGGCACCCACGCGCACGTGCTGCTCGCCGACGGCTTCCTCGGCGGTGCCTACGTGCACTACGGCCTGGGCAACTTCCTCTGGTACTCGACCTCCAAGAGCACCGACACCGGCCTGCTGACCGTGACGATCAAGGACGGGAAGGTCAAAACCCGGCAGTTCACCCCCGGCGTCGTCGCGAACAACGGACAGCCCAAGCCCGTCACCGGAGCGGCGCTCAAGGCCGTCCAGGGCAGGCTTGACCAGGCCGCACGCTGCACCGGGCTGGCGAAGAACCCCGCTGCGTGACGCGCCGGGGGACCCCGGTTTGTCAAGACCTCTGCGGACCGGCTAAAGTTCTCATCCGTTGGGCAAGCACGCCGGAAGGCGGGCAAGCATGACAAGCGGATGTAGCGCAGTTGGTAGCGCATCACCTTGCCAAGGTGAGGGTCGCGAGTTCGAGTCTCGTCATCCGCTCGGAGAACCGCCGCAAGGCGTCACCACGGTGGAGTGGCCGAGAGGCGAGGCAACGGCCTGCAAAGCCGTGTACACGGGTTCAAATCCCGTCTCCACCTCGCAGTACAGCACGGGCGATTGGCGCAGTGGGAGCGCGCTTCCTTGACACGGAAGAGGTCACTGGTTCAAACCCAGTATCGCCCACCAGCTCAGAGGGCCTGTCCGATAGACGGACAGGCCCTCTGCGTATGCCTGAGTGACTAACTGAGCGACCAGGCGTCCGGAGCAGCGGAGGTCATGGCCGCCGGAGCCACGTGTAGCCAAGCATGACCCGAAGCCTTCCTTCAGTGCTGCCATGCTGCGCGCGCATCGACGACAGTACGACCGCTCTTGCCCGGCCCGGCCATGCTGGACAGGATGATCCCAGCCTGCATAGAGGAGCCGAGATGACAACACCACCGCCGGCGAAACCTGATCGCCCGCCAAGGAAACCAGAGCATCCAGCCGATTCCATGAGCCTGGCGGGTTTGGGCGTGGCATCAGCACTCGTCGGGTTGGGTCTCCTCTGGTCGGGCTCGGAGGGCTATATGACTCCGCTGGGCGTTGGGGCTGCCGCACTGTTTCTGGGTTTAGGTGTCGTATTGATCGGTGGACAGATCGCGGCCGGAATCGCCAAGCAGCACACGCTGTGGCGCGAAGGCAGAGATCAGCAATAGATCGCGCGCGGGGGCCATCCCACAGGGCTGGCTCACCCGCCGATGCCCGCAGAACCGAGTGACCATCGGGGCGCACAACGGCGGACGACCACGCACACCAGCGGACTGTTTGTGCAGGTGAGAACCCACATCTTACGAGATCAACAGTGCGTGATCCTTGCTTGACACAGAAGAGGTCACTGGTTCAAACCCAGTATCGACCACCAGCAAGAACGAAAGCCCCTCTCCGGAGGGGCTTTCGCCGTTCCTGCCGGGTGTCGGCGTCAGTAGAGCAGGCTCCACAGCGCGTACGGCACCGCGCAACCGCCCTGGATCAGCGGGGTGCCCGGGTCCTTGCCGGGACGGGACAGGCACTTGCCGGTGGACACGTTGGTGAACCGCAGCGCGTTGCCCGATCCGCTGCCGGTCCACTGCTGCGCGGGACCGCCGTTGCAGGTCAGCTGCTGCACCGGCGATCCGGTCGTGGTGCCGACCGCGGCCAGGCACTTGCCGCTGCCGAAGTTGGCGATCCGGTAGACCCCCGAGACGATCTCGGTCACGTTCCACAGTTTGAGGTTCACGTCGGTGCAGATCTCCTGGGTGGCGGCCGAGCCGTCGGCGGCGTCGGGAACCGCGACGCAGGTGCCGGCCCACTGGCTCTCCAGGAACACGGCGGTCCACGAGGCGGCGTGTGCCGGGGTGGCCGGCAGCGCCAGGGCCGACAGCGCGACCAGTGCGGCCAGCAGCGTTCGGGTGGTACGGGCAATCATGGGCGCCTCCAGCTAGGGACTGACAAGTCAGCATCCTAAATTGAGGTACCTCAATTTGATAGATATGAATCCCATCAGGCTCATCGCATGCGGCCCCGGAAGATGTCGTTGAGGTCGTTCTGGCCGACCTGGTCGTCGGCGTACATGAAGGTCCCATGCTCGGTGGCAGCCGGGCACGGTGTCGCCCTGGTGCCGGCGTCCGCGCTGATCGTCGCGGTGCCCGGGGTCGTGGTGAGGCCGCTGCGCCCGGTGCCCCCGCCGCGCCGGATCTGGGCGGTCACCCCGGGCGAGCCCGCCGCCCCGGCCGCGCACTTCCTGGACTGCCTGACCGCGACCGCGGCGGGGCCGGCGCGAGCGAGCTGAGTTCGGGCTTGATCACGTGAGAAACGTCCGGCAGGCGCCCGCCCATTCTCGCGATGGGCGGGCGTCTCGCCGTCATGGCTGGGGTTCGGCGTCGGCGGGATACCAGCGCAGCTCGACGGTGTTGTGGTCGGGGTCCTGGACGTAGAGGGAGGTGGCGGTGCCTCGGGCGCCGAAGCGCTGCACCGGTCCCTCCAGGACGGTGAACACGCCGGAGGCGATGACGGCGTGCCAGTCCAGGGGGTCGACGACCAGGCAGAGGTGGTCGACGTTCGACTCGCCGCGGGGCCGCCGTACCAGGTCGATGATGGTGTCGGCGGTGACCCGCACGGAGGGGAAGCCGACCTGGCCGGCGCGCCACTGCTCGACCCGGACCGGTTCGAGGCCGAGCAGCCCGCAGTAGAACCCCAGTGCGCGTTCGACGTCGGTGACGTTGAGGACCAGGTGGTCGAAGGCTTTGACACGCATCAGTTCGCCTCCAGGGCGCGCGCCTGGCGCAGCCAGTCGGCGAACAGGACGGGGTCGATGTCGGCGGCCGAGCGCAGCTTCACCGACGCCATCTGCCGGGCTCCGGCTTCGAGCCGCCCGGACGGGTCGGTGATCTCCTGCCCGCGCCACAGGCCGAAGGTGACATAGGAGGTGTACGCCTTCAGCAGGCAGATAGGCCTACGGCCGGGATTCTCGCCCAGGCCCCACACGGGGTGGCCGTGCCACATCGCGCTGCCGGCGTCGGGCAGGGCGCCGTCGATGACCGGCCGGGCCTGCTCGCCGACCTCGCGCAGGGCGGCGTCGAGACCGGTCAGGTAGTCGGTGATGCTCGTCGTCATGGTGGTTTCCTCGTCCATGAGAGGTCGGGGGCGGGTCCGCTCCCGGTCTGTCCGGATGACCCGGTGACACCTCTTACGATTCGCCATCCGGCGGGTCCGACCAAGCCATGATCGGACTACGATCGTTTACTCGGATTCAACGAACCGGAGGCGGCATGCTGGAGCGGCACGAGCTGGAGACCTTCCTGACGCTGGCCGAGGAGCTGCATTTCGGCCGCACGGCGCAGCGCCTGGGCGTGACGACCGGCCGGATCAGCCACGTGGTCAAGAAGCTGGAGCGGCGCGTCGGCGCACCGCTGTTCGAGCGCACCAGCCGTGTCGTGCGGCTCACGGCCATCGGCCGGCAGCTCGCCGACGACCTGGCCCCGCTGGTGGCGCAGATGGACGAGGCGCTGCGCCGGGCCGTCGACGCCGGGCGGGGCGTGGCGGGGCGGCTGCGGGTGGCTTTCCTCGGTGAGTACCTCGCCCCGGTGCTGTCCAAGGCGGTCGGCCTGTTCACGTCCCGGTTTCCCGAGTGCGAGGTCGAGGTGCACGAGGTGCAGCTGTACAACTCGCGGGCGAGCCTGCTGGACGGCTCGATCGACATCCTGGTCGCGGCGTACCCGTTCGACGGGATGGCGCGCGGTCCGGCGCTGATGACCGAGCGGCGGGTGCTGGCGGTGCCCGCGGCGCATCCGCTGGCCGGGCAGGAGTCGGTGCCGCTGGAGGTGCTCGGCGACCACCCGGTGGTCCAGTATCCGGCGGTGACGTCGGCGGAGTTCAAACGCGACCGCACGCCCGAGCACACGCCGTCGGGCCGGCCGGTGCCGAAGGGGCCGTCGGGCCGGACGTTCTCGGAGATGCTGTCGCTGGTCGCGCTCGGCCGCGGGGTGCTGCCGGTCGGCGAGCAGACGCGGCACTACCACCCGCGGCCGGACATCGCCTACGTGCCGATCTCCGACGCGCCGCCGATCGAGCGGGGCCCGGTGTGGCTGGAGTCGAACACGACGGCCCGGGTGCGCGAGTTCGTCCGCGCGGCGGCGGACGCCAACACCCCGGTCGCGAACTGAGCATCCTCCGATTTGGCACATCGAAGACCTTGACCACACGGCGATCAGCCTCCTTAATCTTCCCTAAGGGAAACGCTGTTTCACCAAGGGAAACCGGAGGCATCATGTCGTTCCGCAGAGCCGCCCTGGTCCTGGCGCTGGCCGCCAGCTTCCTCACCGCTCCGGCCGCCGCGTCCGCCGCCCCGGGCGTCGTCGAGGTCAGCAACACCGTCGACATCCGCTGCGCGTTCTACACCATGAAGGCCAACGCCGACTGGTACTTCCCGGCCGGCACCCCGCGCGGCCTGGTCTACCTGCAGCACGGGTTCTCCCGCAGCAACGGCAACGTGCAGGACCTCGCCGAGCACTACGCCACGGCGGGCTTCGTGGTCTTCGCGCCCACGCTGCCCTCGGCCAACCTCTACGGCTGCACGGTCAACAACATCGGCAACAACACCGACTTCCTCGACAACGTCGCCGACCTGCTCGGCAAGGCCGCCGACAGCACCGACAAGCTCGGGCGCAGCTTCGCCGACGCGCGCACCAGGGCCGGGCGCGCCGGGCTGGCGCTGCCGAGCAGCTACGTCCTGTCGGGGCACTCCGCGGGCGGCGAGGTCGTCTCGTATGTCGCCAACCGGCTGCGCACCTCGTACACCTCCCAGTTCGCCAAGGTGAAGGCGCTGGTGCTGCTCGACCCGGTGAAGTCGCCGGTCGGGCAGAGCATGGCCAACGCGTTCAACGGGCTGAAGACCACTTCGCTGCCGATGTACGCGATCTCGTCGCCGCCGTACCTGGCCAACAGCAACGCCAGCGGCACCGTCGAGCTGACCAACGACGTGCCCCGCCCGTTCCTCGGCGTACGGCTGAGCACCGGCTGCCACTGCGACGCCGAGGGCGCCAGCACCGACGGCCTGTGCACGCTGACCTCGGGCACCCCGCAGGCGCAGAACGTCGCCGCACTGCAGACCCTGGCCGTCACCTGGGCCGTCGACGGCGTCGCCGGCACGACGACCGCCACCCACTACCCCGGCGGCGCGTACTACGACGGCCTGCTCGCCGCCGGCGTCACCCAGACCCTCAGCGGCCTCTGACCAGCACCGCAGCACGACGCCCGTTAGGAAGGGCACCTTCTACAACGCGGAGCGTTGTGAAGGTGCCCTTCCTTCGACTTCGGGCAGCTCGTCGTGGATCTGCTGGGTGAGGGCGGTCATCGCGGCTCGGGCGCGGTCGGCGTCGCGGCGCTGGATCGCCTGGGCGACGTCGGCGTGCAGGGTGAGCGCCCGGCGGTCGGGATGGACGGGCATGAGGTGGTAGTGGTGGCGGCCGGTCAGCGACTCGGCGACCAGTTCGTGCAGGCCGGCGAACATCTCGTTGCCGGAGTGCAGCAGCACCCGCCGGTGGAACTCTATGTCGGCGGCCAGGAAACCCGCCTCGTCGCCGGACTCGGCCGCCGCCCACAGCTTCGCGGCGAGCGCGACCAGGTCGGCGGCGTCGGTCGGCGACGTGCGCTGTGCCGCGAGCAGGGCCGCCTGCGGCTCGACGGCGGCACGCAGTTCGGTCAGCGAGCGCAATTGCGCCAGCCGCTGGTCGGAGGCCAGCCGCCAGCGGATCACCTGCGGGTCGAAGACGTTCCAGTCGGCGGCGGGGCGGATCCGGGTGCCGACCCGGCGACGCGCCTCGACCAGGCCGAGGGCGGCCAGCACCCGCAGCACCTCGCGGACCACCGAACGCGACACGGCGCACCGCTCGACCAGCTCGTCGACGGAGAGCACGGTGCCGGGCGGGAACGTCCCGCCGCAGATCGCGACGCCGAGTTCGTCGAGCACGCGGGCATGCAGCCGGGACGCGGCGGGTGGGGTGTCCATCCCATACAACATACCAGTTTGTGGGTTGGCCTTGATTACGTCTGATTTATGGGCCTAGCATCGCTGGTCGGCCCGGAACCGTCCTGAAAGGGCACCTCGTGAAGATCGTCGCCGCGGAAGTCATCGTCACCAGCCCCAGCCGCAACTTCGTCACGCTGAAGATCACGACAGAGGACGGGATCACCGGCCTGGGCGACGGCACGCTCAACGGCCGCGAGCTGTCCGTCGCCTCCTACCTGACCGACCACGTCATTCCGCTGCTCATCGGCCGCGACGCCCACCGCATCGAGGACACCTGGCAGTACCTGTACCGCTCGGCCTACTGGCGGCGCGGCCCGGTCACCATGGCCGCCATCGCCGCCGTCGACGTCGCCCTGTGGGACATCAAGGCCAAGGCCGCCGGAATGCCGCTCTACCAGCTGCTCGGCGGCGCGTCCCGCAACGGCGTCATGGCGTACGGGCACGCCTCCGGCCGCGACCTGCCCGAACTGTTCGACTCCGTGCGCAAGCACCTGGCGCTGGGCTTCAAGTCGATCCGCATCCAGACCTCGGTGCCCGGCATCAACGCCGTCTACGGCGTCGCCGCGCAGACCGAGGGCGAGCGCTACGACTACGAGCCCGCCCAGCGCACCCCGCTGCCCGTCGAGGAGGACTGGGACACCCGCGCCTACCTGCGCCACCTGCCCGGCGTCTTCGAGGCCGTGCGCAACGAGTTCGGGCCCGAGCTGCCGCTGCTGCACGACGGCCACCACCGGATGACCCCCATCCAGGCCGCCCGGCTCGGCAAGGACCTCGAACCCTACGACCTGTTCTGGCTGGAGGACTGCACCCCGGCGGAGAACCAGGAGGCGCTGCGCCTGGTCCGGCAGCACACCACCACCCCGCTGGCGATCGGCGAAGTCTTCAACACCGTCTGGGACTACCAGACCCTGATCCGCGAGCAGCTCATCGACTACGTGCGCAGCGCGGTCACCCACACCGGCGGCATCACCGCCATGCGCAAGCTGCTCGACTTCGCCGCGCAGTACCAGATCAAGTCGGGCATCCACGGGCCGACCGACATCTCCCCCGTCGGCATGGCCGCCGCGCTGCACCTGGACCTGGCCATCCACAACTTCGGCATCCAGGAGTACATGCAGCACAGCCCGCTGACCGACGAGGTGTTCCGGCAGTCGTTCACCTTCACCGACGGCTACCTGCACCCCGGCGAGCAGCCCGGACTCGGCGTCGAACTCGACGAGCAGGCCGCCGCCCGCTTCCCGTACGTGGCCGCGTACCTGCCGGTCAACCGTCTCAAGGACGGCACCGTCCATGACTGGTGACGACGTACATCCGGCCTGGCTGCCCGACGAGGCGTCGCGGGCCGTCGGCTCCCGCCGCGTCCTGGTCCGCGCCGACGGGCCGCTTGCCCAGGCCGTCGTGCAGGAGGTCACCCGGGCCGTCGCCCGTCACGGCGGCAGCCTGCGAGCCGACCCCGCAATCGCCGGCGGCGTGGGCGATGACGGCGGGGACGGCCGGTTCGACCTGGTGCTGGCGCTGACGGACGCGGACGGCCTGCCGGATGCGGCAGCGCGGGTGCTGGCGGAGCTGGACTCTCGCTCAGGCCGGGGCACGCTCGGCGCGGAAGGCTTCGCCCTCGCCCGGCGTGACGGTGTCACCGTGGTCCTGGCCGACGGTGCGGCGGGGCTGCTCTACGGACTGTTTCACGTGGTCCGGCTCGGCGCGGCAGCGTTCGGCGCGGCGTCGGCGATCGACGTGCAGCACCCGGTGACGGCGCGGCGGATGCTGAACCACTGGGACAACATCGACACCCACCCGGTGATGGGCCAGGTCGAACGCGGCTACTCCGGCGGCTCGATCTTCTGGCGCGACAGCGGGCTGACCGGTGACCTGGACCGGATCCGCGCCTACGCCCGGCTGCTGGCCTCGGTCGGCGTCAACGCGATCACCGTCAACAACGTCAACGTGCACGCCACCGAGGCGCACCTGCTCACCGACCGGCTCGGCGATGTCGCGGCGCTCGCCGACGTGCTGCGGCCGTACCACGTCCGGGTGCACCTGTCGGTGAACTTCAACTCCCCCGTCGCGCTCGGCGGCCTGCCCACCGCCGACCCGCTCGACCCCGACGTGCGGGCCTGGTGGGCGGAGACCACCCGGCAGGTGTACGCGGCGATCCCCGACTTCGGCGGCTACGTCGTCAAGGCCGACTCCGAGGGGCAGCCCGGCCCGTTCAGGTACGGCCGCACCCACGCCGAAGGCGCGAACACCCTCGCCGCCGCACTGGAACCGTACGGCGGCGTCGTGCACTGGCGCGCCTTCGTCTACGACCACCGCCAGGACTGGCGCGACCGCTCCACCGACCGGGCCCGCGCCGCCCACGACCACTTCGCGCCGCTCGACGGCCGCTTCGCCGGCAACGTGATCCTGCAGGTCAAGCACGGCCCGATCGACTTCCAGACCCGCGAGCCGGTGTCCCCGGTGATCGCCGCCATGCCGGCCACCCACCTGGCCGTGGAACTGCAGGTCACCCAGGAGTACACCGGCCAGCAGCGGCACGTGTGCTACCTGGGCCCGATGTGGAGGGAGGTGCTGTCGTTCACGCCCTGGGGCGCGATGGGGCCGACCGTCGCCGAGGTCGCCTCCGGGGTCGCCCACGGCGACGAGCGCACCGGATCCGGCCGGCGGCCGTCCGGGCAGGGCGGCCTCGTCGCCGTGTCCAACGTGGGCGATGACCGGTTCTGGACCGGCCACCCGCTCGCGCAGGCGAACCTGTACGCCTTCGGCCGCCTCGCCTGGAACCCCCTGCTCGACCCGCTCACGCTCCTCGACGAGTGGATCGACCTCACCTTCACCCCGGCCGCGACCGCCGACCCCGACCTGCTCCGCCGGACCCTGCACGAGGTCATGGACGACTCGTGGCACACCTACGAGTCCTACACCGCGCCGCTGGGCGTCGGGTTCATGGTCCGGCCCGGCAGCCACTACGGCCCCGACGTCGACGGCTACGAGTACACCCCGTGGGGCACGTACCACTTCGCCGACCGCGACGGCATCGGCGTCGACCGCACCCGCGCCACCGGCACCGGCTACACCGGCCAGTACCCGCTGCCCTGGTCGGACGTCTACGAGTCGCCCGCCTCATGCCCCGACGAGTTGCTGCTGTTCTTCCACCACGTGCCCTACACCCACGTGCTGCGCAGCGGCACGACGGTGATCCAGCACATCTACGACACGCACTTCGCCGGCGCCGAACAGGTGGCGCGGATGCGCTCGCGGTGGGCGCGGCTGGGTGACGCGGAACTGGTCGCCCCGGACGTGGACGCCCGGATCCGCGAGCGTCTCGACGAGCAGGTGCGGTGCGCGCAGGAGTGGCGCGACCAGATCAACACCTACTTCTACCGCAAGTCGGGCATTCCCGACGCCCACGGCCGTCGCATCCACTGACTACGTGCTGATGATCCGTTTTTGTGGACGCTGGACGCCCCCATAGGGGCATCAGGCGTCCACAGAAACGGATCATCGCGAGCGGGGTATGCCCACCGGCGGCACCCGCACCCAGTGGATCACAGCGTGTCGTCGCACCGGATCACCATGACGCCCGCAGGATCGAGGACCAGCGGCTGACCGCGCGACACCCGCTCCCCGGTCAGCAGGTCGAGACCGGTTGCGCAAGCGGCCACCTCCGCCGGGGCCGTCGCATGGTTGAGCAGGAACAGCAGCCGGGTCCCGTCCGGAGCGACCCGCACCGCGGCCTCCAGGTCGGGCACGTCGGCGTACGGCCCGAGCAGGTCGTGCCGGGCCAGCACCTGCCGCATCACCCACGACACGCCGTCCTGCTCCAGCCCGGCGGCGACGTACCACCCGTGCCCGGCCCCGAACGTATTGCGGGTGACGGCGGCCGTGCCCGCGTAGAAGTCCGCCCGGTATGTCCCGACGATCTCGGCCCCCTGCGGGATGACCAGCTCGAACAGCAGCCGCGACGCCACTTCGAGGCGGTCCTCGCCGGACTCCAGCAGCACCGGGTTGACCACGTCGGCCTCGCGGGCGTCCCACTCGTCGACCCGTACCCCCGTCAGGGTCCCGAGCGGGCCGGGCACGTCGGTCAGGAACACGTTGTCGTCCTCGTCGACCCGCCCCGACAGGAACGTCGTCACCACCGAGCCCCCTCGCGCCGCGACCATCTCCAGCCGCTGCGCCAGATCACCCTTGACCATGTGCAGCGCGGGCGCGACGACGACGTCGTAGCCGCTCAGGTCGGCGGTCACCGCCACCACGTCCACGTCGGCCCCGGCGTCCCACAGCGCCCGGTGGTAGGCCAGCACCACCTGCTGGTAGCGGACCAGCCGCGACGGGCCGTCCGAGATCTCCAGCGCCCACCAGCTGTCCCAGTCGAACAGCAGCGCCACCCGGGCCGGGGTCCGCGCGCCCAGGCTGACGCCGCCGAGCCGGTCCAGTTCCGCGCCGAGTTGCGCGACCTCGCCGAACACGCGGGTGTCGGCCCGGCCCGCGTGCCCGATGACCGCGCCGTGGTACTTCTCCGACGCGCCGCGGGAGGCCCGTAGTTGGAAGTACAGCACCGCGTCCGCGCCGTGCGCGACGGCCTGCCAGCTCCACAGCCGGTTGATCCCGGGCCGCTTCAGCGGGTTCACGTCGCGGCAGGCGGTGAAGCTCGGGGTCTGCTCCATCAGCCAGAACGGCTGCCCGTCCTTGAGCCCGCGCATCAGGTCGTGAGTCAGCGCCATCCGGGCCGCGGACCGGTCGTCGGGCGGGTAGTTGTCCCAGGACGCGAAGTCCAGGTGCGGAGCCCACCGGTGGTAGTCGAGCGGCCGGTACATGCCCATGAAGTTCGTGGTCACCGGGGTGTCGGGGTCGGACTCGCGGATGGCGGCCTTCTCGTCGGTGAAGTTGGCCAGCATCGCGTCCGACATGAACCGCAGGTAGTCCAGGGTGATGCCCTGGAAGGCGGTGTGGTCGGGGCCGCGCCAGTGCTCGGTCAGCGCCGACGGGGCCTCGACCTCGTCCCAGTCGGTGAACCTGTGCGACCAGAAGGTGGTGCACCAGGCGTGGTTGAGCTGGTCCAGGGTGCCGTACTTCGCGCGCAGCCAGTCCCGGAAACCGGCCGTGCACAGCTCGCAGTAGCAGGCCCCGCCGTACTCGTTGCCGACGTGCCACGCGACCACGGCCGGGTTGGCGGCGTAGCGGGCGGCGATGCGGCGGGCCAGTTCGGCCGACAGCCGCCGGAACACCGGCGAGCTGGGGCAGGAGTTGTGGCGCTGGCCGAAGCGGTGCCGCCGGCCCTCGAAGTCGACGCGGGTCACCTCGGGGTGGGCGCGGGCCAGCCAGGCCGGGTGCGCGCCGGTGCCGGTCGCCAGGCACACGGCCCGGCCCTCGGCGGCGGCCTGTTCGACGATCGCGTCGAGGAGGGTGAAGTCGTACACGTCCGGCGCGGGCTGGGTCAGCGCCCAGGTGAACACGCCGACGGTGACGGTGTCGATGCGGGCGAGGTCGAACAGCTTGTGGTCCTGCGTCCACACGTCCTGCGGCCACTGCTCGGGGTTGTAGTCGCCGCCGTAGGGGATCTTCGAGGTGGCGGGCAGGGTCATGCGGTGAACTCCGTCCGGATCTGGCCGACCATCGGGCGGCAGTTGCGCAGCAGCACCAGGACCAGCACCGCGCCGAACAGGGTGAGCACCGCCTCGGACAGCAGCACGGTGAGCCCGGCCGCCGCGACGAGCACGCTGAGGTTGCCGAGGGTCACCGCGGGGCGGCGGACGAGGAAGTACGACGCGAGCCGGGCGGCGTCGCGGACCCGGAACGCGAACAGTGACGTGATCACCAGCAGGTTCGCCGCCCACAGGACCGCCACCACGGCGAGCACGACCAGCAGCGCCGCCCACCAGCGGGGCACCGCTGCGGCGTCGAGGTGGGCCAGGTTGACCGCGACGACGGCCAGCCACAGCAGCAGCGGCGCCCAGACCCGCAGCACCGGCAGAGCGTTGAGGCGATAGCCGCGCCAGAACGCCGACGAGGGCGTCAGATCGGCCAGGTCGGCCCGGTGGTGGTGCAGCGCGTACAGGGCGGCGGACACGGCCGGGCCCAGGGGCAGGGCGCAGGCCGCGTACAGCGGGATGTTGCTGGTATCGCGGGCCAGCAGCACCAGCGGCACCAGCCCCGGCAAGGTGGTCAGCAGGAGCAGCAGTTCCACGACGAGCAGCGTGTAGACCAGCGCCGCCGCCCGCGACAGCACGCCGTGGCCGAACCGGACGGTCTCAGTCATCGGTTCGCCCCGAGGGCTGCGGGGCCGGGCGGCCCAGGCCGAGCAGGCGGTCGTCGTCCCACCAGGGCGGGGTCTCGTCGACGACCGGGGTCAGCTCGACCAGGGTCACCTCGTGCCGGGCCAGGATCAGGTCCAGCTCGACGCAACCGCCGACCCGCGGCAGGCTGCGGTGGCTACGGGCCGGTTCGGCGGCCTCGTGCAGGTCGGCGAGCTGCCGGGAGCCGGGTGAGGCCGGGCGGCCCATCTCGCACCAGGCCGCCCAGGCGTTGCCGGCCTCCTCGCTGACCGAGGAACGGCTCAGGTACACCGACGCCGTGCCGAGCCCGCCGATCGGGATCGACAGGCGCACCGTGTGGCCGTCGACGGGCGGGCCGCCGGTGACGTCGACCGGGGCCCAGGCCAGCACGGTGACCCGGCCGGTGTCGTCGCGGGTCACCAGGTGGTCGCCGCCGCGGCTGAGCACGTGCTCGCCCATCCGGGCCATGAACGCGTACAGGTGGTAGGTGGGTTTGCGGATCTGCCGATGGGTGAGCAGCCCGAAGCCGCCGTGGAACAGCGACGTCGGCACACCTGCCTCCTCGAACATGTCGGAGAACGTCCAGTAGGAGAACGAGTCGACCAGGTCGCCGCCGTTGGCCAGCACCGGCGCGAGGTACGCGGCGTGCAGGGCCGTGTCGTGCACCGGGTTGTCGGGCCGGTAGGAGGAGTTGAACTCGGTGATGTGCACCGGCAGCCCGGCCAGCCCGGTCGCGGCCAGCAGCTCGCGCGGGGTGGCGAACTGCTCCAGCAGCCGCTCCGCCGGGGCCAGGGTCTGGTGCACCCCGAACGGCACGTGCTGGGCGGGCCCCGAGGTGTACGCGTGTTTGCTGACGAAGTCGCAGGGCACCCCGCGCCCGTCGACGAACTCCGCGAACGGGATCAGCCAGTCGTCCGCCCCGGGCGAGATCGCCGGCCCGCCGACCTGCAGTGACGCGTCGACGGCCTTGACCGCGTCGGCGCTGACCTCGTACAGCCGGTGGTAGGCGTCGCGGTCGGCGCCGGCCCAGAACTCCTTGAGGTTGGGCTCGTTCCACACCTCGATCGGCCAGGTCCGCACCTGCTCGATGCCGTAGCGGTCGACCAGGTGCGACACGGTCGCCCGGACCAGGTCTGCCCACTGGTTCCAGGAGCGCGGCGGGGTCACGTTGCCGGCCCACCAGAACACGGTCTGCTCGCCCGACGCCATTGCGGCGGGCATGAAGCCCAGCTCCAGGAACGGGCGGATGCCGAGGTCCAGGTAGGCGTCGACGACCTGGTCGACGTACGTGAACGCGTAGCGGGTACGGGCCGCGCCCTGGTACTCGTACGGCCGGTACACCCCGACGCCGTCGGAGAGCAGGCCGTGGCCGCGGATGTGCCGGAAGCCGATGTCTCGCTGGATCATCGCCAACGAGTCCTGGTAGTCGCGCCGCAGCGCCAGCTCGAACCGGCCGGTGCCGACGCAGAAGCGCCAGGCGTCGGACAGCCGGCCGGAGGCGGTCTCGGGCACGTGGATGCGCATGGCGGTTCCTCCGCGTCGGTGCGAACGGCCCGGCCGCACCCCAGAGCAGGCGCGACCGGGCCGGGACTCGGGTCAGCCCCGCTGCTTGGCGAAGCGGTCGTACGCCTTGTTGACGAGCTCGATGTAGGCGTCCATGTTCTTGGCCTTCAGCTCGCCGACGTAGGCGTCCCATTCGGACAGGTCGCGCTGGCCGAGGATGAACTTCAGCGTCATCTGCGCGACGTGGTCCTTCAGCGGCGTCTCCCACAGGGTGGCCTGCTCGGCCTCGGCGTCCTCGTACGGGTGCGGCGGCGGCACCGGCAGGATCTTCCGGGCGTCCATCGCCTTCTGGTACTCCAGCTCCTCGGCCGAGAACGTCGACTGCAGCAGCGCGGTGGTGCCGCCGTAGGCGAACACGCCGTTGCCGAAGCCGAAGTCCTTCTGCAGGTGCTTGGTGGCGGTGGGGTTGAGCTTGACGTAGTCGACGTCGGGCGCGAGCGTGAACTTGCCCGAGGCGTCCTTGTTGTAGGTGGTGCCGGGCACGCCCCACTTGGCGAACTCCTGGCCCGCGTCGGAGTAGTACAACCAGTCGATGAACTGCATCATCGCGACGAAGTTCTTGCTGTCCCGGGCCTTCTTGGAGATCATGACGCCGTTCTCCAGCCGGCTGCCGGCCTTGACCTCCCCGGCCGGGCCGGTGGGCTGCGGGATCTTGACGATGGTGGCCTTGGGCTGGGTCTGGGCCATCGTCGGCCGGTACTTGTTGACCAGTTCCTGCGCGTTGGCGCTGATCACGAACGACTTGCCGGTGGCGAGCTTCTGGATGGCGGTGTCGTCGTCCTGGGTGAAGCTCTCCGGGTCGAGAAGGCCCTCCTTCACCAGCTTGTTCAGGTAGGTGACCATCTGCTTGTAGCCGTCGGTGGCGCCGGTGAAGACGAACTTCTTGGCGTTGGCGTCCCAGTAGTCGTTGCGGTAGCCCCAGCCGCCGTTGGTGCTGAACGCCTGCGACATGTAGTTGAACAGCGAGCCGCCGGGCGTGGGCTTGCTCCACCGGTCCGACATCGGGTACTGGTTCGGGTAGGCGGCCTTCATCGCCTTGAGCATCGTGTACACCTCGTCCCAGGTCTTGGGCACGGTGAGGTTGAGCTGGGCGAGGATGTCGGTGCGCACGCCGAGCGAGTAGTCGGTCCACACGTTCTCGTGCAGGCCGGGCAGCAGGTAGAACTTGCCGTCGAGCTGGCGCAGCTGGTCGATGTCAGGCTGCAGGTTCCACTTGGCGATCTTGTCCTTGAGGTTCGGCATCAGGTCGAGGTAGTCGCTGACCGGCAGGATCGCCCCCGACGCCACGAACGGCGTCTCCTGGCCCGGGTAGGTCTTCGGGATGATCAGCGGGGCGTCGCCCGCGCCGATGAGCAGGCTGCGCTTCTGCTCGTAGTCCGACAGCGGCACCGCGGTCGGGGTCAGCGTGACGCCGGTGCGCGCGGTCAGCTCGGACCAGAACAGCCACTCGTTCTTGAGCGGGTAGTTCGGGTGGTTGTTGTACAGGATCGAGAAGTTCAGCGCCTCGGTGGCCTTGAACTGCGAGTTCACGCCGTAGTCGGCCATCGCGCCGACCCGGTTGCCGGACAGGTCCTCGGAGGTGGGTTCCTCGCCGGTGCACCCGGCGAGGGACACGGCGAGCAGCGCGGCCGCGAAGGCCGCGACGCGTCTGCGGGAGCGGGTAGCCATCAGAAATCGCCTTTCCGGTCGATGAGTGGAATGTGCTACTTGCATCCGGTTCACCCCTTGACCGCCCCGAGCATCACGCCGGACACGAAATACCTCTGGACGAAGGGGTAGACCAGCAGGATCGGCACGACGGTGAGCACGATCGTCACGGCCTGGATGTTGGCCGCCACTTGCAGATCCGCGTCCGCTGCGCCGACGGAACCGGCACCGGTCGCGCCCGCGATGAGATTGCGCAGGTAGACGGTGACCGGGAACAGCTCCGACTGGTCCATGTAGAGGAAGGCCGAGAACCACGAGTTCCAGAACGCCACCGCGTAGAACAGCACCATCGTCGCGATCATCGCCTTGGACAGCGGCAGCACGATGCGCCACAGGATCCGGTAGGTGTCCAGGCCGTCGACGGCGGCGGCCTCCTCCAGCTCGGTCGGCATGGACTCGAAGAACGCCTTCATGACCAGCAGGTTGAACACGCTGATCGCGTTGGGCAGCGCGATCGCCCACACCGAGTTCTTCAGCCCGAGGCTGGTGACCAGGATGTAGTTCGGGATCAGGCCGCCGGAGAAGAACATGGTGAACACCGCGACGCCGACCAGCGCCGAGCGGCCGCGCAGCTGCTTCTTGGACAGCACGTAGGCGTAGCAGGTGGTCAGGGTGATCGCGACGGCGGTCGCCACGACCGTGTAGAAGACGGTGTTGCGGTAGTTGGCCCAGAACATCTCGTCGGCCATGACCAGCCGGTACGTGTGCAGGTTGAACCCGCGCGGCACCAGGCTGACCTGCCCGGCCCGGATGTACGCCTCCTCGCTGAGCGAACGCGCGACCACGTTGACGAACGGGTACAGCGTCACGATCACCACGAGGGTCAGCACGACCGCGTTGACGGCCTGGAACACCCGGTAGCCCCGGGTGACCCGCATCCGGCGGGGTTTGCCGGTCACCACAGGCTCGTCCCCACCGCGCGGCGGGCGATCAGGTTGGCCGTCAGCACCAGCGTCAGGCCGATGACGGCCTCGAACAGGCCGATCGCGGCGGCATAGCTGAAGCTGTTGGACAGCACCCCCATCCGGAACAGGTACGTGGAGATCACGTCGCCGGTGGGGTAGGTCAGCGGGTTGTACAGCAGCAGGATCTTCTCGAAGCCGACCGCCATGAACGTGCCGATGTTCAGGATCAGCAGCGTGATCATCGTCGGGCGGATGCCGGGCAGGGTCACGTGCCAGGTCTGCCGCCACCGGCTCGCCCCGTCGATGCGGGCCGCCTCGTACAGGTCGGAGTCGATCGTGGTCAGTGCCGCCAGGTAGAGGATGGTGCCCCAGCCGACGGTCTGCCACGCCTCCGAGGACACGTAGATGGCGCGGAACCACTCGGGCTGCTGCAGGAACGGGACCGGGTCGCCGCCGAACGCCCGTACCACCTGGTTGACCGTGCCGTCGACGGACAGCAGCTGCATCACCATCGCGGCGACGATCACGACCGACAGGAAGTGCGGCAGGTAGGACACCGACTGCACGAAACGCTTGAGCCGGCGGCTGGTCAGCTCGTTGAACAGCAGCGCCAGCACGATCGGCAGCGGGAAGCAGACGATCAGGCTCAGCACGCCCAGGATCAGGGTGTTGGTGAAGACGTTCCAGAACGTCGGGTCGTTGAGGAACATCTCGACGTAGCGCAGGCCGACCCAGTACTCCCCGAGCGGGTTGCCGCCCGGGGAGAACTTACGGAACGCGATGACGTTGCCGATCATCGGCAGGTAGCGGAACACCGCGAAGAACAGCAGCGGCAGGACCGCCAGCGAGTACAGCTGCCAGTCCCGGCGCAGCGCCCGCCGCCAGGTCAGCCGCCGGGCGCGAACGGGCGGAGCGGCGGCCGGCGGTTTGCCCGCCTGCGGCGTGGACCGCGGTGGGTCCAGCGTCCCGGGCACGCTCATCCTCAGACCTCCCCTGTTCGCGCCGAAGCATTTTTCGTACGGCCCCGGCACGGTTCCCGACCCGCAGCGGCTGCCGCACTTCGTGTTTCACCGAAAGTTTCGGAAATATTGCGTTACCTGTGCCGGGCAACTTAAGCGTCCCATCGGGGCGTGTCAAGGGCACGGAAGTGCTGACGCAAACGGTTGCAGTGCGTGACCCTCCGGTGAGGACCATCGATCTAGACGATCCCGATCGCCGAGCACTCTGGCCGAAAATGCCGATCGTGATTTAGAGTTCGGTTCCGAAACTTCCGAGGCAGCGGTGAGGCGACACATGACGAAGGCCCGTCCGAGCACCGGCCCCGGCACGGTGACCATCGCTACCATCGCCGACGAGGTCGGCGTCTCCACCGCCACCGTCTCCAAAGTGCTCAACGGCCGCCTCGACGTCTCCGCGCTGACCCGGGCCCGCGTCGAAGCCAGCCTCGAACGCCACCGCTACCGCCGCCGCGCCAAGCGCCAGCCCACCGGCGCGGGCCAGATCGACCTCGTCTTCCACGAGTACGACTCCACCTGGGCCATGGAGATCATCCGCGGCGTCGAGACGGTCACCGTGCCGGCCCGCATCGACCTCGTGCTGTCCCAACTCCAGGGCCGGCACCGCCCACCGCAGGAATGGCTCGACGGCGTCGTGGCCCGCCGCCCCCGCGGGGTGCTGTTCGTTCAGTGCCACCTCACCGAACCCCAGCGCCGCCAACTGCAACGCCGCGCGATCCCGTTCGTCGTCATCGACACCGACAGCGCCACCTCCGCCTCGGTGCCCACCGTCGGCGCGAACAACTGGAGCGGCGGCCTCATCGCCACCCGCCACCTGATCGAACTCGGCCACCGCCGGATCGCCGTCATCTCCGGACCGACCGACGTGCTGTGCAGCCGCGCCCGCACCGCCGGCTTCCGCGCCGCACACGAGGAAGCCGGCATCCCCGTCGACCCCGACCTCGTCCGGCACGGCGCCTTCTACGTCGCCACCGGCCACGAGCACGCCCTGGACCTGCTCTCCCGGCCCGACCGGCCTACCGCGATCTTCGCCCAGTCGGACATGCAGGCCATGGGCGTGCTGCGCGCCGCCCGGCAGCTCGGCCTGCACGTGCCCGACGACCTGTCCGTCATCGGTTACGACAACCTGCCCGTCGCCGCCTGGACCGACCCCGCCCTCACCACCGTCCACCAGCCGCTGCGCGACATGGCCGGCGCGGCCACCCAGATGCTGCTCGACCTCGCCGACAAGACCGAACTCCCGACCAGCCGCATCGACCTGGTCACCGAACTCGTCGTCCGCGAGACGACCGCACCGCCCGCGCACCCGAGCCCGGCCCCGCCGCCCGTCGCGGCCCCCGCGTCGCCGTCCCGCCCGACCCCTCGGTGAGGAGGATTCATGCCTTTGTTCGACCTGCCGCTCGACCGGCTCCGCGACTACAGCCCCGACGTCGCCGAACCCGGCGACTTCGACGAGTTCTGGTCCACCACGCTCAAGGAGGCCGCCGCCCACCCTCTGCTCGGCGACGTCCGGCCCGTGCACACCGACCTGCCCCTGCTCGACACCTGGGACGTCACCTTCGCGGGCTTCGGCGGCGACCCCGTGCGCGCCTGGTACACCCGCCCCGCGGGCGTCGACACCCCACTGCCCGCGGTCGTCGAGTACGTCGGCTACGGCCGCGGGCGCGGCCTGCCCCACGAGCGCCTGACCTGGCCGGCCGCCGGGTACGCGCATCTGCTGATGGACGCGCGGGGGCAGGGCGGCCAGTACGGCAGCGGCGGCGACACCCCCGATCCGCACGGCGGCGCGCTCGGCGGGCCGTGGCCGGCGACCCGGGGCATCCTGGATCCGCACGACTACTACTACCGGCGGCTGATCACCGACGCCGTCCGGGCCGTCGATGCGGCCCGCGCCCTTCCCGGCGTCGACGGCCGGGTCGTCGCCACCGGCAACAGCCAGGGCGGCGGGGTGGCACTGGCCGTGGCGGGACTCGTGCCCGACCTCACCGCGCTGATCACCACCGCGCCGCTGCTGTGCGACCTGCAGCGTGCCATCGAGATCACCGACGCGCCGCCGTACGGCGAGATCGTGAACTTCCTCGCCGTGCACCGGGAGGCCGAGGACGCCGTCCGGCGCACGCTGTCCTATGTCGATGGGGTGTCGTTCGCCCGCCGCGCCGTCGCGCCCGCGCACTTCGGCACCGGGCTGCGCGACAACGTGTGCCCACCGCGCGGGGTCTTCGCCGCCCACAACCACTACGGCGCGGCCAACGGCCGCTCGGAGCCTCCCGTGCGGGAGATCCACGCCTACCCGTTCAACCACCACGAAGGCGGCGAGGCCTACCAGGTCCAGCGGCAGCTGACCTGGCTGTCGGCGCTGCTGCGCGGCGAGACCCCGCCCCCGGGTTCACGCCCCGCGCGGTGACACAGGCCGAGACCCGCCCTGCTGCCGGGCAGCGCGGACGGAGCCTCGTACCACACGGGTTTGTCTGCGGTTTCCGGGAAACTGCAGCCATCGGCCCGGTGATTCGTGCACTTTCCCCGAAACTGCGGGCTGGAGTGGGGTCAGGCGGCGACCATGCCCAGCATCTGCTTGATCTGCTCGGTGCGGGACAGGGTGATGCGGTTGGCGAGGTCCTTGACCTGTTGGTTGGCACCGCCCTCGGTCTCCATGCGGGCCATCTCGACCGCGTTGTGCTGGTGGCCGATCAGCAGGTTCAGGAACGTCGTCTGGAACTGGCTGCCGGTGGCCTGCTTCAGCGCCGCCATCTCGTCCGCACCGGTGATCGGCAGGCCGCCGTGGGAGGCGTGCGCGTTCGGGTGGTGGTCCGCGCTGGTCGATTCGCCCCAGCCGGTCAGCCAGCCCTGCATGACCTCAAGCTCGGTAGTCTGGGTTACCTCGATCGCGCCCGCGAGCATCGCCACCTCCTCACTGGTCCCGCGCGTGCGGGCCAGCTTGACCATCTCCAGGCCCTGCTGGTGGTGGGTGACCATCATCTGCAGGAACATCACGTCGGTCGCGTTGAACGTCGTGTCCGCCTTGGGCGCGGCGGGGACCTGGTAGGCAGCGGGCTCGGGCGCGGCGGTGCCGCAGGCGGCCAGCAGGGTGAGCGCTGCGGCGGCCAGCGCGATCCGGAACTGTCTCATCGTCGGTGTCCTGTTCGGAGACGGCGGGGCACGAGGGGAGGCGAAGTGGTGACCGGCGGGCCGCACGGGGGGGGACGGCCCGCCGGAAGCTCGTCAGATCGGCAGCCAGAGCGCCAGCGTGTAGTACGAGGGCTCCCACGTGACGATCGAGGTGTGCGACTGCCGGCAGCGGTAACGCACGCCCTGGTAGGTGACCTCGTCGCCGGTCCGGTAGGTGGTGCCCGGGGCCCACTGCGCCCCGCCGGGCACGGTGCCCGTCGGGCGGGGCGACGGCGAGACCGCCGGGCTCGACGGCCGCACCGTCGGCCGGGTGCTCGGCCGCGCGGTCGGCGACGCGCTGGGCCGGGCCGTCGGCGACGGGGCGGCGGTCGGCGACGGGGCCGGCCCGCCCCCGCCGATCTGCAGGTCGATGCAGTTGTAGAAGGCCATCGGGGTGTCGCCGATGTTCCAGATCGCCAGCAGCTTCTGCCGGCCGCTGAACCCGGCCAGGCTCACCTGGTGTGAGACGGTCGCGTTGGGCTGGCGGCCGCCGTCCTCGAAGAACGCGATCCGCCTGCCCCCGATGTAGTACTCCCAGCTGCTGGTGGAATGCCGGGCGGTCAGCACCCAGTTGAAGGTCACCGAGGAACCGACCGTCGTCGCCGGCCAGTTGCGGCTGTCGTCGTTCAGCACGGCGAACTGCGCCAGGCCGCCGTGGCAGTTGCGCTGACCCTTCGGGCCCTCGACGCTCTGCGGCTCGTACTGGATCGGCCCGCAGTCGGCGACCCGGCCCGACGCGCACAGCGCCTGGCGGCTCGGCGGCGACGAGACGTACCCGTGGGCGGACGCGGGCGAGGCGATCGCCAGTGACGCGGTCACGAGACCCAGCGCCATCAGCGGGTAGGCGACCAGTCTTCGCATGGGGTGAACTCCGTTCCTGCCGGGGCGCACGCGGCCGGCGACCCGGCTCGCGGGGCGGCGGCGTGCGGCGGTGACCGCGGTGCACGGCCGATGCCCCGAACGCTACGGAGGACTCCCTTGTGGAGACCTTAAACAGCCCCCAAGATCCGCCTAAACCTCGGCGCGGCAGAGTCGTCTTCCCGACGCGGGCGGGTGACATCGGCCGGATCCGGTTTGCGGGCCACCGGAACGGGTAGGGCCACACGATGGGCCGAATGCTGGGCGCCCGGTACCGGGTCGACGAGGAGATCGGGCACGGTGGCATGGCCACCGTCTGGAGCGGTCAGGATATGCGCCTGCGCCGCCCGGTCGCGGTGAAGATCCTGGACCCGGCGCGGTTCGCCGACACCGCGACACGGCAGCGCTTCTGGCGTGAGGCGCAAGCCGTCGCCGCGCTGCCGCACCCGCACATCGTCGCGGTGTACGACGTCGCCGTCGAAGCCGCCGAGGCGTACGTGGTGATGGAGCTGGTCGACGGGCCCAGCGTGCACACCCTGCTGCAGGACGGCCCGCTGCACCGCGACCAGGCCGTCGGCATCGCCGTGCAGACCTGCGCCGCGCTGGCCGCCGCGCACTCGGCCGGCATCGTGCACCGCGACGTGACCGCCGCGAACCTGCTGGTCAACTCGTCGGGCGTGGTGAAGGTCTGCGACTTCGGCATCGCCGCCTGGCAGGAGGCGGCCTACCCGTCACTGGTCGCCGGCACTCGCGGCTACACGGCACCCGAGCAGGCCGCCGGCGGCCCCGTCGACGCCCGCACCGACGTGTTCGGGCTCGGCTGCTCGCTGTACGCGATGCTCACCGGCGCTCCCCCGCCCGCCGGGCACGACGGCGACGTCGTCCGCGACGACCTGCTGCGCGCCGGGGTGCCCGATCAGCTCGCCGAACTCACCGGGCAACTGACCGCGGCCGACCCTCGGCACCGGCCGCGCAGCGCCGAGCAGGTCGCCGCGCAGCTGCTGACGATCGGCGAGGCGATCGTGCCCGACCCGTACACGACGGCCCAGCTGTCGGACACCCTCGTCTCCGCGCCGGTGTCGCCATCCGGGAACGCCTCGCCGCGCGGCACATTGGTCGGAGTCGCGGCCGTGCCACCTCCCGCACCGGCCCGGCCCGAGCGCGTGCGGTCCGACCGCCCCGACCGGCCCGACCGCTGGCTGCGCCCGGTGCTGTGGGGCACGGCGGCCGTGGTCGCCATCGTGGCCGGTCTCATGCTGATCGTGCTCGCCTCGGCGGGTGCACCGACCGGCAACGCCGCCGAGGTGGGGCCGTCGAGCAACGTGGACCCGCCGAACGCGGCGGGTGCGACCCGCCCGGCCGCCCACAAGCCGTCGGCTGCCCGGCCCGCCGACCCGCTCGCGCAGCTGCGACAGGAGATCGACCGGCTGGCGCGGGCGGGCGGGATCGCCGGCAAGGAGGCATCTGAGCTGCGTAAGCAGGTCCAGGAGATCGAGAAGCGGCTACGCCGGGACGGGGACGGCGAGGCCGCCGGCGAGGCCCGCGAGCTGCTCGCAAAGCTGCGCGACATGCGCGGCGACGGCGACCTCTCCGACGGCGCGTACCAGGTGCTCGAGCCGATCGTCGGCCGCCTCACCGCAACCCTCGCCAACAACCCGTAACCCCGCAGCTCCCAGCGCCGCAAGCGAAGGAAGGGCACCTTCTACAACACATAGCGATAAGAAGGTGCCCTTCCTTCGGCACGGCGACTGGGGCTTCCTAGGAGGATGGGGCGGTGTCGTGGGCTCGGGTGGTGAGGGCGGCGGCGACGAGGCGGGCGGCGGGGCTGGGTTCGTGGCGGCCGCGGCGATGCATCAGGTCGAGGCGGCGGGCGCCGACGAGCGGGGTGGTGATGGCGCGTACGGCGGGGTGCTGCTCGGGCAGGGCCAGGGCGGGGACCACGGCGGCGGCCAGGCCGGCGGCGACGACGGCGAGTGCGGCGGGGAATTCGAGGCACTCGTGCCGGCGGTCCAGGGTCAGGCCGTGCTGGGCGCAGACGCGGTCGAGCACGCGGCGCACGGCGGTGTCGGGCGGGCCGTCCACCCAGGGGCGGTCGCGCAGCACGTCGAGGTCGCTGACCGGGCCCCAGCGGCGGGGCACCACGATCCGGTACGGGTCGTCGAACAGCTTCACGGTGCGCAGTCCCGCCGGGTCGCGGGCCAGGGCGGCCGCGTCGGACTCCGTGATCAGCAGGTCCAGTTCGCCGGTACGCAGCGCGGCCCGCCCCGGCTCGGGCTCGTACTGCCGGATGCGCAGTGCCACCGCGGGCGCGCTCTCCCCCAGCTCGGCGGCGACCGGCACGACCAGGTGCCGGATCGCGGTCGGGAACGCGCCGACGGTCACCGGCCCGGCCACCTGCCCGGTGAACGCGGCCAGTTCGTGCTCCGCGGCGGCGAGCACCTGCCCGAGCTTCGCGGCGTGCCCGGCCAGCATGCGCCCGGCCGGGGTGAGCCCGGCGGCGCGCCGCCCGCCGAGCTGCGAGCGGTCGAGCAGGGTCACTCCGGTCTCCGCCTCCAGCCGCGCGATGTGCTGGGACACCGCCGACGGGGTCAGGTGCAGTACGGACGCGGCGGCGAGCACCCCGCCGGCGTCGGCGACGGCGCGCAGCACAGCGAGGCGGCGCGGGTCGATCTGCATTCAGTCAGGCTACATGCCGCATGAAGAGATCGTCGCTTGTGCTGTATGCCGACATCGGCGGATCATGGAGACATGACCGAGTACCGGGCGTCCTTCGACGCGGACGTGACCTTCTCCAACGGCGGCGGCCTGCAGGTCCAGGGCTTCCGGTTGGACGTGCCCGGCCCGGACGTCACCGCCGACGACCTGGCCGGCCTGTTCGTCAGCCACCTCGGCCTGCTGATGGTGGACCAGGTGCGGCTGTCCGGCGTCGAGGTGTTCGCCGAGGCGCACAAGGGGTCGCGGGGCGGCCCGTCCGCTGAGGCTGCCGCGGGCGCGAGCACCCGGCTGGTCGACCTGAGCCACGTCATCGAGGCCGGGATGACCACCTACCCGGGGCTGCCGGGGCCGGAGATCCTGCCACACCTGACCCGCGCCGACTCGCGCGGCGTCTACGCCGAAGGCACCGAGTTCACCATCGACCGGATCAGCATGGTCAGCAACACCGGCACCTACGTGGACAGCCCGTTCCACCGGTACGAAGGCGGCGTGGACCTGGCCGGCCTGCCCCTGGAGTCGCTGGCCGACCTGCCCGTCGTCGTGGTCCGGCTGACCGGCGCGACCGAGCGGGCGATCACCGCGCAGACGCTCGCGCCGTACGACGTGGCCGGCAAGGCGGTGCTGCTGCACACCGGATGGGACCGGCACTGGCGCACCGCCGAGTACGGCGTCGCCGCGCCGTACCTGGCCGAGGAGGGCGCGAACCACCTGGTCGCCGCAGGGGCGAAGCTGGTCGGCATCGACAGCGTCAACATCGACTGCACCGACGGCAAGACCCGGCCCGCGCACTCGATCCTGCTGCACGCGGGCGTCCCGGTCCTGGAGCACCTGACCGGGCTGGGCGAGCTGCCCGTGCACGGGGCCCGGCTGCACGCGGTGCCCGCTCCGGTGCGCGACTTCGGCACGTTCCCGGTGCGGGCGTACGCGGTGGTGCCGCGATGAGCACCGGGGCCCTGCCGTGAGCGGCGAGCTGCTCGTCGAGGTGGTGGGCTGGCTGGGGGCGGCCGCGCTGCTGCTGGCGTACGGGCTGCTGTCCAGTGGGCGGATCGCCGCGGGGACGACGTACCAGCTGCTCAACCTCGCCGGGGCGGTCGCGCTCGCGGTCAACGGCGTCGTGCACCGCGCGCTGCCGTCGGTGGCCGTCAACGTGGTCTGGCTGGTCATCGGCCTGGCCGCGCTGCGCGGCCTGGCCACTCGCCGCCGACACGCCCACACCCGCGCCGAATCGCACGACGATCCTGCTCAGCCCAGCCGCTGAGATGGGAAGGGCACCTTCTACAACGCGGAGCGTTAAGAAGGTGCCCTTCCTTCGTTCCGGGTGGCGCGGGTGGTGAGGTGGCGGCGTTCGGGGAGGTTGGTGGCCAGGGCGGCGGCGGCTCGGTAGGCGGTCGCGGCGCAGGCGTGGTCGCCGGCTTGTTCGAGCAGGTGGGCTCGGGTGGCCAGGAGGCGGTGGTGGTGGGACATGCGCGGGTCGCCATCGAGGGTGGCGAGCAGGTCCAGAGCCGTGCGAGGGCCGTGGACGTGGCCCACGGCGACGGCGCGGTTGAGGGTGACAGCAGGGCTGGGGGCGACCTGTTCCAGCAGGGTGTAGAGGGCGAGGATCTGGGGCCAGTCGGTGTCGGCCATGGTGGGGGCCTCGTCGTGCACGGCGGCGATGGCGGCCTGGAGCTGGTACGGGCCGACCTGGCCGCGGGGCAGCGCCTCGCTGATCAGGGTTACGCCCTCGGCGATCCGGGCCCGGTCCCACCGGCTGCGGTCCTGCTCGGCCAGGGGGACGAGGCTGCCGTCGGGCGTGGTGCGGGCGGGGCGGCGGGCGTCGGTGAGCAGCATCAGGGCGAGCAGGCCCGCGACCTCGGCGTCGTCGGGCAGCAGGCGGCGCAGCCAGCGGGTGAGGCGGATCGCCTCGTCGGACAGCTGCGGGGCGGTGAGGTCGGGGCCGGCCGTGGCGGCGTACCCCTCATTGAAGATCAGATAGAGGACCTGCAGCACGGCCCGCAGGCGGCCGGCGCGCTCGGCGGCGTCGGGCATCGCGAACGACGCGCCCGCCGCTTTCACGCTCGCCTTGGCCCGGCTGATGCGCTGCGCCATGGTCGCCGTCGGCACCAGGAACGCCGTGGCGATCTGCTCGGTGCTCAGGCCGCCGACCGCGCGTAGGGTCAGCGCGACCTGGCTCGGCGCGGCCAGCGCCGGATGGCAGCACAGGAACAGCAGCGTCAGCGAGTCGTCGCGGTCGGGTTCGGCGTCGGCGGGCGCGCCGACCAGCGCCGACTGCGGCGTCGCCAAGGCGGTCGACTCCTCGCGGCGGCGGCGGGCCGACTCGCTGCGCACCTCGTCGAGCAGCCGGTGCGCGCCGACCGTGATCAGCCAGCCGCGCGGGTTGTCCGGCACCCCGTCGACCGGCCACTTCTGGGCGGCGACCAGCAGCGCCTCCTGCACCGCGTCCTCGCAGGCGTCGAACATGCCGTAGCGGCGCACCAGCGCGCCGAGGACCTGCGGCGCGAGTTCGCGCAGCAGCTCCTCGACGCGCCGGTCGACGATCACAGGTCGTTGCCCGGGGCCTCGTGCAGCACCGGCCACAGCTCGACGGGGTCCTTGTCGGTCCACGGCATGTCCGCCGCGATCTCCTCCGCGCGCTGCTGGCTCTCGCAGTCGAGCAGGTAGAAGCTCGCGATGTACTCCTTGGTCTCCAGGTAGGGCCCGTCGGTCACCGCGGGCTGCCCGCCGGCACGGCGGACCAGCTTGGCCATCGCCGCGTCGGCCAGCCCGTACGCGCCCAGCAGCTCGCCGGTCTCCTTGTACTTCACGTTCCAGGCGTCCTGCTTGGCGATCTCCGCCGGAAACTCCTCCGCCGGGATCGAGGCCCACTTCTCCTGGTTGCCGTAGATCAGAAGCAGGTACTTCATCGTGGTGTTCCCTCCGGTCCGGCGAGCCCCGTCGGCCCGCCCTCACCTCACGGACGGAGCCGGGACGCCGGTCTCTACATCCGCCGGAAAATTCTTCCAAGATTTTTTGGCGGGTACGCGTCGATCACGGTTTCCGCAGGTCGTAGCGCCAGTCGTTGCTGAGCATGAGGCTGCCCGGCGGGTACTCGAAGTCGTACGGCCCGACCAGCTCGAACCCCGCCTTGCGGCAGATCGCGTTCGACGGCAGGTTGTCCACCCCCGGGTACGCGTGCAGCCAGCGGTGCCGCCCGTCGGCCCGCGCCGCCTCGATCAGCGCCCGCGCCGCCGCGACGGCGATGCCCCGGCCCTGGAACTCCGGCAGCACGCTCCAGCCGGTCTCGTACACCTGCTCGCCCTGCCACTGCCGGTCCCAGTGCCCGATGGTGCCGACCGGCTCGCCCGTCGCCGCCAGCGCCACCCGGAACATGCGCCCGTGCGGCAGCGCCAGGTAGCGCTGGTGCCGCGCCAGCACCTTCTCCTCGGTCTCCGGACCGCCGAGGTGCTTCTTCATCTCCGGAGTGTTGACCCTTCGCAGCAGGTCGAGATCGTCGTCGGACCACGGGACGAGGCGCACCGGTTGCTCAGTCACACCACCCACCCTGCCCCAACCCTGCGACATCCGGCTACAGCGCCCCGGCGCCGGCCTTGACCAGCGCCGCCGCCGAGCTGACCACCAGCGCGCCCAGCACCATCCGACGGAACGTCGCGGCGTCGAACCGGGCGAACACCCGGTTGCCCACCCAGCCGCCCAGCGCCGCCGCGGGCAGGCCGACCGCCGCGACCAGCACCGCGCGGATGCCGAGCAGGCCCGCCAGCGCGAACCCGACGACCGCGACCGGCGACACCGCGGCGAACAGCAGCGCCAGCGTGGCCCGGAACGCCCGCGGCTCCAGCCGCATCGCCTGCAGCGCCGCCACCAGCGGCGGGCCGTTCGTGGCGGTGGCCGTGGTCAGCACCCCGGACAGCAGGCCCGCGCCGCGCAGGCTCCAGCCGTTCGGCGCGATCCGCCAGCCCCGCCAGACGATCACCGTGCAGCCCAGCGTGACCAGCGCGATCGTGGCGATCAGCGCGCCCGACGGCAGCAGCCGCAGCGCCAGCACACCCAGCGGCAGCCCCGCCAGCACCCACAGCAGCAGCCGCCGCGACGCGCGGATGTCGATGTGGCTGCGGTGACCGTACGCGTTGCCGGCGTTGAGGCAGCAGCTCACGATCGTGGCGGCCACCACCGCGGGCTGCGGGTCGACGATCATCGCCAGCAGCGGCACGGCGACCAGGGAGAAGCCGAAGCCCGAGATGGCCTGGGCGAAGGCCGCCACGGTGATCACCAGGAAGGCGAGCAGGTACAGGGTCACGGGCGGCACCGTACCCGCAGCGTGAGGCCGCCCGCGCTGCCCGTGAACAGAATGTGAACCAGTCCCCACCCGCGGCCTGAAACTCGGAGGACTTAGATCAAGATCACTGCTACCGTCGCCGCATGACAACGCTGGTTCAGGTCGACCTGAGATCCGGAAACCGGATGCTGACGTGCTGGGTGGAGCCCAAGGTCAGAGTCGGTGACCGGATCACGCTGAAGAGCTCCGAGGAGCCGAGCCGCCACTGGGACGTGCTCCGCGTCGGAGCGCCGCACGCCGCCGCCGACATCAAGCGCGGCTGGAACGGCGACCTCAAGCGCGGCTGGCGCGAAGCCCGCTGACTCCGCCTGCTTGACCCGGCCGCCGGTCCCGTTCCCGGCTGATGATCGCTGTTTGGGGTCATGATCTGCGGTTCGACCGCAGATCATGACCCCAAACGACGATCTTCACGCCTCGCAGGCCGGCTCAAGGGCGCTTGGCGGGCAGGGTGTCGGCGGCGTTCGGCGAGTCGGCGGGGTTGGCGCGCTGGTTGCGGGCCCGCTTGCGGCGGGACTTGTTCGAGCCGTTGTGGAACCGCTCCACCGGCTCCTCGATCACCGGGTACTCGTCCTCCAGCACCTCGGGCACAGCGTGCGCCTCGACCCCCGGCTCGTCTCGCTGCGCGGCGACCTCGACGGGTCCGGCAGCCACGGCTGTGGCGTCCGCCGCCACGGCCTTGCCGCGAGCGTCACCCACCGTGGCCGACCCGGCGGCCCGACCGTTCGCCTTGGCCGGGCCGGCCGCACGGGCGTCCACCCGGGCGGGGAGCGGCTCTACGTCGCGCTCGGCTTCGAGATCTGGGGCGAACTCCAGATCCGACCCGGCTTCGGCCGCCTCCGGCTCGCCGATGTTCTTGCGGGCGGCCTCGCCCACCGGCAGGCGCTTCTTCGCCGTGTGCTTCTCCGCCTCGTCCACCGGCAGGCGCTTCTTCGCGGACGCCACCGCGAAAAGCTCCCGCATCCCCACAGTCTCGCGCGGCTCGGGCTCGGGCTCCGGCTCGGCACTCGGGGCGGCCTCGGCCAGGGCCGTGGCGGCAAGCTCGTCCTTGTCGTGCTTGCGGCGGTGCGCCAGCGCCAGCTCGTAGTCGCGCTTGGCCTGGTACGCGTCGTCCTCGGTCTTCTGCCGGACCTCGCGCGCCTCCTCGTAGGCCTTGCGCAGCACCTCGAACGCGGTCCGGCGCAGCGTCTCGGCCTCCCGTTCGGCCATCCGCAGGATCGCCTGCACCCGGGGGCCGACGCCGGCCAGCGGCCGCGCCTCGGCGAGTTCGGAGGTCAGTTTGGAGATCTCGATCCGGGCGGCGCCTAGCTGGTTCTCCGCGATGGACAGCCGCTGGATCTCGGCGGCGAGCCGGCGCATGCGCCTCGCGGTGTCCTCGACGTAGGCGTCCACCTCGTCCATGGAGTATCCCCACAGCGCGGTCGTGAACAAGTCCTCACTGCGCACCTGGTCAGCGGCGGTACGAGCCATGCCGTAAGCCTAGGCAACGACCCCCGCTCCACCGTGCCGAATCGAGCGATTCGCGCATTCCGGTCAGGACCAGACCGCTCTCCCCACCGGACCCCCCGAAGATCGCCCGACTTGCCAGGCACCTGTGCGAAAGCGCGTTCAAGATACGCACGCTTGCCAGGCAACTCGAACGATCTTGGCGCTCACACCGATCACGCCACGCCGGTGCGGAGCTCGCCGGCCGGGCGTGCCGGGCCTCAGGCGGCGCGCCATTGGCGGCGGAGCATCTCCACGGCGGCGGTGAACTCCGCCCGGTCCAGGACCGCGCCGCGAAACGCGCCGGTGGTCACGGGTTCGTCGAAGAACCTGGCGGGCAGGGTCCCGGCGGGCACGCCCAGCCGGTCGTTGATCTCCTGCTGGGCGCGCAGCCGGTCCCGCCCGAGGGCGAACACCTGCTCCGGGGCGATCGCCCGACCCGAGGTGGCCCGGACCAGCTCGCAGACCCGGTCCAGGCTGAGCGGCCGGGTCGGGGTGCTCGCGAACGGGCAGATCAGCAGCGCGTCCAGGCCGCTCCACAGGTCGGCCAGGCGCAGCGTGCGGGCGACGTCCAGCGTGGACGCGGACGCGGGCACGGACAGCCCGAGGCGTTCGGCCTCGTCGTAGCAGTGCGGCAGCCCGTGCACCGGGTCGAAGTCGAGGTCGTGCTCGACGGCGTCGTAGCGCGGGCCGAAGGGCGCGGCCGCGTACATCAGGCCCAGGCCGGGCTGCACTCGTGGGTCGAACGGCGGCAGCTCGACGTTCCCGCTGATCATGGCCAGCTCGGGCAAGCCGATCCGGGCGGCGAGCCGCGCCGCGCCCTCCCCCAGCGGATGCCCCGGCCGGGCGGCGCGTTCGACCAGCTCGACCAGCACCGCGGCCGCCCCGAACCCGGCTCCCGACGGCAGTTCGGCGGCCGGCCAGGGCGGCAGCACGCCGCGCTCGGCGGCCTCGAACACGCAGGCCAGGGTGCCGCCCAGGGACACCGGGTCGAGGCCGAGCTGCTGGCAGCGGGCGTTGGCGGCGAGGATCACGCCGAGGTTCCCGATGCCGAGGTTCGGGCCGAGCATCGCCAGGGCTTCCTGGTGCAGGCCCGCGCCCGCGTACCCCTTGACGCAGTCGTTGGGGCAGCCAGGGCAGCCACCATCCGACCAGGACAGAAAGCCGGCGTAGCGGTCGGGGTGCAGGTCCGGCCAGGACGCGGGGGCGGTGGCGGTGTCGGCGAAGTTGCGCACCGCGGCCGTGCCCGGTTCGGTCGAGGTGCCCGGCCAGGCCCCGAAACCCGGGGCCGCGAGCTGCCAGCCGGCCAGCGGGTGGTCCGGCATCTCCCGGCGGTACGTGGTGAACAGCGCCTGCGCCGCGAGCACGTCGTGCGGCCACAGGGCGGAGCCGGACGGCACGCAGACCACGGCCTTGATCCGGCGGGCGCCGAGCACCGCCCCGAAACCGAGCCGGGGCAGCGGAAACGAGCCGCAGGTGAGCACATTGGCGTAGCGCGTCCCGGCCTCGCCCGCGGGCCCGATCACAGCGACGGCGGCGTCGCTCCCGTGCCGGGCCAGCAGCGCTTCGGTCGCCTGCCCGGTCTCCATGCCCCACAGGTCGCCCGCCGGGAGCACGGTGGCCCGTCCGGCTTCGACGACGACGTAGGACGGCTGATCCGCGGCCCCGGTCAGGCTGATGCCGGTGACCCCGGCGGCGCGCATACCCGCCGCATAGGGGCCTTCCGCACGGGTCTCGGCGACCCCGCCGGACAGCGGCGAGACGCCGACGGCCGCGACTCGGGCCGTGCCGACCGCGCCCAATCCGCCGACGGTGCTGGTGACCAGCGCGACGGGCAGCCTGGCGGCGGCCGGATCGACCGGCCCGTCCAGGGCTTTGTGCAGGATGGACAGTGCGTGCAGCGGCCCGCCCCAGCCGAGTTCCGGGTCGGTGTGCTGGCCGCCGCTGTCGAGGTCGAGGTGCAGGTACGTCATGCGGGAAGCGGGGCGTCGGGGCGCAGCAGGCCCTCGGCGACCAGCTCGGACCACAATGACGCGGGCGGCGTGGGCAGGGCGAACCACTCGGCGCTGCGGTGCACGTGCTCGGGTTTGCCCGCGCCGACCACGACCGAGGCGACGGCCGGGTGTGCGGCGGCGAACGCGAGCGCGGCCTGCGGCAGGGTCACGCCGTGGCGGCGGCAGGCGGTGGCGATGCCCTGGGCACGGGCGAGGATGTCGGCGGGGGCGGTGCCGTACTCGTACGGCCGGGTCTCGTCGGGCCATTCCACGGCCAGCAGGCCGCTGTTGAACACGCCGACGTTGAGCACCGAGATGCCGCGTGCCGTGCAGGCGGGCAGGATGTCGTCGAGCGCGGGCTGCTCCAGCAGCGTGTACCGGCCGGCGACCATGAGCGCGTCCACGTCGGTCTCGACGGCGAAGCGGGCCAGGGTCGCCGGGTCCTTGGAACCGACGCCGATCGCGCCGACGACCCCCTCCCGGCGCAGCCCGTCCAGCACGGGGTATGCCTCCCGCAGGGCCCGCTCGGGCTCCGGGCTCTCCTCCGGGTCGTGCATCAGCACGATGTCGAGGCGGTCCAGGCCCAGCCGGGCCAGGCTCTCCTCGATACTGCGGCGCACCCCGACGGCGCTGTAGTCCCACACCCGCCGCCGGGTCGCGGGCACCGCGAAGCCGTTGGCCATGTCGTCGCCCTCGCCATCCGGATCGTCGACGAGGATGCGGCCGACCTTGCTGGAGATGGCGTACTCCTCGCGCGGGCGAGTGGCCAGGAAGCGGCCGAGGCGCTGCTCGGACAGGCCGAGCCCGTAGTGCGGGGCGGTGTCGAAGTAGCGGACGCCCGTCTGCCAGGCCGCCTCGACGGTGGCCGCGGCCTGCTCCGGCGACACGGCCCGGTAGAGGTTGCCGATGGACGCCGCGCCGAAGCCCAGCGCGCTGACCGCGACGGAGGAGCCGCCGAGCGGATTGCTCATGAGAGGTTGCCTTTCCGGGTTCAGTGGACGCGGACGATGTCGAGGCGGCGCGGCCCGTGCACGCCCTCAACCCGGTTGAGTTCGATGTCGCTGGTCGCCGACGGTCCGGAGATCATCGTCAGGGGACGCGTCGGATCGGGCAGCGCGGCGATCATGTCGGGCACGTCGGCGACGATCTGCGCGTCGCGTACCACGCAGACGTGGTGGTCCGGGACCAGCGTCAGCAGCCGCCGCCCCTGGCCCGGCCCGGCGTCGAGCACGATGGTGCCGGTCTCCGCGATCGCCACCACGCACCCGGTCAGCACGGACAGGCCGGGCTCGTCCAGGTCGGCAGCGGTCAGCAGGCCCTCGCCGACCGCATCGGCCGTTCCCGCCGAACCGTTCGGACTCCGCGCGGCGCGCTCCTCGGCCGGATCGCCGGGAACGTGCCCGACAGCGGGACCGTCGCGGAGGGCGGGCGCGGACAGCGCCGCCGTCCAGGCCGCGGGTAGTCCCGGCGGCAGGACCACCTTGGACGCTCCGGCCAGCAGCCGGGCGAGCAGCTCGGGCAGCTCGTCCTCGGTGCAGTGGTGCATCCCGGCGCGGTAGTCTCCCGCGCGCTCGGCGAACAGTTCGGCAAGGCTCATGCCCACGCCCCGACCGTTACGTCATGCCTGCTCATGGGTGCGCCTCCACCAGTCTCGGAAGGACTCCGCCGCGGGCAGCGGCGCGTCGCGGTACGCGGTCCAGGCCGACAGCGGCCACGGCGCGCGCCGCAGTGTGCCGCCCCGGCGGCGGGTCAGGGCGCGCAGCGGCGCGGCCCCGGTGCGGGCGGCCCGCAGCGCGGCGCGCCAGCGCCGACGGTCGCGCATCACCCAGCTCAGGGTCGACATCGCGGCCCGCTCGGCGGCCGGCTTCGGCCCGGTCTGGCGCAGGTGCACCAGGATCTCCGGGATGTTGATCTTCACGGGGCAGACGTCGTAGCAGGCCCCGCACAGCGTCGAGGCGTACGGCAGCGTCTTGTTGAACCCCGCGTCCTGCCCGGTGAGCTGCGGGGACAGGATCGCCCCGATCGGTCCGGGGTAGACGGAGCCGTACGCGTGGCCGCCCGCGCGCTCGTACACCGGGCACACGTTGAGGCAGGCCGAGCAGCGGATGCAGCGCAGCGCGGCGCGCCCGACCGGGTCCTGCGCGACCTGGGTGCGGCCGTTGTCCAGCAGCACGATGTGCAGCCGCCGCGGCCCGTCGCCCGGCGTCACCCCCGTGAAGATCGAGGTGTACGGGTTCATCCGCTCCCCCGTCGACGAACGCGGCAGCAACCGCAGGAAGTCGCCGAGGTCGGCGAAGCGGGGCAGCAGCTTCTCCACGCCGACGACCGCGATCAGCGTCTCCGGCAGCGTCAGGCACATCCGCCCGTTGCCCTCCGACTCGACGATCACCAGCGACCCGGTCTCCGCGATCGCGAAGTTCGCGCCGCACACCGCGACCTGCGCCGCCAGGAAGGTGCGCCGCAGATACTCCCGCGCCGCCCCCGCCAGCACCGCCGGCTCGTCCGACGTCGCGGTGAACCCCGGCATGCGCCGCGCGAACAGGTCCCGGATCTGGCTGCGGTTGTAGTGGATCGCCGGAACCAGGATGTGCGACGGCGTGTCGTCGGCGAGCTGCACGATGAGCTCGGCGAGATCCGTCTCGACCGGCGTGATCCCGGCGGCCTCCAGGGCCTCGTTGAGTCCGATCTCCTGCGTCGCCATCGACTTGATCTTCACAACCTGCTCGGCCCGCTGCGCCTTGACCAGCTCGGTCACGATCGCGTTCGCGTGCGCAGCGTCGGTTGCGTGATGCACCGTCGCCCCGGCCGCCACCGCCGCCGCCTCGAACCGCCCGAGCAGCTCACCCAGGTTGTCCAGCACCTCGTCCTTGACGGCAGCGGCCCGCTGCCGCATCGGCTCCCAGTCGGCGACCTCGGCCACCACCCGCGCCCGCTTGTCCCGAATGGTCCGCGTGGCCCGTCCCAGATTCGCCCGCAACTGCCCGTCGGCAAGCTCCCGCTCCGCCGCGACAGGGAACGGCGTAATCGCCACGATCGGCAGATCCCTACTCACCAGACCCCTCCTCGCCACCCCGCGCCCCGCCCTCCATGATCAAGACAATCTTGCGTGACCTGTTGCCCATACGTCCGAACAGTGCGTGCCATGCCCGCGGTTCACGCACGATCGTCGCCGTGGAGTGGGGCGGGAGCGGGGTCATGAGGGGGCTCCGGTGGTGGCGAGGATTTCGGCGTAGTGGATGGGTGTGGGGGCGGTGGGGTGGCGGGCGAGGCCGCCGCCGATGTGGGCCAGGCAGGAGTTGTCGGCGGCGGCCAGGTATTCGGCGCCGGTGAGGGCGGCGTTGGTGCATTTGTCGGCGAGCATGGCGCCGGAGACGGCCGCGTTCTTGAGGGCGAAGGTGCCGCCGAAGCCGCAGCACTGTTCGGGTTCGGGCAGGTCCACGAGTTCCAGGCCCTTGACTGCGCGGAGCAGCGTCGTGGGGCGGTCGCCCAGGCGCAGGGATCGCAGGCCGTGGCAGGTCGGGTGGTAGGTGACGCGGTGGGGGAAGGTCGCGCCCACGTCGGTGACGCCCAGGACGTCGATGAGCAGTTCGGACAGTTCGTAGACGGGCAGGGTGGTGTGGGCGCGCAGGTGGGCGACGCAGGAGCCGGAGGGGGAGACGATGACGTCGTGGCCGGCGAAGGCGGTCTCGGTGAGGCGTTCGAGTTGCCGCGCGGGCGCGGCGTAGCCGGTGTTGGCGTGCATCTGGCCACAACACGACTGAGCGGCGGGGAAGGCGACCGTGTGGCCGAGCCGCTCCAGCACCGTCACCGTCGCTATCCCGGCCTGCGGGAACAGTGCGTCATTGAGACAGGTGACGAACAGCGCGATCTTCACCGCGTGGGCACTCCTCCCCGGCCGGCATCTTGCTCTTGAGGCTAGATCCTATAGGATCCAGGATGTAGCCGGAAGGAGCCAAGCACATGCCGACTTACCACAGCCCACCCCGGGGCGGGGCGCGATGAAGGTCATTGATCTGCGCGTACGCGACATCCGCTTCCCCACCTCCCGCCACCTCGACGGCTCCGACGCGATGAACCCGGACCCCGACTACTCGGCCGCCTACGTCGAACTGCTCACCGACGGCGGCACCGACGGGCACGGCTTCACCTTCACCATCGGGCGGGGCAACGACGTCTGCGCCGCGGCGATCGAAGCGCTTCGACCGTACGTGGTCGGCCAGGATCTGGACACCTTGGACCTCGGCGAGTTCGGCCGCCGCCTCACCCACGACTCCCAGCTGCGCTGGCTCGGCCCGGAGAAGGGCGTCATGCACCTGGCCTCCGGCGCGGTCCTCAACGCCGCCTGGGACCTGGCCGCGCGCCGGGCGGGACTCCCGCTGTGGCGCTACCTGACCAGCCTGTCCCCCGACACCATCGTGGACTGCGTGGACTGGCGCTACCTCACCGACGCGCTGACCCCCGAAGCCGCCCGCGACCTGCTCACTGAACGTGCGCCGGGGCGCGCCGAGCGGGCCGCGCAGCTCGCCGCCACCGGCTTCCCGGCGTACACCACCTCGGCGGGCTGGCTCGGCTACGACGACGCGAAGGTGACCCGGCGGGCGCTGCGTGCGGTGGCCGACGGGTTCTCCATGGTGAAACTCAAGGTCGGCGCGGACCTCAACGACGACCTGCGCCGGTTCACCGCGGCCCGCGAGGCGCTGGGGCCGGACTTCCCGATCGGCATCGACGCCAACCAGCGGTGGGGCGTCGGCGAGGCGATCGGCTGGGTGAGCGCCCTGGGACATCTGAACCCGTACTGGATCGAGGAGCCCACCAGCCCCGACGAGATCCTCGGCCACGCCGCGATCCGCGCCGGACTGGCCCAGGCCGGGCCCGGCGGCACGCCGATCCGGGTGGCCACCGGCGAGCACGTGCACAACCGCGTCATGTTCAAGCAGCTGCTGCAGGCCGACGCGATCGACGTGGTGCAGATCGACTCCGCCCGGGTCGGCGGCGTCAACGAGAACCTGGCGATCCTGCTGCTCGCGGCGGCGTACGGCAAGCCGGTCTGCCCGCACGCGGGCGGGGTGGGCCTGTGCGAGCTGGTGCAGCACCTGTCGTTCTTCGACTACACGTCGGTGGCCGCCTCCCTGGACGGCCGGATGATCGAATACGTGGACCACCTGCACGAGCACTTCGCCGACCCGGTCCGCATCGTGAACGGCCGGTACGCCGCTCCCGAAGCACCCGGGTTCTCAGCCAGGATGCATGAGGAGTCCCTGCTCCGCTACAGCTTCCCCGACGGCCCGGAGTGGAAAGATGACTGAGTTCGCAGGCCTGGTGGCCGCGGTGACCGGTGGCGCGTCCGGCATCGGCGCGGCCGTGGCCGACCTGCTCGCCGACCGGGGCGCGGCAGTCGCCGTGCTCGACCGCACCCCCGCCGAGGGCGGCCGGCACCTGGCCGTCACCGCCGACGTCACCGCGCCGATGGACGAGGCGATGGCCCGGGTCGTGGGCGGCCTGGGCAGCCTCGACATCCTCGTCAACTGCGCCGGGATCAGCGCCGTCGGCACGGTCGAGGACGCCGACGACGACGAATGGCAACGTTGCCTCGACGTCAACGTCGTCGGCATCGCCCGCGCCAGCCGCGCCGCGCTGCCGTTCCTGCGCGGATCGAAGAGCGGCGTGATCGTCAACATCTCCTCGATCGCCGCCACCGCCGGCCTGGTCAACCGGGCCGTCTACTCGGCGACCAAGGGCGCGGTGCACGCGCTGACCCTGGCCATGGCCGCCGATCTGGTCGGCGAGGGCATCCGGGTGGTCAGCGTCGCGCCCGGCACCGTCGACACGCCCTGGGTGGCCCGGCTGCTGGCCGGAACCGACGACCCGGCCGAGGAGAAGCGCAAGCTCGCCGCCCGCCAGCCCACCGGCCGCCTGGTCACGGCCGACCAGGTTGCCGAGGCCGTGGCCTACCTGGCCTCACCGCGCTCCGGCGCGACCACCGGCACCTCGCTCGCCGTCGACGGCGGCATGAGCGGCCTGCGCCTGGTCCGCTGACCGGCGGGTCCGCAAACAGCGGCGGCGCGGTCCCACATCGGGGACCGCGCCGCTTTCGTTCAGCCGTGCGTCAGGACGTGCCCAGGCGCTGCAGGACGACGTCGGTCGGCGTCTGGACGTAGTGCGCCGAGATCAGCTCGTCGTACTGCTGCCCGCCGGGCACACCCTCGAACGCGTAGATGGTGCCGTTCTGGGGCAGCGTGCCGCCGGACGCGCCGGGCAGCCCGACGACCAGGTCGAACTGGGCGTTGTTGTGCCAGCGGTCGAGCACGGCCAGCCACAGGCCGAACTCGCCGTTGGGCTGCGAGCCCATGTTGATCGAGGACAGGCTGATCTGCGTGGCGCCCACCCCGAGGGTGGCCAGACCCGGCACGATCGCGATGACACCGGCGTCGGGCTGGGCCGCGATGTCCTCGCCCGGTGCGCCGATCGCGAGGTCGACCGGTGCGGTGCCGGTGAGCTCACCGGCCGCGACGTACGCCCCGAAGCGGTCGCCCGCGGTCGGGGTGCCCGGGATGCCGGCCGTGCTGCCCTGGACGAGCAGCTGCTTGCCCGTCGCCTGGACGCCGCCGGCCCTGCCCTCCAGCACGACGACCGCACCGGCCCCGGCCTTGCCCTTGACGTCGCTGTCCGGCGTGCCCGCGACGATGTCGCCGAAGCCGTCGCCGGTGACGTCGGCGACCAGCAGCCGGGTGCCGAAGCCGTGAACGGTCACGTTCGCCGTGGACACCTCCGCGCCGGTGAAGGCGTCGACGTCGGTCGTGGTGATCCCGGTGTCCGCACCCTTCAGCAGCATGACGTTGCCGCCGCCGACCGCGGAGCCGACCACGAGGTCGCCGTTGCCGTCATTGGTGACGTCGCCGATCGCCAGCGCCCGGCCGAAGTTCTCGCCGGGACCGGCGGGCGTGCCCGGCACCGTGGACAGGCTGGTGTGGAAGCGCTGCGAGCCGGTGGCGGTCAGGCCGGTGGCGGAGCCGTAGAGCACGGTCACCGCGCCCTCGCCCGCGTACGTGCTCACCTGCTCGCCCGGCGCGCCGACCGCGAGATCGGCGTACCCGTCGTCGTTGATGTCGCCGAGCGCCAGCGCCGAGCCGAAGCCGTCACCCGCGTTGCGCTGACCCGGGACACCGGCGGTGTCCTGGTCCCAGTACTCCGAGGAGGAGATGCCGAAGCCCGACGGGTGGCCGGGCACGACCCAGACGCCGCCGGCGCCCGCGGTCTGGCCCGCCAGGCCGAACGCCAGGTCGTCGAAGCCGTCGTGGTCGATGTCGCCCGCCGTCATGGAGACGATGGAGTCGAGCCCGGCCGCCGGCCCGTAGAACACGCACCGCAGCCCGGTGAGCTGGACGACCACCACCCGGTTGCCCGTGGTCTGGTTGACCCCGAAGGTGACGATGTCCTCGGAGTAGTCGCCGTCGAAGTCGGACTTCGTGTGCCCGCGCCCGCCCGTGCCGAAGACATGCGACGGTCCGTCGCAGGCCATCCGCAGCTCCCGGGTCAGGTCGCTGGAGTAGATCGAGGCGTAACCGATGGCCGCAGCCGCCGGTGACACCATGCCGAGCTGCGCCGCGACCAGCGCCGCGATGGTGGTCGCCGCGCCCGCGGCGATGCTGAACCGTCTCATGTGGCCCCCGCTCTCTGTGAACAGCCGATCGCCAGAGGTTACGCAACGAGCACAAGTCCTGCTGTCCCGCAAACTGTCGTGCAGTACACACAAGAACGGGGGCGGTGCGGGACGCCGCCGCCCGCACCGCCCCGGGTCACCGCCTCGTCAGGCCTGGCCCATGACGGCGCGCTGGCGGCCCAGGCCGTCGATCTCGACCTCGACCACGTCGCCCGCGGTCAGGTACGGGAACCGGCCGGACAGCGCCACACCCTGCGGGGTGCCGGTGTTCACCACGTCGCCCGGGTCCAGCACCGTGTACTGCGACAGGTGCCAGACCAGGTACGCCACGTCGAAGATCATGTCTTTGGTGTTCGAGTCCTGCCGGGCCTCGCCGTTGACCCACGAACGCAGCCCGAGGCCCTGCACGTCGGCGATCTCGTCGGGGGTGACCAGCCACGGGCCCAGCGGCTGGAACGTCTCGCAGGACTTGCCCTTGGACCACTGCCCACCGGACTGGTGCAGCTGGAAGTCGCGCTCGGACACGTCGTTGGACAGCACGAAGCCGGCGACGTGGTCGAGGGCCTGCGCGGGCGACTCCAGGTAGCGGGCCCGCCGCCCGATCACCACGGCGAGTTCCACCTCCCAGTCCGTGGTGGTCGAGCCGCGCGGGATCAGCACCTCGTCGTACGGGCCGACGACGCTGTTCGGGGCCTTGTAGAAGACGATCGGGGTGGTCGGCGGCGTCGCGCCGGACTCGGCCGCGTGCGCCGCGTAGTTCTGCCCCACGCACAGCACCACGCCCGGCCGGGCCACCGGCGCGCCGACCCGCAGGCCGGTCACGTCGATCTCGGGCAGCTCCGCCACGGCCGCCCGGACCCGGTCGACGCCGTCCCCGGCCAGGAACGCGCCGTCGATGTCGCCGGTGATCCCGGACAGGTCGTAGTGCCGGCCGCCGGACAGCAGCACCGGCTTCTCCGCGCCCGGGGCGCCGACCCGCATGAACTTCATTGATTGATCTCCAGACCGTAGGTGCGAATCGCGGTGCCGCCCGCCACGGCGGCCCGCTCCGAGGGCGACAGCCCCGACAGGCAGGAACCGACCGCGGCCAGCGCGTCGGCGTACGAGGCGACCAGCTCGCAGACCGGCCAGTCCGAGCCGATCAGCAGCCGGTCGGGGCCGAACAGCTCCAGCGCAGTCTCCACGAACGGCGCGATCGCCTCGACCGTCCAGCCCGGACCGGCCTCGGTGAGCAGCCCCGACAGTTTGGCCGCCGCGTTGTCGCACGCCGCGAGCGGCTCGACCGCGTCCCGCCATTCGCGCAGCCCGTCCGGCGTGATGCGCGGTTTGCCCAGGTGGTCGAGCACGAACATGGTGTTCGGCACCGCCGCGACGGCCGCGGCGCAGGCGGGCAGCTGGTCTTCGCGCACTACGAGGTCGAAGGTGAGCCCGGCGGAGCCGATCGCGCGCAGGGCGCCGCGTACGTCCGGGCGGGCCAGGTAGCCGGGGTCGGTCACGCCCTGGACCTGGTCGCGCAGGCCGACGAGTAGGTCGCCGCCGGCCCCGTCGAGCAGCGCGGCGATGGTGCCGGGCAGGTCCGGATCGGTCAGCGAGGCCCAGCCGACCACGCCCGCGATCTCGGGGGTGTCTGCGGCCAGCGCCAGGAAACCCACGGTCTCGTCGAGCCGGCATCGCCCGGCCTCCACCAGCACCGTGGCGTCGACCTTGCCGGTGGGCAGCTCGCGGCGCAGGTCCTCGACCGTGTAGTCGCGGCGCAGCGGCTCCAGGCCGGGTTCGGCCAGCCAGGCGTAGTCGGCGGTCCACAGGTGGTGGTGCGCGTCGATCCGCACGTTTCTGCCCCCTGTCACGTCCATAAGAATCATAGATCCTATATCATTGCCGTATCGGTAAGGTGTACTCGCTCACGACGGTGACAGTCAAGGGGTGTCCGATGGCCACTACGCCCATCTCCGGCCGGATCCGGCCCGCGCAGCGGCTCACGCTGACCGATGACGTCTACGAGTCGCTCAAGACCCTCATCATGGAGCATGCGATCGCTCCCGGCGAGCGGGTGAGCATCGACGGTCTTGCCCGTACCCTCGAAGTCTCCCCCACCCCCGTCCGGGAGGCGCTCGCCCGCCTGGAGTCCGACGGGCTGGTGCGCAAGCGGGCGATGTCCGGCTACACCACGACGCCGCTGCTCACCCGCACCGAATTCGACGAGCTGTTCGAGATGCGGCTGCTGCTGGAACCCGCCGCCGCGCGCCGCGCCGCCACCTACGCCGACGCCGAGCAGCGCCGCCGGGTCCGCGAGGAGGCCGCCGCGACCGCCGCCGTCGAGGCCGGCGACGGCTACCGCAACCACGCCGCGTTCACCGCGCTCGACGCCCGCTTCCACGACCTCGTCGCCGAGGTCTCCGGCAGCGGCCTGCTCCGCGAGTCCATCATCCGGCTGCACTCCCACCTGCACCTGCACCGGATCTACTTCCCGTCTGCGGGCACCGGCGACACCGTCGGCGAGCACAAGCGCATCGCCACCGCCATCGCCAAGGGCGACGCCGACGCCGCCGCCGACGCCATGCGCCGACACCTCATCTCCGCCCGCGACCGCCACCTCCCCGCCTTCCCGTCCTGACCCGCTCCAGGGTGGAGGGTCGGGGTCAGGGGGTGACGAGGTGGAGGCTGTCGAGGCGGGTGAGGCCCTCGTCGGCGAGCAGGGCGGCGAGGTCGATGCCGAAGTCGCCGTTGGCCAGCAGGTCCGGGCGGTCCAGGCCGTCGATTCCGGCGGCGACGATCCGGTCGGGCAGGAACTCGCGCAGGCGGTGCCGCAGGTCGCGCGGCCAGTCCATGACCGCGCTGTACAGGTGGTCGGGGCTGCGCCCCCAGTCCTCGGCGACGTCGGCCTCGTCCACGCCGAAGATCACCACGTGGTCGCGCTCCACCGGGCTGCCGAGCAGCGGCACGCCGCCGGTGTGGCAGTCCACGGCGGGCAGCACGATCCGGTCCGGGTCGATCGGCTCGTACCAGAGCAGCAGCGGTTTCGCCCGTAGCGCGTCGCGGTTGTCGAAGCAGCACAGCGCGATGGTGTGGCGGGGGAAGGCCAGCGCGTAGAACTCGAACAGTTCCGGGCTCACCGGCGGTCGCCGGTGGCGTGGGACGCGCTCCAGCGCCGCGTACACGGCCATCGGGTCGTCGGCCAGCACCACCGTGTAGACGTCGTGGTCGAAGACGTGGGCCCGCGGGACGGGGCCGTCCATCCACGCCATGCCGTCGGCGGCCACCGCGCCGCCCTCGACCGCGTCGAGCATCCGGTCCAGCACGTCGCGGTGGCGTCCGACGTCGATGAAGCTGTCCGGGGTGAGGTCGCGTCCGGGCAGGTGCAGGAGCATCGCGTTCGGGCCGGATGCCAGGTTCACCGCGGTGTTCTGGTAGCCGAACACCTCGATCCGCCCGTGCACCGGGTGGTTGCGGCGGCCCGCGTAGACGGTCGTGCCGCGGAAGTCCGCCAGATCAGCCGAGACGCACATCGCGCGAGGATACGTCGTCCGGCGCGTACCCCGCAGCGTGGTGCCTCAGCCGGACGCGAGCTGCTCGCGTGCCTCCATCAGCGCGAACCCGAGCAGGTTCAGGCCGCGCCAGCGCTGTGGGTGCCACGCGTCGCCGTCGCGGGCCGACAGGCCGATGCCCCAGATCGCGTCGACCGGGCTGGCCTCGACCAGCACCCGCTCGCCCGTGGACAGCAGGTAGGACCGCAGCGCCTCGTCCTGGCCGAACTTCGCAACGCTGCCCGCCACCACGATCGCGTACCGCTCCCGTTCCCAGACGGCCTGGCTGAACCCGCGGACCTCGCGCCCGACGCCCTTTGCCTGCTGCGGGTGGCCGGCCGCGAGCACCCGCCGGGCGGCGTCGGCGTCGCCGAACAGGGTCGCCTTGCGCCACATCATGTAGTGCTCGGCGGTCGCGAAACTCAGCCCGTCGACCGTGAACGGGGCCTCCCACCACTGGCTCAGGCAGCTCGGGCCGATGCTCCCGTCGGTGTTCGGCTGGTGCCCCCAGAACATCAGATACTTCACCCGCCGCCCGCGCTCGGCGAGGGTGACGAGGTCGGTGACGCTGCGAGGTGACATGCCCGCCAGTGTCGCCCAGCGCGGGCCCGCCGCGCGTCACGATTTCGGTCGACCGGTGTCGCACCCCGGCGGCATGATGCCCACCGTGACCACGCTGATGATCGTCAAGGGCGACGCGACCAGCCCGCAGGCCAAAGGCCCGAAGGTGATCGCGCACGTGTGCAACGACATCGGCGGCTGGGGCAAGGGCTTCGTGCTGGCGATCTCCCGGCGGTGGCCGGAACCGGAACGCGACTTCCGCCGCTGGCACCGCGAGCGGGCCCGCAACGACTTCGGCCTCGGCGCGGTGCGCCTGGTGCAGGTGCTGCCGGACACCTGGGTCGCGAACATGGTCGCCCAGCGCGGCATCAAGACCGGCAGCTCCGGGCCGCCGATCCGGTACGAGGCCGTCGAGTCCTGCCTGCGTACCCTCGCCGGACACGCGTCCCGGCTCGGCGCGTCCGTGCACATGCCGCGCATCGGCTGCGGCCTGGCCGGCGGCCGCTGGGAGCGCATCGAGCCGCTCGTGCGGGAGACGCTGCTCGCCGCAGGAGTGCCGACGACGGTGTACGACTTCTAGAGTCCGCTCCCGCCAACGGCGTCGCCGTAGGCGGAGTTCTCCAGCATCGCGCCGCTGTGGCGGCCGCCGCGAACGGATCTAGATGATTTGTTGTCGCTCCAGCGACCACAAATCATCTAGATCCGCAGCTCATAGGGTTGCTCGTCGGGCAGCAGAAGGGTGGCTTGGGGCAGGTTTCGTGACTGGACCAGGGCGTGGATCTCGCGGGCCAGCGGGGTCACGTCGGTGATGGCGACGGTCCAGTCATCGACGTAGCCGTCGACCGCCGTGCCGGACAGGCCGATCTGGATCGCGCGGTACGTCAGCGGGCGCAGGTGCAGGTCGCGCTCGGGGTCCCACTGCACACGCACCGGGGAGCGTTTCAAGGCCCGCTGCCAGGTCGCCTGGTCGGGGTACACGTCGCGGTCGTGATGGCTCGGCACGGCCTGTCGTACGGCGGCGTCGAAGCCGGCGCGGCGCAGACGAATGGCGAGCACCCGCTCCTGGCCCTCCTTGGTGGCCCAGCCGCAGCGATACATCATCCACAGGAAGGACGGCTTGATCCAGGTCATCCGGTCGCGGCGGTACCAGTCCGGGAAGCGCCCCAGCCCGGCTGCGGCATCACCGATCTCCGGCCGGTACGCCTGGTAGACGGTGACGGTCTCGTCGTCGTGCAGCGCCCGGATCTGCCTTGTCGGCACTGTCATGGCCTGGATGATCCAGCACCGCCCCGTCTCCGTCGACCGGGTTTGCGCCGCACCACCTGTGTATCGGACGACTGGCGGCGGGAGCCCTAGGCGCGCACCTTCGGGGTCAGCGCGGCGGCGAAGGCGGCGACGACGCCGTCGAGCAGAGTGCGGGCCGGTTCGGCGATGACGACGTCGCCGTCGGGGCCGTCGCTGATCAGCTGGTCGTGCACGAAGTAGCCGGGCAGCACGTGGGTCGCGCCCATGGTGGTCAGCACGGGCCGCAGCGCGTAGTCGATGGCCAGCACGTGTGCCACGGTGCCGCCGGTGGCCAGGGGCAGCACCGTCTTGCCCGCGAGGGCGTACTGCGGCAGCAGGTCGAGCAGCGCTTTGAGGATGCCGCTGTAGGCGGCCTTGTACACCGGCGTCGCGACGATTACGCCGTCGGCCGCGGCCAGGCGCTCGGCGATGTCGAGGATCACGGGGTGCGACGGGTCGCAGCCGAGCAGGACCTCGGCGGGCAGGTCGCGTACGGCGATGGTGTCGATCTCGGCGTCGAGCGCGCCCGCCACGTTGGCCAGCACCCGCGCGGTCCGCGAGGTCGGTGACGGCGAGCCGCTGATCGCGACCACGACGGCCACGTCCACCTCCCCTGTCTCACGGATCCCGCAGCCACCGTATCGCGCCGCGGCCCGCCCGCGCAGGCGCGGCCGCGCCCACCTGGCCAAGATCGTCCGACTTGCCGGGCACATGGCGGTATGCGGCTTCAAGATACGCACACCTGCCTGGCAACTCAGATGATCAGCGGACATGCAGAATTATGTTTGCAAAGAAATTTCTGCATTGGTACCGTGCGGGGCATGAGTCAGAGTGACGGCGTGCGCCGGGTCGGCGAGGTCGAGGAGTTCAAGGCGCTCGCGCATCCGCTGCGCGCGCGACTGCTGGGGGCGCTGCGCGAGCACGGGCCCGCGACCGCCACCGAGCTGGCGCACCGGTTCGCCACCGATACCGGGTCCACCAGCTACCACCTGCGCAAACTCGCGCAGTACGGGTTCATCGCCGAGGCCGGCGACCCGGGCCACCCGCGAGCGCGCCGCTGGCAGGCCGTGCACCGGGTCAACGAGTGGAGCGCCACGGCCATGGCCGCCACCGCCGAGGGCCGCGAGGCGTCCGCCGTGATGCGCCGCCAGCAGGTCGACATCCTGATCAGGGACGTCGAGGGATACGAGGCCGCGCTCGGCTCGCTGCCCGCGGCGTGGGTCGAGGCCGCCGGCATCGGCGACCTGCTGGTGCGGCTCACTCCCGAATCGGTGAACACCCTCTGGGACCGGTTCTACGCGCACGTCGACGAACTCGTCGCGCAGGACGCCGCCGACCCGGCCGCGCGCCCGGTCAGCATCGTCGTGTCCGGGCTGCCGAGGGACGCCGCGTGATCACCGCAGCAGCGGCACGGCGCCGCTACGTGGCGATCACCTTCCTGACCTGGCTGCCCGCCGGGCTCTACACCGCTCCCCTGGTGCTGCTGCTGCTCGATCGCGGCCTCAGCCTGGGCGCGATCGCGGCGATCGGCGCGGTGTACTCGGTCGCCGTGGTGGTGCTGGAGCTGCCCACCGGCGGGCTGTCCGATGTGCTCGGCCGACGGCCCGTGTTAGCCGCCTCCGCGATAGCCGGGCTGGCCGGGCTGGCCCTGCTCGGGCTGACCGGGGCGGTGTGGCTGCTGGTCGTCTCCGCGGTGCTGCGCGGGGTGGCCCGCGCACTGTCCTCCGGCCCGGCCGAGGCCTGGTATGTCGACGCGGTCCACGCGGTCGAGGGACGTGGCGCCGACCTCGGGCCGGGGCTGGCCCGCGGCGGCATGGCCGCGTCGGCCGCGCTCGGACTGGGGGTGCTCGGCGGCGGCCTGATCCCGTTCCTGTGGCCCGGCACCGCATCGGACGGTTCGGCCACGGGCCTGCTCGGCGGATGGCCGGCCGGCGCGCTGACCGGCCTGGCTGTGCCGGTGCTGCTGGCGGCGGTGTGCGAGCTGGTGCTGCTGCTCGTGGTGCTGCTCGCGATGACCGAGGTGCGGGGGCCGCGGCCCGGGTTCGCGGCGGTGCTGCGCGGGGTCCCGGCGACCGTGGCCACCGGGCTGCGGCTGGCCGGGCGTGATCACGTGCTGGTGCGGGTGCTGCTGGTGGCCGCCGCGACGGGGACCGGGCTCGCGGTGATCGAGCTGCTGACCCCGGCGTGGATGGCGGTGCTGTCGGGCGGGGCGAGCCGCGGCGTGCTGGCGTACGCGCTCGTCGCGGCGGTCGGCTTCGCGGCGGACGCGGCCGGCAGCGCACTCGGGGTGCCGCTGACCAGGTGGCTCGGCTCGCCGGGGCGGGCCGCGTGTGCGGGCACGGTGCTGGCCGCGCTGGCGCTGGGCGGGCTCGCCGGCACGGCCGCGCTGGACGGGTGGATCGGCGTCGTGGCGGCCGGTGCCGCGTACCTGCTGATGTTCCTGGGGTTGGGGGCGGCGGTGGCGCCGATCGGGCGGCTGCTGCACGACCGGGTCGAGGCGGCGGAGCGGGCCACGGTGCTGTCGGTGCAGTCGCTGCTGCTGCAACTCGGCGCGGCAGCGGGGTCGGTCGCGCTGGGGGCGCTGGCCGCCGCGTACGGGCCGGGCCCGGCGTTCGCGGGGGCGGGGCTGCTGCTCGCGGCGGCCGCGCTGACGCTGTGGGGGCTGCCGCGCCGTCGGAGCGTCCGGGCGCGGGCTCTACTGTTACGCCATGTCGGACCGCGTATACCCGCCCGTGATCGCCCTCGCGAAGACCGCATTTCGCGTTCTTGACCTGCGTATCGACGTGCAGGGAGCCGAGCACGTGCCCACCACCGGGGGCGCGGTCATCGCCTGCAACCACATCAGCTACCTGGACTTCATCCTGTGCGGGTTCGCCGCGCAGCCGTCGAAGCGGCTGGTCCGGTTCATGGCGAAACAGGAGATCTTCGCCAACCGGATCGCCGGTCCGCTGATGCGTGGGATGCATCACATTCCGGTGGACCGCGAGGCGGGGCTGTCGTCGTACAAGGCGGCGCTGGAGGCGCTGAAGGAGGGCGAGGTCATCGGCGTCTTCCCCGAGGCGACGATCAGCCAGTCCTTCACGGTCAAGGAGCTCAAGGGCGGTTCGGGGCGGATGGCCGCGGCCGCCGGGGTGCCGCTGATCCCGATGGCGTTGTGGGGCCCGCAGCGCCTGTGGACGAAGGGGCGGCCGCGCAAGCTCTACCAGCGCCACGTGGCGGTGAAGATCCTGGTCGGCGAGCCGATGTATCCCAGCAAGCGGGACAAGTCCGACATCGTCACAGCCGAGCTGCACCGGCGGATGCAGGAGCTGTTGGACCGGGCACAGCAGGAGTATCCGGACAAACCTCATGGCTCCGAGGACTCCTGGTGGCTGCCCGCCCACCTCGGCGGCACCGCCCCCGCCCCCGAGCAGGCAAAAGACTCCGAGGACGAGGACTAGTTACGGTGCCGTAGGTTACGGTACCGTAGTTACCAGCCCATCTCAGGAGGACTGCGTTGACGACCGAAACCACCGACACCCTGGTACTGCTGCGCGAACTTGAGCCGGTGGTGGAGACCAACCTCAACCGCCACCTGGCCACCGCGAAGGAGTGGTTCCCGCACGAGTTCGTGCCGTGGAGCCAGGGCAGCGACTTCGACGGCCCGCTCGGCGGCCAGGCCTGGGACCCGAGCCAGTCGAAGCTGTCGGAGGTCGCCCGCACCTCGCTGATCGTCAACCTGCTCACCGAGGACAACCTGCCCAGCTACCACCACGAGATCGCGACGCTGTACGGCCGCGACGGCGCGTGGGGCACCTGGGTGCACCGCTGGACGGCCGAGGAGGGCCGGCACGGCACCGCGATCCGCGACTACCTGCTGACCACGCGCGCCGTCGACCCGATCGCGCTGGAGCGGGCCCGCATGACGCACATGGAGACCGGCTTCACCGCCGACCACCCCGACGTGCTCGGCTCCCTGTCGTACGTCTCCTTCCAGGAGCTCGCCACCCGCGTCGCGCACCGCAACACCGGGCGCGTCAGCGGCGACCCGATCTGCGACGCGCTGCTGGCCAAGGTCGCCAACGACGAGAACCTGCACATGCTCTTCTACCGCAACCTGCTGATGGCCGCGTTCGACCTGGTCCCCAACGCGACCATGGAGGCGATCCTGCGGGTGGTCAAGTCGTTCCAGATGCCCGGCCACACCATCGAGAACTTCGGCCGCAAGTCGGTGCAGATCGCCATGGCCGGCATCTACGACCTGCGCATCCACCACGACGAGGTGGTCATGCCCGTGCTGCGCCAGCTCAAGGTCCTGGAGCGCACCGGCCTGTCCGCCGAGGGCGAGCGCATCCGCGAGGAACTCGTCGAGGTCCTCGCCAAACTCAACACCGCCGCCTCCCGCTTCGAGGACAAGCGCGCCGCCCACCAGGCCCGCGCCGCCGCCCGCACCGCCTGACCCCTACCCCTTCGACGCGTCGATCATGAACTTATGGACGTGTTCGACGGCGTGTCGGTGCCCTGACTCCGTGATCGATCAGGCTTCTCATCCAGCGCGGGTGAGGAGCCTGATCGATCATGAAGTTAAGGGTGGCGACACGCCGTTCAGCACGTCCATAAGTTCATGATCAACGCGACAGGGCGGGGTGGCGGATGGCTGGGACGCTGCGGTCGGGGGCGGGCTTCGGGGCGGCCTTGCGGGTGGAGAGCCAGGAGCCGAGGAGGATGAGGGCGAAGCCGAGGACCGTGGCGGGGGTGAGGGGTTCGGCGAGCATGAGTACGCCGAGGCCGACCGCGACGGCGGGGCTGGTGTAGGAGACCAGGGCGGCGGAGCCGGCTCCGGCCAGGGCGATGAGCTTGTAGTAGACGAGGAACGCCAGGGCGGTGCTGAGCAGGCCGAGGGCGAGCACGGCGGCCGAGGCCTCCAGGCCGGGCAGGGTCGCGGGGGCCGACAGCAGGCCCGCGGGCAGGAGCAGGACGCTGGCGATGCCGGTGGTGCCGACGACCACACCCAGCGGCGGCACGTCCGACAGCTTCTTCTTCACCAGCGTGGTGGCCCCCGCGTAGGACACCCCGGCGAGCAGGACCAGGCCCGCGCCGAGCAGTTCCAGGCCGTCGCCGCCGCCGAGGTCGAAGCCGACCACCGCGGCCACGCCGACGAGGCCGACGAGCAGCCCCAGCAGCTTACGGGCGCCGGCCCGCTCGGAGGCGTCGAAGCGCAAGGCCAGCACGGCGATGACCAGTGGTTGCGAGGCCAGCAGGAGCGCGGTCAGCGACGAGCTGATGTGGACCTCGCCGTACGTGATGAGCAGTTGCGGCGCGACGACGTGCAGCAGCGACAGCGCCCCGATCGCGGCCCACCGCCCGCGCAGCGCGGCCAGCGCGCCCCGCCGGTACGCCAGCGGCAGCAGCACCGCCACGGCGATGAGCGTACGTCCGAGTACGACGACCGGCGGCGACAGCTCCGTCAGCGCGATCTTGATGAACAGGTACGGGATGCCCCAGAGCACCGACATCGCGGCCAGCAGGACCCAGGCTTGACGCTTCATGTCTTCAGCCTCGCGCGCTAGAGTTGTTAGCGGTAGTGATGACTTCCTTACGCGGCTTACAGAGGTTCTAATGATCGACGTACAGCGGCTGCGCATCCTGCGCGAGGTGGCCGAACACGGCAGTTTCAGCGGCGCGGCGGCGGCGCTCCTTCTCACGCCGTCGGCGGTGTCCCAGCAGATCGCCGCCCTGGAACGCAGCCTCGGCACGCCGGTAGTGGAGCGCACCACTCGGGGCACCACCCTCACCGACCCGGGCCGAGTGCTGGTCGAGTCCGCCGACGTGGTGCTCGCCGAGCTGGTCCACGCGCAGGAGCGCATCACTCGGCTGGCGCAGGGCCGGGCCGAGCGGCTGGCGGTCGCCACCTTCATCAGCGGAGGGCAGCTGCTGCTCCCGCCGGCGTTGACCGGGTTCGCCGCCGCGCACCCGCGGGCCGAGCTGACGGTGCTGGAGAGCGAGACCGAGGAGAGCCTGGCCCTGGTCCGCGAGGGCCGGGCCGAGCTGGCGCTGGTGTACCACTTCGACGGCCCTCCCCCGGTGCGGCCGGGTGACCGGTCCGGGCTGGCCTGGACACCGCTGCTCGACGATCCGATGCGGATCGTGGTGCCCGCCGGGCACCGGCTGGCCGGGTTCGGCGAGGTCGACCTCGCCGAGCTGTCCGGCGAGCGGTGGGTGCAGGGCTGCGTCAGCGTCGGCGAACTGCTCGACGGATACGCTGCGATCGCCGGTTTCGAGGTCAACGTCTCGTGCCGCACCACCGACTACGGGTTCGCGGTGTCGCTGATCGCGGCCGGGGTCGGCATCGGCCTGATCCCATCGGTCGCGCTGGCCGGGCCGCCGTCCGGGGTGTCGGTGCTGACCCTGCGCGCCCCCGCCCCGACCCGCTACATCGGCCTGATCACCCGCCGCGGCAAGCAGTCTCCCCTGGTCGAGGAGCTGACCCGCAACCTGCTCGCCGCCCCGGAGTTCCTCGGCCTCCGGTGACGCCGCGCGCTGTCGGGATCGCCCGAGGCACGCCCGGCCCGAGCGCGGCGCACCAAGATCGCTCGACTTGCCAGGCAGGTGGGGGTAAGCGGGCGCAAGATACGCACAGATGCCGGGCAGGTTGAGCGATCTTGTGCAGGTACGGCGGCCGGCAGAGGATCGTCGAGGACACGGCTACATCTATTTTGATGTGCTCACATCAAAATAGATGTAGCCGCAACGCGAGGTAGGCACCCGCCAAGGCCGAGGCGCGGAGGCGGCCGACCGGGCGCACGGTCATGGCGGGCGTCGTGTCCTGTCGCGCAGGACGCCGAGGCGCCGCCGGCCCGCGGGCCGGCGACGCTTCGAGCAGGGTTCACTTCGAGATCGCGACCAGGGAGATGTCGTCGTTGAGGTCGGCGCCGACGTACTTGTGGTCGCCGGCGACGTACAGGCGGCACGGGTTGATGTCGGCCTCGCCCTTGGCGCTGTCGTGGCGGCACACCACGGCCTCGTGGTCGGCCGCCACCTTCAGCGAGCTGATCTTGTCGTTGCCGACCGGGCCGATCTCCGCCGACTCGTAGATGCCGATGCCGTACTTGTTGTAGACGCCCTTGAAGTCGCGGTCGCGGTAGACCGTCATGCGCGCGCCGTTGCTCGGCCCGGCCAGCACCGCCATCAGGGAGATCTTGTTGTCGAGCGTGCTGCCCTGCAGCGTGTGGTCGCCCGCGCCGAACGTGCGGCAGGGGCCGAGGTCGCCCTTATTGGAGAAGTTCTTGCCGTCGTTGCTGCACGCCACGAACCGGTAGCCCGGCTCCACCCGGAACGAAGTGATCGCGTCGTTGCCGACGACGTTCAGGTTGCCCTGCCATGCCTGGTGGATGCCGGGCGTGAACTGCTGGGACACGCCGGTCAGCGCGGCCCCCTCGTACACGGTCACGGCCGGGCCGCCGACCGCGATCAGGTGCACGTTGTCCTCGAAGTTGTCGCCGATCGCCGCGTGGTCGCCGGCGGTGAAGTAGCGGCACGGGCCGACCTGGCCGCTGTTGACGCCCGCGTCGCGGTCGTGCTGGCAGACCAGCGCCTCGTGCCCGGTGGCCACCTTCATCGAGCTGGTATCGGTGTCGACCTGGTTCAGCTCGCCGACGCTGGCCTCGAAGCCGCCGACGCCGAGTCCCTGGGAGTCGCCGGAGAAGTTCGTCCCGGTGTACGCCGTGACGCCCTTGCCCTTGGCCGGGCCGCCCAGGACGGCGATCAGCGACGCCTTGTCGTTGAGGTCCGTGCCGACGAACTCGTGCTGGCCGGGGCCGTAGTAGCGGCACGCGCCGAGGTTCAGGGCGTTGGTGCGGCCCTGGGAGGTGTCGTCCTGGCAGACCACGACGCGGTAGCCAGGGCCGACCTTGAGCGAGCTCATCTTGTCGTTGCCGACCGAGCCCAGCTCACCGGCGGCGTTGTCGTGCACGCCCGCGCCGAGCGCCTGGAAGGAGCCCTTGAAGTCGCGGTCGCCGTAGATCATGACCGGGGACGCTGCCTGCTGCGGCGCGTAGCGCACCCGGTAGATCTTCGCGCCGGCCTTCGTCGGGTCGCCGCTGTCGGGGTACAGGCCGGTGAAGTAGAGGCCGTCCTGGCCGACGGCGAGGCCGGCGACCGTGGTCTTGCCACCGCCGTTGTACTCGACCAGCGTCTTCGGGGCCGAGACCGACCCGTCGCCGTTGAACGAGAACTCGACGATGCGCTTGCCCTTCTCCTGCGGGCCGGTGGCGTACGTCGGGCCGCTCTCGGAGACGAACGCGTGGCCCCACTTGTCCTCGGGGAAGCCGCCCGCGTGGTGGTCGCTCTGCTCGGTGAACGTGATGTTCACCGGCGCGTGCGTGCGCTCCCAGTAGTAGAGCGCGTTCTTCTTCATGTCGTTGACGCTGCCGCCCCAGCCGTAGTCGGTGCCCTTGGTGATGCGGGCAAGGCGGTCGTTGGCACCGGGGCCGTTCTCGACGGAGTAGTGCTGGCCGTCGCTGGCCCGCCAGCCGCCGCCGAACGGGTTGCGCAGGCCGTACGCGAAGATCATGTCGCGGGCGCTGATGCCGTCGTCGTCGTTGTAGAACGGGTTGTCGCTGGGCACCGACCCGTCCAGGTTCAGCCGCAGCACCTTGCCCCGGGCCGAGTCCTTGTCCTGCGCGGTGTCGGGCTCGAAGCCGTCGCCGAGGTGCACGTAGAGCTTGCCGTCCGGGCCGATGCTCAGGTTGGAGATCTGGTGTGAGGCGCTCTGCGGCTCGTCGTCGAGGTCGAGGATCGTCTTCTTCGACGCGGCCGTCTTGCCGCCGTCGGTGCTGTGGAAGCGGACGACCTTCGGGTAGTAGTTGCTGCCGTCCTTGTAGACCATGGACGCGAACAGGTCGCCCGACGCCGGGTCCATCACGAGACCGGCCAGGCCCATCTCGCCGCTGCCCGGGAAGACCTTGGACGGGTCGTAGTTGAGCAGGTCGTCGGCGTAGGTGGACACCGAGTAGTCGGCCTTGACCACCTTGATCTTGCCGTACAGCTCGGTCACGTAGAACATCGGCTTGCTCGGGTCGGCGACGTGGCCGGGCACCATGGCGATGTTGACCGGCAGCGAGAAGCCCCCGGCCACCTCCTCGACCTTGTAGCCGTCCTGCTTGACCACCCACTCCGGCGCGTCGGGCCGCGGCTTGAGCTCCTTGGCGGTGCGGAACGGCCGCTCGGTCCAGGCGCTCCACTCGGTGCCCGGGTCGCCGCTGCTGTCCTTGAACCGGACCCGCAGCTCGTAGTCCTTGTCGGGGATCAGGTCACCGCGGCCGGCGTGGGAGTTCTCGAACACGCCGTCGCCCATGTGGATGTGGTTGCGCAGCACGCCGCCGGTGCAGCCGCTGGCCCAGATCCGCTCGCCGCCGGTGAGGATCTCCCACTCGCTGCACAGGTGCGCGTCGCCGTCCGGGTCGCTGAACGGCGCGGCCTCCATGTGCACGTCCGCCGCGCTGACCAGCGTGTTGTCCGCGCCGGGCTCGGTGATGGTGGGCGCGGTCGGCGGCGAGGCGGCGTGCGCGGCCGGGCCGGGCATGGCGATCGACAGGATTCCTGACATCAGCGCCGCACCGACGGGCAGCGATCTCCGATGACCCATAGCGTGAAAGCCTCCTGCTCGTGTGGTGTCCGCTGACAGTGCGACAGGCTAACGAGCGGAATGCATATTTCAGGCTCTTACACGCGGGTGTTTCCAAATAAGCCCTAATTTCCCCAATACGCGTGGAGAAAGGCTATGTCGGGAACTAAACAGTTGAGCCCGCCCCGCGGACACGGGACGGGCTCAGCTGTTCGCAAAGCGAGCGTCAGCTACGCGTGCAGGTCAGCGTGGGCACCGCGTTGACCGAGTTGTTCCAGGTTCCGTTGAACCCGAACGACGTGGACGCGTTAGGGCCCAGGTTGCCGTTGTAGCTCATGTTGCGCGCCGTGTGGCTCGCGCCGCTGGCGGTGTCCACCGCGCTCCAGATCTGCGTGATGGTCTGTCCGTTGGCGAACGTCCAGGTCACGGCCCAGCTGGTGCTGGCGGTGGCGCCGTTGGTCACGGTGACGTTAGCCCCGAAGCCGCCGGGCCACTGGTTGGTGATCGTGTACGTGGCCGTGCAGCCGCCCGTGCCGCCGCCGGTCTGCGTGGTCACGCTCACCGTGGACGAGCGGGACGAGCGGTTGCCCGCGGCGTCCTTGGCGTACACGGCCAGGGTGTACTGGGTGCCGGCGGACAGCCCGGTCAGCGATGCCGAGTTCGTGCTCGGCGAGGCCAGCACGGTCTCGGTCGAACCGGACACCCGCACCACGTCGTAGCCGGTCACGCCCACGTTGTCGGTCGACGCGGACCACGACAGCGACAGCGAGGACGAGGTCACGTTCGACGCCGCCGGGGTGCCCGGCGTCGTCGGGGCCTGCGTGTCGCCGCCGGTGCCCGAGGTGGTCACGGTCACCGTGTTCGAGCGGGTCGAGCGGTTGCCCGCGGCGTCCTTGGCGTACACGGCCAGGGTGTACTGCGTACCGGCGGACAGCCCGGTCAACGACGCGGAGTTGGCGCTCGGCGAGGCCAGCACCGTCTCCGTCGAACCCGACACCCGCACCACGTCGTAGCCGGTCACGCCCACGTTGTCGGTCGAGGCCGACCACGACAGCGACAGCGAGGACGAGGTCACGTTCGACGCCGTCGGGGTGCCCGGCGTCGTCGGAGCCTGCGTGTCGCCGCCGGTGTTGTAGATGGTCGCCTGCGTCGAGGTGGTGGACAGGCCGTTGCTGCCGGTGATGTAGCGGTTGCCCCAGTTGCTGCGCTGGGCCGGGTTGAAGCTCGTCACCATGTCCAGGTACTCGACGCCGCCGCCGTTGCCGCTCCACGACCAGCCCATGTTGCCGATCCCGGCGGACTGGGTCTTGGCCATGATGGTGTCCTCGTCGGGGTTGCCGTCGGAGTGGTTGTCACCGAACTCGCACACGCACAGCGCCAGGTTGCGGCTGGTGAACGAGTCGACGTACGCGGTCACCTCGGCGGCCGTGTCGAACACGCCGTACATGTGCACGCTGAAGATGGTGTTGCCGGTGGTGTCGGCGGCCAGCACGCTCGGCGCGTTGTCGCGCATCGTGAACGACCAGTCCTGACCCCAGTTCGGCGCGTCCACCATGATGGTGTGCTGGAACCCGGCGTTGCGCAGTCGCTGGATGGCGCTCTTGGTGGCATCGGTCCAGTTGGGGGTGACCGCGTTGTTGCCGATCGGCTCGTTGCCGATGTTGAGGATGACGTAGTTCTCCTGGCCGGTCAGCGCGCTCTGGATGCTGATCCAGTAGTTCACGGCGGTGTCCAGGCTGACCGCGCCGCTCTGCTCGCCGAAGCCGGTGGTGTCGTGGTTCTCCAGTACGCAGATCAGCTTGTTGGTCTTGCACAGCGAGATGACGTTGGCGACGTCGGAGGCGGTGTTGGTGGTCCATCGCCCGCCGGACAGCACCACGCGCACGGAGTTGGCCCCGGCCGCCTTGATGTTGGCGAAGGAGCTGGTCTGGGTGGCGTACCAGGCGTGCGGGTGGTTGATGCCGCGCAGTTTGAGGGCGGTGCCGTTGGCCTCGACGAGCTTGCCGTTGGACACGCGGATGCCGGTGGCGGCCTGCGCGGGCTGGCTGAACGCCACCACGGCGGCGGCCAGCGCCAGCAGGGACGCGGCGGCCAGCGCGATCTTTCTCTTCATGTTCACCTCGGAGGGAGCAGCCCCGCCGGCACGGCCGACGCGGGGGACGGACACGAGGAATCGGTATGACGCAGCCCGACGGCTCCCTACAAGCGTCGGCATCAGCATAGGTTGATGCACCGATGGACGCAACCGGTTAAGGTGCCTCCTTCGGCCCGCACATCCCGAGCCGCGAACATTCGGCTGAACCGGTTCATGCCGATGCTCCACGACACGGCAGGTCGGCCGATGGGACGAGTGCCGCCACCGACCGGCCATAGCCTGACCGACGGGTCAGCGAACGTGAAACGCTCTGCGTATCCTGCGGCGGCACGATCATCGTCACGGGAGGACGCAACACCCCATGAGACTGCCCATCCCCCGCCGGCTGCTGGCCGTCGGCGCGGCCGCCGTGGCCGCCATCGCGCTGGCCCCCGCGCCCGCCCACGCCGCCGGCTACTTCGGCGCCCAGTTCGACGACCTGACCATGGGCGCCGGCGGCGCACCGGGCAAGGTCTACCCGCTGTACGTCTTCGGCGAGGACGTCACCGACGGCAAGGTCGTCCTCGACCTGACCGCGCTCGACGGCATCGCCAAGGTCTCCTTCCCCGGCCCCGACGGCGAGAAGTGCAAGGTGGCCGACAAGACCGCCACCTGCGCCTTCGCCGACGGCGGCGTCGACAGCATCATCTCCGTGCTGCTGCAGCCGCTGGCCGGCGCGACCGAGGGCGCCACCGCCGAGGTCCCGGTGACCACGTCGTCGGCCGACAACGAGCCGTACACGGTCAACACCAAGGTCACCGTCAAGAGCGGCGCCGACCTGATCGTCCTGGACCAGGGCAAGTACGACCAGGACGCGAAGATCGGCGACGACGTGTCCATGCCCATGGTCGTCGGCAACGTCGGTGACAAGGCCGCGCCGTCGCTGAGCTTCACCTTCAGCTTCACCCACGGCATCACGCCCGTCGAGTACGAGGAGTGCGAGTACGCCGTCTGGGACGAGGCCCAGGGCACGCACGTCTACTGCACCCTGCCCATCGAGGGCGGGCTCGGCCCCAACGAAGCCGTCGAGATCGAGGGCGGGTTCCAGGGCCGCATCGCCGCCGACACCTCGACGTTCGAGCGGGGCACCTCCATCGTGGACGTCGGCGACGACCTCCCCGCCCAGGCGCGCACCCGGATGGGCTTCGCCGAGCGCGGCTCCGGCAAGCACCTGAAGCTGGTCCCGGCCACCCTGCCCAGCCAGCGCACCGCCCGCGTCGTCGAGATCGACACCCGCGACAACTGGGCCGACTCCAGCTGGAACATCAAGACCCCGTTCGACCTCGCCGCGATCGGCGCGGACCTGGCCGGCGGCGTCGGCGACACCGTCACGGCGAAGCTCGGCGTGAAGAACACCGGTCCCAGCTCGTCGAACTCGGTCAGCTCCGGCGAGCCGATCCTGATGTTCGGCATCACCGTGCCGGAGTGGGCCAAGCTGGTCGGCGTGCCCAAGCAGTGCGAGGCGATCGAGAAGGTCGGCGACGGCTACGAGGGCCGGGGCTCCAAGCCCGGGTACACGTACTACCACTGCTGGAACCAGAGCTACTTCTTCGGCGCCGGTGAGACGTACACGCTGGACTTCAAGTTCGAGATCACCGGCGACAGCGGCGCGGACGGCGTGTCCACGCTGACCCCGATCGGCCGCTGGGAGCCGTGGAGCGACGCGAACAACGCCAACAACGAGGCGAAGATCGCGCACGCGGGCGGCGGCCTGCCGGTCACCGGTGTCCAGGTCGGCCTGATCGCCGGCGTGGGCGGCGCGCTCGTGGCGCTCGGCGTCGTCGTGTTCACGATGGCCCGCCGCCGGCGGATGCCGGTCGAGCTGAGCTGATCCGCAGTACGTGACAGTGGCCGCCGGGCATCAGCCCGGCGGCCACTGTCCGTTTCCGGCCTCGGCGGGCCGTGCGGTCGTGCTCAGACCTGCTCGACCTTGATCCGCAACCCGGCCTCGACCAGTCGTGCGGCAAGCGCGTCACCCATCGCCACGGCCGTGGTGACCTGCCCTGACGTCGGCGGCAGCGCGTCGAAGGCCAGGCACAGCGCCGACTCGGCGAGCATCTTGGCGGTCTCGCCGTAACCCGGGTCGCCGCCCGACACCTCGGTGACCACCCGGCGGCCCCCGCCCTCGCCGACGAACCTGGCGCTGAACCAGTTCCTCGCCCGCTGCTCCGGGCTGGGCCCCTGCCCGCTCGGCAGCCGCCGCATCAGCCACCGCCGCACCGGCCCGAGCTGGGCCAGCACGAACAGCACCGCCGCGCCCGCGATCCCGGCCAGCGCGACCGGCAGGCGGCGCACCGCCGCGCTGTGGGTGTAGGCGAAGTCCGGCCCGTACCGCTCCAGCGCCGCCGCTGACCGGCCCACGATCTGCGGATCGACCGTCGGCAGCGGCACCGACCAGCCCTGGAGCCCGCTGTCCGGGTGCACCCGGCGCAGCCCGCCCAGTGGCGTGCGGATCCGCCTGCCCGCCGGCCGGGGATCGAGCGCGCGTCGCTCCCGGCCCGCCCGCGCGGTCTCCCGTCGCCGGGAGAACGCCAGCAGCGCCGAGGCCAGCGTGCCGCCGGAGACCGTGCCACCGGCCCGCACGTGGCCGTCGACCCGGATCGGGCCGTCGGCCGGCAGCCGCCCGACGGTGAGGTACACGCCGAGATCGTGCGGCACCGAGTCGAACCCGCACGCGTGCACCAGCCGCGCCCCGGACGCGACGGCGGTGGCATGGTGGCGCACGTACATGTCGTCGATGAACTCCGGCTCCCCGGTCAGGTCCACGTAGTCGGTCCCGGCCGCCGCGCACGCGGCCACCAGCGGCTGGCCGTGCAGTACGTACGGGCCGACGGTGCTGATCACCACGCGGGCCGAGGCGGCCAGCGCGGCCAGCGACTCAGGGTCGCCGCTGTCGGCGTGCAGCAGCGGCAGCTCGGCACAGCCTGGCACGGCGGCGGCCAGCCGGTCCCGCACCGCCGCCAGCCGGTCCGGGTCACGCCCGGCCAGCGCCCACCGGCACCCCTCCGGCGCGTGGTGCGCGAGATATTCGGCGGTCAGCCCGCCGGTGAACCCGGTCGCCCCGAACAGCACGACGTCGTACGGCCGATCCGCCCCGCGGCCGGGTCGCGACTCACCCGCGACCGCGTTCACCGCGTCGCTCGCACGGTGCCCGAAGTCGAGCACCGTGGCGCCGTCCAGTTCCAGCGGACGCCACGACGCCGCGCCGTTGCGGCCGTGCTTGGGGTCGATGCCGATGAGCACCCGGCCGCCCGCGCGCACCCGCACGTGCCGGGCCTCCCAGTCGACGGTCGCCCGCTGCCGGATCTTCCCCGTGCAGCGCCAGCTCCGGTCCCGGAACCCGACGACCTGTGAGTGGCCGTGGATCTGCCCGAACGGCACGAAGCCGCCGGTGGTGTGGAAGCCGAGCCATTCGCCGTACAGCTCGGAACCCGCCTCGGCCCACAGCGGCCCGGACTTGCCGTCGGTGCCGGTGTAGAAGCCGCGCCACAGCATCGGCTCGGGCCGCTCGTCGAGCAGTCGGGCCGCGGCCGCCGCGGTGGCCGGCTCGCCCAGCTCCTGCCAGCACGCGACCGTCAGGCCGGCGTGACTGAGCAGGTAGTCGTCGCCGTCGGCGGTGCGCACCGCCGCCGCCACGCGCAGCCTGCCGTCCTCCCACCAGTCGCGCAGAAGGCGGGCGTCGTTCTTGGACAGCCGCTCGGGGAAGAAGTGGTCGCCGCCGGGAAGGTACTGCGACTCGTGGTTGCCCAGCAGCTGGATCCACTGGTCCGGCTGGTCGTCGAGGCGGTCGGCGACGATGCGCAGCACGCCGGAGCTGTCCGGCCCGCGGTCGACCAGGTCACCGACCTGGATGACGGTCAGGTCGGCGGGCAGCCGCAGGTCCTTCTTCCGCGCCCCGGCCGCGACCAGAGCCGCTCGCAGCTGATCGGGGAAACCGCCGACGTCCCCGATGACGATGACCCGGCCCATCCGCGCCTCCTCTTTCCCTGCGCCGCAACACTACCCACGGCTCGCGCGGTCGACTGTCCCGACAAGCCCGGGCCACCGCTGTCGTGATCACAGCACGGGACGACTTGGCGTCGATGCCCGACAGCGGCGAAGATACGGTCGTGCAGACAGACCGCGGGTTCGTCGGGCGCAACGAGACTCTGCAACGCTTCCTCCACGCTGTGGCCGATCCACCCGCAGTGCTGTTCGTCGCGGGCGAAGCCGGCAGCGGCAAGACCCGGCTGATCAACGAGTGGCGCCGGCAGGCCGCCGGCACGGTGCTGGCTGCCGCGTGCCCGCCGATCCGGCCGCCGCTGCCGCTGGCCGCGGTGACGGGGCTGCTGCTGAGCGCCGAGCCGCACCTGCCCCCGGCATCCGCCTTGAACCCGCTGCTGGGCGCGCTGCGCCCACTGCTGCCCGAACTCGCCGATCGCATGCCGCCGGATCTGCCGGGGCTGGCCGACCCCGCCGAGGAGCGCCACCGGATGCTGCGGGCGATCCGCGTGCTGCTGGGCTCGCTGGGCCGGGTCACCCTCGTCGTCGAGGACCTGCAGTGGATCGACCCGGACTCGCGCGACCTGCTGTCGCTGCTGATGTCCGCGCCGCTGCCCGAGGTGTGCCTGGTGCTGTCCTACCGGCCCGAGGAGCTGGCGGTGCCGGGACTGCCGCTCGGCGTCGCCGCGGCGTACGCCCCGCAGATGCGCTCGGCCACCGTGCGGGTCCAGCCGCTGCAGGCCGAGGAGGTGCGCCAGCTCGTACGCCAGGTGCGGCGGCAGACCGGAGCCAACCCGGACGTGCCGGCCGACTTCACCGCCCGGCTCGCCACGGCGACGGGCGGGGTGCCCCGCGTCATCGAGGACGTGCTGGAGCAGCTGCGCCTGCCCGGCGAGGACCCCGACGGCACCGGCTTCGGCCGGTTCGCCCCGCCCGCCCGGCTGCGCGAGCTGACCAACGCCCGCGTCGCCGCGCTGTCCACGGCCGGGCGGCGCATCGCCGAAGCCGCCGCCGTGCTCGACGAACCCGTCGCCGAGGAACTGCTCGCCGAAGTGTCCGGGATGGACGCCGGGCAGGGCCGCGACGCGCTCGTCGAGGTGCTGGCCGGGGCCGTGCTCGCCGAGGCCGAGGACGGCCGCTACGGCTACCGCATCCCGCTGGCCGCCCGCGCCGTGTACGAGGTGATGCCCGGACCGTGGCGGCGCGAGCTGCACAGCCGTGCCGCGGCCGCGCTCGCCCACGGCAACGCGGCCCCGCAGCTGGCCCGGCTGGCCCACCACCACCGCCGCTCCGGCCAGCACAAGGCCTGGATGCGCCACGCCGAGGCGGCCGCCGAGCGCTACATCGCCGACGGCGACAACGAGGCCGCGATCGCCACCCTGGAGGAGGTGCTCGCCGACCAGACCGTGCCCCGCAACGTGCGCACCCGGCTGACGATCCGGCTGGCGCAGACCGCCGAGGTCGGCCGCCGCTCCGACCAGACCGTCGCGCTGCTGCGCCGCATCATCGCCGACGACCGGCTGCCCGTCGCCGCCCGCGGCGAGCTGCGGCTCAAGCTGGGACTGGTGCTGATGAACCAGGCCGGGGAGTACGCCGAGGGCGCGGCCGAAGTGGAACAGGCCGTCGACGAGCTGCACGAACGCCCGGCGCTGGCCGCCCGGGCGATGGCCGTGCTGTCCTGGCCGGTGCTGCATTTCTCCTCGTTCAGCCACGACCTGGGCTGGCTGGAACGCGCCGAGGAGGCCGCCGCGGCCTGCGACGACGACGCCATCAAGATGGCCGTGCTCGCCAACCGGGCCACCCTGCTGATGAACTGCGGCGACCCCGCGGCGTGGACGGTGGCGCAGCGGCTGACCACCGAGGGCGGCCCGAACCTGGCCGTACGCCAGCAGGTCGCGCGGGGCCTGCAGAACCTCGCCGACGCGACGATCCTGCTGGGCCGCCACCGCGCCGCCGAGGACTTCCTGCGCCAGGCCACCGACCTCGCCGCGCAGGTCGGCGCGTCGGTCACCTCCACCACGGCGCGCTGCACCATGCTGCGCCTGGACTGGTCGATGGGCCGCTGGACCGGGCTGGCCGACCGGGCCACCGAGTTCATCGGGCCGGACGGTCCCACCACGCAGGTCGAGGGCCACCTGGTGACCGGGCTGCTGGCGATGGCGCGCGGCGACTGGGACACCGCCGAGTCCTCCCTGGCGGCGGCGGGCGTCGCCGCGCCGCACACCAGCACGGTGCCCGTGGTGGCCGCGGCATCCGGGGCGTACATCCGGGTGCTGGCGGCCCGGGGGCAGCTCGACGAGGCCGTCGCCGAGACCCGCCGCGCCGTGGCCCGGGTGCGGGCCAAGGCCATCTGGAACTGGGCCGCCGAACTGGCCCCGTACGCGGTGCACGTGCTGGGCCAGGCGGGCCTGACCGCCGAGGCGCGCGGGCTGACCGAGGAGTTCGCCGCAGGCATGCGCGGGCGGGAGTCGCCGCTGGCGGAGGCCTCGCTGGAGCTGTGCCGCGGGCACCTGCTGGCCGCCGAGGACCGCCATGCCGAGGCGGTGGAGCATTTCGCCGGTGCGGCGAAGGGCTTCGCGGCGCAGCCGCGCCCGTACGAGGCGGCCCAGGCCGAGGAGGGCCGGGCCCGCAGCGAACTGGCGTCACGGCCCGGCGACGCCGACGCGCTGGCGGTGCTGGCCGCGGCCGGAGCCGTGTTCACCGGGCTGGGCGCGGGCTGGGACGCCGCTCGCTGCCAGCACACGCTGCGCGAACACGGGGTGGTGGCGCGGGGCGGGCGGCCCGGCTACGGCGGCGGCCTCACCCCACGGGAACGAGAGGTGGCCCGGCTGGCCGCGCAGGGGCGCACCAACCGCGAGATCGCCCAGATGCTGTTCCTGTCGCCGCGCACCGTCGAACAGCACGTCGCGCGCTCGCTGCACAAGCTGGGTGTCCACTCCCGAGCCGAACTGGCCGGAGTGGAGCTGGACCTGCCGGGTTGAGCCCATGAGCGAGCGTCAGCGAGCGAATCATGAGCACGGCGACTCATGCTGGAGCCGAGCGCAGCGAGGCGGAAGCATGAGCGGCCCCCGGAGCCGTTGCCGGCGCCGGAGGCCACCTCCTCCCCAGGCCCCGTCGCGGCCCTGGCACAGACCGTGCGACGGTGGATCGAGCCTGTCGTTCGTGCTGGTGGTGGAGGAGCGACGATCGGCCGCTCCCCCACCTCAGGGTCGTACGCCGCCAGCTCTGGATGACGACGCATCTCCCTGCCACACCGCTCAGCGAGAGCACTGGTTCCGGCCGGCGGTGACCGGCCGTTACCTTCAAACCGTTCGGGTCCCTCCGACGGGGTGCGAATCCACCCAGCGACACGGAGACGAAGTCACGTGCCGCTGGGGAGTCGCTCGGCGGTTCCCAGGTGGTCCACCCATGCCTTCAACGATCGCCGAGCGCGGCTGTGGCGACAATCCGTAGAGCGCTACGTAGCCATACGCAAGTAACCGCGGCTGCCTACGGATGGGCGTGGACCATGCAAATTGCAGGTCAGCCCCAGGGTGCGCTGACCGCGAAGGCACACTCGCGGTCGAAGCGGTCGTCCCGGTCCCGCCACCGGTCGATCCACAGCTCCTCGCCGCGCAGGTGGACGTAGTAGCCACGGTAGTTGTACGACTCCAGGTACACCGCGCCCGCGACCTTGCCCGGCCGGACGCAGAACGTCGCGTCGGCCCGGAACAGCGGCGACCCGTCGCTGCGCTCGTGGCGGATCCGCCAGTCGCGGTGCCGCAGGTAGCCGCCGTCGACCCCGACGAAGGAGAAGCAGTTCTTGTCGGCCAGCCCCGCCGCGACGGTGAAGGTGGCCGCCTGCCGCACCCCGCCGGGGCTGGCCAGAGTGACGCTGACCAGCGAGGCGAGGCCACCGCTCTGCCGGACGAACCGGTCCGGGCGGTCGGCCGCGCGCAGCGACCGCTGACTGCCCGCCAGCAGCGCCGACGGGGCCAGCGACTGGCCCGGCACGGGCGCTGCGGACGACGGCGCGGGCGCTGACGGGCGGGCCGCCGGGCTGCCCGGAAACTCCCGCACCGGTGGCTCCGCCGACTCGCTGACCGCGCCGAACCCGTCGACATATCCGCGCGAGCCCGCGGTGGGCAGCGCCGCGGGCTGCGGGATCACCTGGTCGGAGGGCCGGGTCAGCGCCCAACCGGCCGTCGCGGTGGCGAGCACCGTGGTGACGGCGACGACGATCACGACCGGACGCCGGGAGCGCCTCGGCTCCGGCGCCCGCTCCTGCGCCGCGAGTTCCTCGACTGTCGCCGGCAGGCTCAGCCTGGGCAGGATCGTCGTCGCGTCGTCCTCGTTCGCCCGATGCTTGGTCACGCCAGGACGCTACCGACGGGCCCCGGTGCTCGCGATCGGCTGTCCGACCGAAGTCACGCCTCCGCCGGGCGCACGGCCGCGGCCCGGACCGGATGGCCGCGGCGCAGCAGCGCGTTCTCGGCGACCGTCCACGCCGTCGAGGTGACCAGGTAGAGCAGCGCGGCCAGCGGCAACACCACGGCACTGAGCAGGATCGTGTACGGCAGCACCCGCGGCAGCGCCGCCAGCAGGCCCGTCGGCGGTTCTGCCTGCAGCGCCGCCAGGCGTGCCGCCCGCTGTGACGAGGCCCACGCCAGCGCCGTCAGCACCGCCACCACGCCGCCGAACACGGCCAGGTGCGGCAGCCACGCCGCCGCCGGGGCGAGCAGGTGCGCGCTCAGCGGCACCCCGGACAGCGTGCTGTCCAGCAGCACGTTGGCCTGCCCGGCGACCGTGGTGCTGGCGAACAGCTGGTACAGGACGATGAAGACGGGCGCCTGGAGCAGCATCGGCAGGAACCCGGCCAGCGGCGACACGCCGGCCTCGCGGTGCAGGTCCGTCATGGCCTGGGCGAGAGCGGCGGTGTCCTTGCCGTGCTTCTTGCGCAAGGCGGCCAGCTGCGGCGCGAGCGCGGCGCGGGCCCGCTCACCGCGTACGGCAGCCCTGGTCAGGGGGTGGAGCAGCAGCCGGACCAGCATCGTCACGGCGACGACCGCCGCGGCGACGCCGCCGACGGGGGCGAGCAGGGTGGACAGGTGGACGACCGCGGTGTGCGCGGCATGGAACAGCGAAGCGAACACGGAAGACAGACCCCTCTGCGGGTACGGCTGCCCGGCCGGGACGTCGGTCGACCGGCGGGGCGTGGACTCGGACCGTGTGGGCCGCGCCCGGATGACGCCGGGTCAGCAGGCCAGAGGGGTGGAGCCGGGTGCTCGGGGGCGGGGGCGGCCCGCCGCGTCGGGGTCGCGCTGGCGCAGCACGCCGGTGTGCTTGGACAGCTGGCGCAGCGCGAGGTCGATCGCGGCCCGGCTCGACGGGCGGCCCGCGATGCCGTGGGCGGCTACCGCCAGGGCGGTGACGAGCAGCAGGGCCGCCGCACCGGCGAGCATCGTGCCGAGGCTCGGCTGGTCCGCCGCCGCACCGGCGCACAGCACGGCCAGCCACAGGGTCAGAGCCCAGCGGGAGGCGGCGGCGATCGGCACGCGGCAACCGTACCCGCCTTGCGCAAGCTGTCGTGCGGTCCGGCGTCGGTCAGGTCCTTCGCCCCACGACCACGACCGCGCCGCGTTCGTCGCAGTGGGCCAGTCGCGGGGTCAGTCCTGTCGCGGCGAACAGGGCGCAGGCCGTGTCCGCCTGCTCGTCGCTGGTCTCCAGGAGCAGGTGGCTGTGCGCGGCGAGCCAGTCCCCCGCGCCGGCCAGCACCCGGCGGGCGATGTCGAGTCCGTCGGGGCCGCCGTCGAGGGCGACCGTCGGTTCGTGCAGCCGCGCCTCCGGCGGCATCAGCGCGATCGCGTCCGTCGGCACGTACGGCACGTTCACCACCAGCACGTCCACCCGGCCGCGCAGCGAGTCCGGCAGCGGCTCGTAGAGGTCGCCCTCGTACACGTGGCCGCCGAGGGGTTCGACGTTGCGCCGGGCGCAGGCCACGGCGGCGGGTTCGATGTCGGTGGCGTGCACCTCGATGCCGCCCTGCGCGGCCAGCACGGTCGCGGCCGCGCCCGACCCGCAGCACATGTCCAGCACCACGGACCCCGGCCGCAGGAGGCGCGCGGCCTCCTCGACCAGCAGCTCGGTGCGCCGGCGCGGCACGAACACGCCCGGGTCCACGGCGATGCGCCGACCGCAGAACTCGGCGAAGCCGACGATGTGCTCCAGCGGCAGCCCCGCGACCCGGCGCGCGACCATCTCCTCCAGCTCGGCCGGCCCGGCCGCCGCCGAGATCAGCAGCTCGGCCTCGTCCTCGGCGAACACGCAGCCCGCCGCCCGCAACGTGGTGATCACATCCGCCCGCACCGGCACCCCTCCCCCGACCCGGGCCAGGCTACGCCGACAGACCCGGCCGCGACTCGAACGGGTCCTCCGCCGGCATCGGCCCGGTCGGCCGGGCGTGGCGGCGGCCGACTGACAGCGGTCCCGGCACGGCCACATCTATTTTGATGTGGCCACATCAAAATAGATGTGAACCGCGGCTGCGATATGTACTGCGGCACGGGCTGGATGCCACCACGACGGCCCGGAGGACGGCCCCCTGCCGGGAGTCGTACGTGGCTAAGATCCCCGCCCATGCGGACGTTCGTGGCCGGGGTGCTGCTGGTCGACGCCGATGGGGCGCTGTTGCTGCAGGAGCGCGACGAGCACGCGCCGACGTTCCCGAACCAGTGGGCGTTCCCCGCCGGGGTCGCCGAGCCCGGCGAGCGGCCGCTGGAGGTCGCCCACCGCGAACTGTACGAGGAGACCGGCCTGCGCGTCGCCGAGCTGGCCCTGTTCTGGGAGGGCCCGATGCCGCAGAGCCCGCTGTACGGCTACCTCTTCCACGGCCGCACCACCGCCCGCCAGTCCGACGTCGTGCTCGGCGAAGGCCGCGCCATGCTATTCGTGCCCCCGGCCGAGATCCTGTCGCTCGACCTGGCCCCCTACGCCCGCCCCGCCCTCACCTCCTTCCTGTCCTCACCCGACTACCGGAGCCGCCTGCACCCACCCACCGCGCGGTGATCATGAAGTTATGGCAGTGACACGCCGTCGAACACTGCCTTAAGTTCATGATCAACCAAGAACAGCGGCGGCGGCGAGGGCCTCGTCGCGGATCGCTGGGGAGGTGGTGGTGGTCTGGACGTGGTCCAGGGCGAGGCGGTAGGCGGTGGGGAAGGCCTGGTCGGCGGGGACGGCGATGTCGGGTACGACGCCGGTGCCCTCCCAGTTGGTGCCGGTGATCGGGTTGATGGAGCGGGCCACCGGGACGGTGATCTCCAGGGTCGGGGTGATGGGGAAGCGGTCGGTGGGGTGCGCGCCGCCGCGGGTGGTCTCGCCGATCAGCGTCGCCCGGCCGTGGGACTGCAGGTTGTAGCTGAGTTCCTCGCCGGCGGAGAAGGTGCGGTCGCTGGTCAGGACGTATACGGGTCGGTCGAGGTAGCGCTCGCCGGGCAGGTAGGCCACGCTCCAGTACTGGCGCAGCGAGGTGCCCGCGCCGGACTCGATGCTGTTGAGGTGGGTCTCGCCGTCGGGGAAGAAGTAGCTGGTCCAGAAGATGGCGCCGTCGGGTGAGCCGCCGCGGTTGCGGCGCAGGTCGATGATCAGCGCCTCGGTCTGGGAGACCAGTTCCATCGCCGCCGCGATCGCCCGGCCGCCCAGCCCGGCCATGGTGATGCCACGGAGGTCGAGGCAGCCGATATTGCCGTCGAGGCGTTCCACGCGGGCGATGCCGTGGTTGGTGACGCGCAGGTGCTCGCGGTAGACGGCGTCGGCCTCTGCGGGGTCGACGGTGGTGTGCAGGCGGGCGTCGCGGACGCGTACCCGAAGGTGCTTGTCGGCGCAGTGCTCGGCCAGCCGCAGGGTGAGCGCCTCGGCGAGCGCCGCCTCGTCCAGGCCGTCGTACTCGCCCTCGGTCAGGCGGCGGCGGACGTCGGCCGCCGCCGGGACCGCACGCTCGGGGAACACGTAGTTGGCGCACATGAGTTCCATGGCACGCTCGACGAGAAGCTTGGGCATGGCCGACACCGTAACGGGCCGCCCGGTGGGCGGTCGTCGGGGTTTCAGCGCAGCCGGTGCCGGGGCCCGGTGGACTGCACCGGCACCCGGGCCGCCTGAGCCACCTGGGCCAGCCCGGCCACGTGCGCGGCCAGCCGGGCGCTGGTCAGCTCGCAGGCGGTGATGTCGGTGACGGCCAGCCAAGACATGTGCACGCCGCCGTCGGCGGAGATGCTCGCCGACCAGCGGGTCCCGGTGGGATGCGTGGCGATCACCGCGACCCCGACCCGGCCCAGGTCGGCCAGCAGCGCGTCCAGGTCGCGCAGCTGCTCGGTGTGTTCGCCCCACGGGTCGGCCACGAACAGCAACTGGATGCCCCAGGCGTCGCCGGTGACGTTGTTGATGCGGGCCGTCGGCATGTCGGCGGTCTGCGAGTCGTGCAGCACGGCGGCGTTCGCGGCGGCGCGGCGGCCGATACGCGCCAGGGCGTCGCTGACCGACGAGCTGGTGCGCACCCGGTCGCTGAGCGCGCCGAGGGCTCGCATGTCGGCGCTGCTCAGCCCGGCGACGGTGACGGCGGCCTCGTCGGCCCAGCTGGCGGTGGCGGCTTCGGCGACCAGGTAGCGCAGCAGGTCGTCGCAGCGCTGCGGGTCGCCGAGCAGGGTCAGCAGGCCGGTGCGCTCGCCGTCGACGAACAGCTCGCCGCCCTGCGGCCAGGTGCCGATCTTGAGCAGGCCGGGCAGCAGCGACGGGGTGTCGACGCGGTCGGGCAGCCACGACGACGCCGACAGCGACCAGGTGTTGGGCCACTGCACGTCGAACGGCTCCGGCGGGTCCGCGCACGGGGCGGCGAGGATGATCGCGAGGTCGCCGCCGTGCTCCCAGGCGGCGGCGATGTCGGGCATCTCCCACGGGGCGCGGCCGCGCAGGCCCGCGGTGAGCTGGCGCAGTCCGGCGTCGAGGCGTTCGGTGGCGCGGTGGCGCGGCGGCACCTCACGGGTCCGGTAGCCGAGCGGGCTGCGCACCCCGCCGACGCCGCGGCGGCGGCCCACCCGCAGCCGGTGCAGGCGGCGGATCCGGCGGCGTACCACGACGTGCCCGGCGAGCACCCCGGCCAGCGCCAGGCCGGCGCCGGCGGCGAGCACCTTGGTCCGGCCGGTGCCGGGGTCGGTCTCGTCCAGCGGTATCACGTTCGGGCGGGTGGCCGGGGCGGGCACCGCCGAGGTGGACGGGGCCGGGGCCGAGGGCGTCACCGCGGTCGCCGGCGCGGGCGAGGCCGGCGGCGGGCTGGCCTGTGGGGACGGGGTCGCCGGGGCCGGGGTCGCGGGCGGGGGCGGCGTGGTGGGCTGCTGCGGGGTGGTGGGCTGCTGCGGGGTGGTGGGCTGCTGCGGGGTGGTGGGCTGCTGGGGTGCGGGTGTCTCGACGGCGGGCAGCAGCAGCTTGCCGGTCGCGTGGCGGATCTGGCCCCGGTCGTGCGCGTCGGCGGGCAGCACGATGCGCCAGCCCGGCTCGATGTGGTTCGGGTTGCGGATCAGCTGCGGGTTCAGCGCCGCGAGCTGCTGGTATCGGTCGAAGTCGCCGGTGAAGCGCTGCGCGATGCAGCCGAGGTAGTCGCCCTTCTTGACGACGTACACGGGACGTTCGACACGTTCGCGCAGCGAGGCCTGGCGGCGTTCCACCGCGGCCGCGACGGCCTGCACGGGCGTGGGAGCCGCATGGGCCTGCACGGGCGCGGAAGCCGCGTAGGCCTGCACGGGCGCGGCCGAGGGTGCGGCGTACGCCAGGGCGGGCGCGACCCGGGGTGCGGCCACCACACCGGCGTACGGAGCGGACGGAGCGGACGCCACGAGCCGGGCGGCGCTCGGCGCGGGCAGGGACGGCAGTGCGGCGGTCGCCACGCTCGCCCCGGCGAACACCGCGATGAGCGCGCCCACCAGCACAGCCGCGACCCGCTGCTGCAGGCCGAGGCCGGGCAGCCGGGCGGCGCGGCGGCCGCTGATCCGGGCCCCGATCTCCACCAGGATGCTGAGCGTGAAGGTGGCCCAGGCGATCCAGCCGGCCACCGCGAGCGTGTTCAGGAACAGGTCGCCGTCGTCGGGCGAGGTCAGCGCGGTGGTGATCTCGTCGAGCGTGGGCAGCTGCCGGGGCAGCGGGTTGCCTGCGAGCTCCATCAGCGCCACGGGCACGCCCGCGACGATCGCCACGATCCCGGTCAGCGAGGCCAACCCGGCGAGCAGGCGCAGGGTCCAGTGGGGGCGGTTGCGCCGGACTGGTGCCATGATCGCGCCCTTTCGTGTGTGGCTGCTCGGCCGGCCGAGCAGGACTATCCGATGAGGAGTGTCGCGGTGGCCTCGCCGGTGGCGCGCCACGTCGCCCCGCCGAGGAAGGCCAGGCCGGTGGGGTTCTCGTAGGTGATCGTGGCGCTGACGGTGACCGTCGTGTTGTCGGGCGCGATGGTGACCGTGCCGGTCGCGCCGACGGTGTTCAGGTAGGCCTGCGCGGCGTTGGTGGCCAGCGTCAAGTCGATGATCTTGTCGCCCCCCTGGATCGCGAGGGCCGGGTTGATGGCCTGCCCGGCGCTGCGGGCGGCCTCGGCGGCGATGTTGTCGGCCCGCTGGTAGGCCCGCAGCCGCCCGCCGCCGACGACGACCAGGCCGAACATGAAGACCCAGGCCTGCGCCATGATCACCACGAAGACCGTCGCCTTGCCCCGGTCGTCACGCCACCTCATGTGCGGCTCCGGTACGTGTCGAGCGGACTGGTGAAGGAGGACTCGATGACGAAGCTGCCCGGCACACCCGGCATCGCGATGTCGGCGAACTGCAGCTCGCAGACGACCCGCACGGTGACCGTGGCGGCCACGCCCACCGGCTGCTGGAAGCCGCTGGGGTCGACCAGCTCCGCGTCGAGCGGGTCGCAGGTGAGGCCCGCGGCCAGATAGGAGTTGCGCGCGGCGGTCTCCGCCTGGCTGCGGGCGTCGCCCTCGGTGCGGGCCAGGCTGGCGGTGCGCGCGGCGTCGTACGCCGCGGCCTCCCCGGCCTGCCGGGCCAGGCTGTACCGGCCGCCGACGATCACGGCGGCGAAGAACAGCAGCACCGAGGGCACCAGGATGGCCAGCTCGACGGCGGCCGAGCCGCGGTCCCCGCGGCGGGCAGGCGTGCTCACGGCACCCACCTCTCCACCGGCCCGTGCGCCTGCTGCGTGACGTCGAAGGGGTTCAGGAACGGCAGCAGGCTGACTGCCCGCCCGGTGACAACCACGGTCACCTCGGTGTTCGCGACGTTGCGGGTCGCGGTGACCTCCGCGCCCTGCAGGCCGAGCCCGATCCGGCGCAGGAAGTCCTCCGCGTTGGCCTTGGCCGAGGCGTCGGTGCCGTCCTGCTGGCGGCCCGCGTACGCGCCCTGGGTCGCCGCCGCGAGCGCGACGGAGCGGGCGTAGAAGTACAGCCCCGTCTGCACCACCATCAGCGACACCAGCAGCAGCGGCGCGGCGATGATCGCGAACTCGACGGCGGCGCCGCCGCGGTCCGGGCACGCCCGTGACCGGCTCCGCACTCGGAGCCGGTCACGGAGCGGGCGTGAGGTCACGGGCCGGCCGGCGCGTCCGGCGCGTCGGTGGGGACCTGTTCGATCCACACCTGCGCGATCTCCCAGACCGCGTAGGCGACGAAGGCCGCGGCGAGCGCCATGATCGTGACCATCACGATGTGCGGCACGGGCCCTTCGCCGCGGTCCCGGACGGCCGGGGACAGCAGGGTGCGCAGGCGGACCTCGACCGCGGCGCAGAACGTGTTGAACATATCGCCTCTACTCCTCATCGTTGGTTGAACAGGCTCACCATCAGCGGATAGCCGACCAGGACCAGCAAGATCATGATCATCATCGTGGATGGGATGTCCAGCTTGGAGGTGCGCGTCTTGGCCACCTCCAGGGCCCGGACCCGGATCTGGTCGCGCAGGGACGCCGCCTGGGCGCGCAGCGTCTGGTACACCTGGGCGCCGTCGTTGCCGGCGCTGCGCATGATGTCGGCGAAGCTGGTCAGCTCGACCACGCCGATGGTCGTCGCGAGACTCTTCAGCTCGTCCCACGGCGCGCGCATCTGCAGTTGCGCACTGAGCAGCGCGGTCCGCAGGCGCACGTACGGCCAGCCGTCGCAGATGCGCGCCGAACGCTCCATCGCCTCCACCGCGCCGTGGCCGGAACGCACCTGGTGCGCGGTCAGCGTCGCGTACGTGCACAGCGCCCGCACGAACTCCGCCCGCGCCGACTTGGCCTTGTTGAGCATGTCGTAGTGCGCGAGCGCGCCCAAGCCCAGCGCCAGCACCAGGGTCAGCGCCACCGGCACCGCGAACGGCACCGAACGGCCCGTCGCGACCAGCACCACCGTCAACAGCACCGGCAGCATCAGCCCGAGCAGCGCCGACAGCGCGACGCCGGACACGTGCCGCTCCGGGGTGCGGTCCAGGATCGCCAGGTCGGCCTTGGGCAGCCGCAGTCTCGACAGCCAGTCGCCGTCGACGGCCGGAGCGTGCTCCGGGGCGGCGAAGCTCGGATCAGCCCCCGGGTGCAGCCGCCGCAGCGCCGGGCCGAGCGCCGGTGTGGCCGGCACGAACTGCATGACCAGCAGGTACACCCCGAACCCGGCGACCGCGCCGCCCGCGATGCCCAGCGCCAGCCACAGGTTGCCGTTGATCACGGGGCCACCTCCACCGATGCGGCGGCGGCCTCCGAGCGCAGCAGGCGCGGCAGCCGCTCCGGCAGCGACAGCCCGCGGATCCACATCATCAGCGCGACGTACAGGCCGGCCAGCAGCGCGAGGATCAGCTGGCCCAGCAGCGTGCGGTAGGGCGCGGCGTAGCCGGGGTTCAGTGCGCCGAACAGCACCAGCACCACGGTCACCCCGGTCAGGAAGCGCACCGTGAAGCGGGCCGAGGAGCGTTCGCTGTCCACGGTGGCCCGCGCGACGATCTCCTCGGCCAGACCGTTGGCGATGTCCAGCAGGGCCAGGTGCAGGCCCTCGCCGCCGTCGGCCGACTGCAGGATGAGCGGCGCGACCACCTCGTCGCAGCTGGGGTCGTCGAGCTCGTCGGCGAACGCGCGCAGCGCCCCCGGCAGGCCGGTGCCCGCCTGCAGGCGCGCGGCCAGCGTGCGGATCTCGGTCGCCAGCAGCGGCGGCGCGGTGCGGGCCGTGGCGATGATGGCGGCCTGCAACCCGATGCCGTTGCGCACGTAGTCGCTGACCCGCCGGGTCCACGCCTCCAGCGCCGCCAGCCGGGCCAGTGCCTTCTTCTCGGCGGTGGCCGCGGAGAACAGCCACGGCACCCCGGGCACCGCCAGCGCGACGATGATCCCGCCGACCGGCCACCCCGTGACCAGCCAGGCCACCGCGCCCGCGCACACCGCGAAGATCAGCACCCCCTGGCGGGTATGGCGCTGGGCGGCGGTGCGCCCCGGCCCACGCCAGAACCGGCGCAGCCACAGCCGGGTCGGCGAGGCCGGTCCCGCCGGGCGGCGCGTGCCGACGATGAACAGCACCGCCAGCACGACACCGGAACCCGCCGTGAGCACGGACAGCGCCGCGAGGATCTGGATCATTGGCGCACCCGCTTGACGTGCAGCTCCCTGGTCCAGGCGCCCCGGTTGTGCGGGCCGGCCTCGATGTAGGGCACCAGCTCGCGCGGGTCGTAGCCGACGTCCATCAGGTCGTCGCGGATGCGCTCCGGCAGGTGACGGGGCACGGCCCGGCCGTCCGGACCCGGCCCGAACACCGTCGTGGTGACCACGCGGTCCTCGCGCATACCGCCGACCTCGATGACGTGCGAGACGAACCGGTGCTCGCCGCCGCCGATGGCGCGCTCGTCGACGACCGCCGTGTACACGATCAGGTCGATGCCCTGGGCCGCCATGCGCAGTGCCTGGTCCGCACCGATGTCGTTGCCGTACGAGCAGGCCAGCTGCACGATCGAGTCCATCACCTCGCGGGCCTGGCGGGCGTGGATGGTGCACATCGCACCCCGGCTGACCGTCATCGCCCGCAGCATCGGCACGATCTCGCGGCCGCGCGTCTCACCGACGATCACCCGCCGCACGCCGAGCCGCTGGGTGATCGGCATCATGTCGTGCAGGGTCTTCTCACCGCGGCGCTTGCCGTTGTTGTCGTACTCCCCGTGGCCCTGCAGGGCTTCGAGGCTGATCACCCAGTTCTCGTCCGACGGGTGCACGGACTCGTGCAACCCGAGCTCGCGGGACTCCTCCAGGGTGATGTACGGCTCGCCGGCCGGAATCGTGCGGCCCAGCGCGCGCAGCAGCGTGGTCTTGCCGGACGCGGCCAGCCCCGCGATCATGATGTTCGCGCCGGACTCCAGCGCCTTGATCAGGAAGCGGTACAGCAGCAGGTCGATCATGCCCCAGCGGTCGCGCAGCTCCTCCAGCGTCGCCGTGAACAGGCTGTGCTTGCGGATGTACACGACCGGCCGCGGCGACACCTTGTACAGCACCGTCATCCGGGAACCGTCGGGCAGCTGCATGTCCAGCTCGGGGTTGGACTCCGACAACTGGCGCTCGGTGGCCGCCACCCGCATAGCCAGCACCTGCAGCATGCCGATCAGCTCGTCGTCGGTGTCGGCGACCGGCTCGCCCCGGCTGCGGCTGCCGTCGGCGTGGTGCAGCAGCACCTGGTCGCAGCCGATGATGTGCACGTTGGTGATCTTCGGATCGTCCAGCAGCCGCTGCAGCCGGCCCGCCCCGAACATGCCGGCCACGACCGCGTCGAGCAGCGCCTGCTCGTAGGCGGGGCTGACCGGGGTGCCGGCGTGCGCCATCGCGACCACGTAGTCGGCGATGATCTCGCGGCCGATGCGCGACGCCGTCTCCCGCCGGTACGCCGCGGTGACGTTGGCCGAGTCGGCCAGCATCCGGGTCAGCGTCTCGGTGACCCGTCCCTGCAACTGGCGCACCACCGCGTAGTCCACCGGCGTCGCGGGCGCGGCGTGCGCGCCCGGCGGCTGGGGCTGGTAGCCCACCCGCGCGTGGCCGTTGACCCGGGGCACCGCCGCGGGCTCCGGCGGGATCGGGATGAACCGCGGGGCCGTCACGGCGTCACCGGCAGCGGCTCGGTGTCGCGGCGCGACAGCGCGCTGTCCATCCGGCGGTTCGCGATCAGACCGGTGACGTTCTCGTACGCCGCGGCCGACTTGCGCATCAGCGCGGCCCGGCGGCGGCCCCGGCCGTCGCCGCACAGCGCCCCCGCGGTCGCGGCGTCCCACGGCAGGCTCGCCACCACCGGCACGCCCAGGTGCCGGGAGACTTCCCGCCCCGCGATCCCGCCCCCGATCAGCAGCAGGCCGAGGCTGTTCTCCACGAAACCGGCGGGCAGCTGGCGGCGCATCGCGCTGACCGCGGAGACCGCGGGCGACACCGTGCGCAGCGAGTGCGGCCGCAGCGCCAGCAGCACCAGGTCGGCCCGCGCCAGCAGCGCCCACGGCGGGTGCGCCGACGACAACCGCCCGCAGTCGGCGATCACCATCTGCGCCGTCATCCGGGAGAAGAACTCGCCGAGGCTGGTCCAGGCGAGGTTCAGGGTCGCGCTCTGGCCGGGCTCGGTCAGCCCGGGCAGCGCCATCCGCTGCTGGCGGGGCGCGTCCAGGTCGATGAGGTTGCCGGCGAGTTCCTGCTCCGCGGTGCCGCGCAGGGCCGCCGACGCCAGCGGCAGCATCCCCCGGCCGGCGGGCAGCTCGTAGCGGGCCAGGTAACCGGCCAGCAGGTCGCCGCCGGCCGGGTCGCATTCGGCCAGCAGCACCGGCGACGGCCAGGTCAGCGTGAACGCCAGCGCGGCCGTGGAGACACCGGGCGAGCCCTTGGCGGAGACGATCGCGATCAGAGTCATCGGCGGCGGCTCACGATCCGTCGAGGACGAGCACGATGCGGTCACCGGCGGCGAGTGCCGCCACCGACGGCGCGTCCACCGTGGCCACCTCCACGTTGATCACCCACTGGCCAGACCTGGCGCCCGCGGCCAACTGCACGATGGTGGCGGTGACGGTGCGCGGCGGTACCAGGTCCGGGCCGTCGTTCGACCCGCCGCCGCGCTCGGGCACCACGACGAGCAGCACCTGCGCGCCCACGGACAGCCGGGAGGCCGACGGCATCTTGTCCTCGCCGAGGGCGATGCCGATCAGCTGGTGGCCGGGAGCCGGGACCGGTGTCTCGGTGACCTGGTCCAGCGTCAGCAGCGTGCCCGGGACCAGCGCCATCACGGCGCGTTTGCCGATCACCTGCGCGGCGTTCGCGGCGAGGATCGGGCGCAGGCCCACCGCCTGGTTGACCCGCACCACCACCAGGTCCTCGCGAGCGATCAGCGCGCCCTTGCCGACCGGCCGGGCCATCGCCAGGTAGTCCTGCGTGCTGCCGATGCGCTGCGCGACGTACGCCGCGGTCAGCGCGCCGACGATGATGAGCAGCACGGCGAGCGCGCCCTGGGCGACCGACCTGCGCCGGGGAGCGGTGCGGGGCACCGGGATCGGCGCCGCGGGCAGCGCCCGCGCGGGCGCACTGGTGTTGACGCTCATGCCGCCTTGCCTCGTTTCTCGACGTTCCCGCTCACTTGTTCACTACCTGCATCTCGTCGATCCGGACCTCGGTGTCGGAGGACCGCTCGATGTCGATCACGCCGGACTCGACCAGGCCCGTGCCGCCGCCCTCGGTGACGTGCCATTCCACGTGCCACGTGGTGACGGCCACGACGTCGTACGTGCCGTCACCCTCACTCCGGGACGGCTCGGTGTACCGGTGGCCGCAGGTCGGGGACGGCGTGTTGCCCTTGTCCGCGGTGTACGGCGTGCCGGGCCCGTTGCAGGGCACCGCGGCACTGCCGTCGCCCATGTTCCAGCGGATGACCGTGGCCGTCGCGGTGGCCTCGACCGTCAGGCCGGGCACCGACGCCTCCCGGGTGACCGAGCCCCAGGTGCTCTCGCTCACCGTGGTCCACATCCACACCGGCAGTCCGACCAGACCCGCACCGTCGGGGTCGGGCGCCATCTGGATGTCCGGACCCGCGATGGGCATCGCCCTGATCGCCCGCACGGCCAGCGCCATCGGCGAGGGCATCGCCCCGTAGCCCGGCGGCGGATCGGTCAGGTACTCGTCGCTGCCCTGCTGCCAGCCCGCCGACAGGCCGCCGTAGCACCAGACGGCGTACATGAAGCCCTCGGCCGGGTCGTTGCCGCCCCAGATCGGGTCGTTGTCGGGCAGCTCCATGCGCTTGTAGTAGCAACTGTCGGTGTGGTTGAACCAGCCCATGCTCTCGTCGTGGCAGGGGATGAGGCCGAGGTCCTCGTGCTCGCAGTCGATGCCGTCGCCACCGCCGCCGCCTCCCCCGCCACCGCCGCCGCCTCCCCCGCCGCCACCGTCGACGATCAGGATGCAGGGGCCGTTGTTGGGCGGGCAGTAGATGTAGTCGGCGTGGGCGGGGCTCTGCGTCACGACCAGGGTGAGCGCCAGCGTCACCGCGGTCGTGGCGAGCGTGGCCAGCACGCGGGTGCGGGTCAGCACGACGCCGCCCGGTCGGTGTGGGAGTCCACCCAGCGCCAGAGGCTGTCGGGGTAGAGCCCGGCACGCAGGGTCACCGGGTAGCGCTTGTTCTGCCCGGGGGCCGCGACGGATTTGCGGGTCTTCTTGTTGACGGTGTCCGTGCCGGCGTCGTCCACGCAGGCCTCCACGACGATCGAGGTCGAGCTGACCGAGACGACCCGGCGCAGCGTGACAGTCGGTTTCCCGGTGCGGATCAGCCCCTGCGCGGAGAGCAGCCCGAGGTCGCGCTCCAGCTGGGCCATGTAGCGGCCGCCGGCGTACCGGTAGAGCGGGCGGCGCGTGACGTCTTTGTTCCAGTCGTACTTGCCGGTCTGGCCGGCGGCGAGATAGATGGTGTTCAGCTTCTGGAAGGCCGTCCAGGCGGTGTCTACCGTGCGCTGCTGGTCGTCGCTGAGCTTCGGGCCGGGCGATCGCACCGCGGCCTGGGTCGGCAGAGCCTCGGGTATCGGCACCTCGGCCGAGCACCCGGTGAACGCCAGCAGAGAGGCAGCGGCCAGCAGGGCCGCGGCGGCGACCGACCGTCCTCTTCGGCTGTACGGAATCATGCGCCCCCCTCGTCCCCGACGAGCCCCGCTGAGTCCTTCACCTGCCAGAAGTCGTTGTGCTGTAAGCGGATCCCCCCGCATCAGACGGCCGATCGTACGATGAACTCCGCCGATATAACAAGGGGTGAGGAATAGCCACACGGACAGTGTTTGTCATCAGATCTTCCATTTACGACTCACGATCATTCCGATCTCGATCGTCTCGTCGGCGCGGAAGGCTCCCCTGACAGCGGCCTTCGATCCATCGAACATGACAAATGGTAAGTGCGGCGCCCCGGGTCATGAATGCGACGGCGCGGGGCGACTGGCGCACCGCTCCGCGCGCACCGGAAACCACGACCGATTCCACATATCAGGCAAAAAGCCGTTGATCTGCCGGTAAGATGACAAAGTTATCGACGGGGAGTGATGGCTGTGGTGACTGTCGACAAGAGCACGAGCTTCGCCGAGGTGCCCGGACGGCTGGACGAGGTGCTGGGCTGGTTCGCCCGGATGCGCGAGCGCGACCCGGTCAGCTGGGACGAGCACTACGGCGCCTACCAGGTCTTCCGATACGCCGACATCGAGAAGGTGCTCTCCGATCCGGCGGTCTTCTCCTCCGACCTGACCGGCCTGGTCCCGCCGCAGGAGGAGATCGAGCTGTTCAGCCGCGGCAACTTCGTGCGCATGGACCCGCCCCAGCACACCAAGATGCGCCGCATCGTGAGCAAGGCGTTCACCCCGCGGGTGGTCGCCGGCCTCGCCCCGCGCATCGAGACGATCACCAACGAGCTGCTCGATCAGGTGGCCGGACGTGAGCACGTCGATCTGGTGCAGGCGCTGGCATACCCGCTGCCGGTGACCGTGATCGCCGAGCTGATCGGTGTGCCCGCAAGCGACCGCGACGTCTTCCGGCGCTGGGCCGACGAACTGCTCAGCGCCCAGGTGCCAGACACCGTCATCCCGGACGAGCAGATGATGCAGCAGGCCGGCAAGCGGCTGCGCGGCATGATCGACTACTTGCTGGCGCACATCCGGCAGCGGCGGGCGAACCCGGCCGACGACCTCACCAACGCCCTGATCGAGGCCGAGGTCGACGGCGAACGCCTCACCGACGAAGAGATCGTGGGCTTCCTCGGCGTGCTGCTGATCGCCGGGCACATCACCACCACGACGCTGCTCACCAACACGGTGCTCTGCCTGGACGCGAACCCCGGGGCCGCCGCCGCGCTGCGCGCGGACCCCGAACGCATCCCGGCCGCGCTGGAGGAGGTGCTGCGCTACCGCTCGCCGTTCCCCCGGCTGGCCCGGCTCACCACCGCCCCCGCCATGGTCGGCGAGCGGCAGGTGCCCGCGGGCAAGGTGCTGATCCTGTGGGTGGCCTCGGCCAACCGGGACGCCGCCCAGTTCGTCGAGCCGGACACCTTCGACATCGCGCGTACGCCGAACCCGCACCTGAGCTTCGGCCACGGCATCCACTTCTGCATCGGCGCGCCGCTGGCCCGGCTGGAGGGCCGCATCGCCGTGCGGACCCTGCTGCGCCGCTGCGCCGACCTGGCCGTCGCCGACGGCGTCGAACTCTACGACCCGCGTTTGATGACCGGCGCCCGCGTCCTGCCCCTGCACGCCCGCTGGTCCTGACCCACCCGCCGCCACCCGCCGCCACGCGCCCGGCGGGCCGCCATGATCGTCGGACTTGCCAGGCAAGCGGGCGAAAGCGGCCTCAAGATACGCACAGGTGCCAGGCAAGTCGAGCGATCATGGGCGCGGGGTGGATCCGGTGCGCTGGTGGGCGGTGACGGCGAGTTCGACGCGGGAGTGGATGCCGAGTTTGGCGAGGATGCTCGACACGTGTGACTGGACGGTGCGCCGGGACAGGAACAGCTGCGCGGCGATGTCGGGGTTGGACATACCCGAGGCGACCAGCAGCGCGACCCGGTGCTCGGTCTCGGTGAGCGCCTCCCAGCCGTGTTTGGGGCGCTTGCGGGAACCCGGCCGGCCGCGGCGCACCCCGAGCCGGCGCAGCCGCGCGTCGGCCCGGAAGATGTCGCGTCTGGCGTCCATCGCGGTGTAGAGGTCCAGCGCCCGGGTCAGCGCGGCACGCGCCGGTTCGGCCTCGCCGCGGGCCGCGTACGCCACGGCGGCGTCCTCGCGGGCCTGCGCCTCGTACAGCCGCCAGCCGCAGGCGGTATAGGACTCCGCGGCGGCCAGCAGCAGCTCCGGGTCGCCCTCGGCCAGGCCCCGGCACAGCTGGGCGGTAGCGGTCAGACTCACCGCGGGCTGCGCGGCGGCCAACTCCTCGGTCTTGGCGACGAGCGCGGCGGCCCGGTCCCGGTCGCCCGCCGCGGCCGCCAGCCGGGCCAGGTCGGGGCAGATGTGGTACATCACCCGGGGCGGCAGGTGATCCCGCGCGGAGGCGTGCTCCCAGAACGGGTAGAACAGGTCGAGGCAGTGCAACGCCCGCGCGGGCTCCTCCTGCAGCACCCGCGCCCACGTGTCCAGGTAGACGTACTGCGCCTCGGCCGCGCCGCCCTGTCCCTGCGCCACGATCGTCGCCTCCGGCAGCGGTTCGCCGCGGTGGATCGCGATGAGCCGGCGCAGGCCGCGCAGCCACGGCTTGTCGCCCAGCGGGTCCGGGTACTCCAACCCGGCCTCGATCTCGGCGAGCGCGTCGTCCCAGGCCCCGGTGAGGAAACGCAGCTGCGCCCGCAGCGCGTGGACCAGCGTCAGGTACGGCCCGCCGTAGCGCTGGTTGCTCGCCAGCGCGTCGGCCAGCTCCTGCTCGGCCTCGTCCAGCCGGTCCAGCTGCAGCAGGCAGTAGCCGCGCAGCACGCACTGGCCCGCGGGCATGTCGGGCAGCACGCCCAGCCCGAGGTCGGCGATGGCCTGCTCGCTCAGTGCCAGCCCCTGCCCGATGTCGCCCTCGACGAAGCGCAGCACCCCCTGCACGAGCCGCCCCAGCCCCACCGCGTACCCGTCGCCGGCCTGCTCGCCGTGCGTGATGGCGAGCGCGGCGGCGGACGCGGCCGCCGCGTGTTCGCGCAGGAAGAAGCGGCACTTCGCGCAGAACCCGTGCAAGCGCCCGACGTCGGCCGAGGGCAGGTCGTCGGCCGCCAGCGCCGCCGTCGCGACCCGCACCGCCTCGGCCTGCCGGCCCTGCCGGAACAGCGCGTCCATGAGCAGCCAGTACAGCGTGCTGCGTCGGCGCGGGTCGGGGTCGAGCCGGATCGCCTCCCGGGCCGTCTGCTCGGCCTCGCCCAGGCTGCTCTCCCAGATCAGCGCCCGCACCAGGTGGAAACGCAGCTCCCCGGCCCGCTCCTCGGACACCCCGGCCAGCGCCCGGCGCAGCAGCCGTACGGCCGTGGCGGGTGCGCGGGCCATCAGCTCGTCGGCGGAGGCGATCAGCCAGTCCAGTGTGGCCGCGTCGAGGGCGGTGCCCGCGACCAGGTGTTCGGCCACCCGCTCCACCGGGGCTCCGGACGCGGTGAGCACCTGCCCGGCGCGCAGGTGCAGCGCCGTGCGCATCTGCTCGGGCACGCCCTCGCACAGCGCCTGGCGGATCAGCGCGTGTCGGAACTCCAGGTACGGCCCGGCGTCGACGACCACGCCGGCGTCCAGCGCCGCGAACATGACCTCCGACAGCGCCATCGGCGGCATCTCCAGCACCGCCGCCAGCTCCCCGACGTCGATGGCGCGGCCCAGCACGGCCGCCTGCCGCAGCGTCTCGCGCTCCTTGCGGGGCAGGAAGGACAGCCGGCGCATGATCATGTCGAGCAGCGAGCGCGGCATACCGGCGTCGGCGGCGTCCGGCGTCAGTTCCGCGGTGCCGCGTACCACCCGGATCCGGTCCTCGCGCGTCAGCGCGGCCAGCAGTTCCGTGACGTAGAACGGGTGGCCGCCCGCGCCCGCCACCAGCCGGGCCAGCCGCGGACCCGGCGGCGCGCCGAGCCGGTCGGCGACCAGCGCGGTGACCGCGTCCTCGGGCAGCGCGGCCAGTTCGACCACATCGGCGCCGCGTGACTGCAGGCTGCGCAGCAGCCCGGCGGCTTCCGCGCGGCCGGTGGCCCGGGTGGCGACCACGACCAGCAGCGGGTACTCGTCGATGCCGCGGCCGAGGCGGTGCAGCACCACCAGGCTGGCCGGGTCGGCCCACTGCACGTCGTCGACGATGACCGCGACGGGGCCGGCCGCACACCAGGCGTCGACCAGGTCGAGGATCGCCTCGGTGACCGCGAGCTGGTGGTTGGCCGCGGCCGCGCTCAGCGCCAGCACGCCCTCGCCGCGCAGCAGCCGCGCCACCCGGGCCTGGGCCGGATCGTCGGTGACGGTCAGCAGCCCGAGGCACGCGCCGATGGCGGAGAAGGGCAGCCGCTGTTCGAGGTCCTCGGCCGCGCCGCGCTGCACCCGCATGCCGAGCCGCCCGCACTCGGCGGCGGCCGCGTCCAGCAGGCTGGTCTTGCCGATGCCGGGTTCGCCCTCGACCAGGACCGCGGCACCGGTTCCGGCGGCCGCCGACCGGGCCAGCTCCCGCAGGAGCCCCACCTCGGCATCGCGGCCCACGAACACTGGCGCCGCCATGGGACAAGCCTAGTCGTCAGGCATGTCCCAGGCGGCGCCATGGGGCCGAACGTGGCCGGCCCCGGGTGGGCCGCCGTGTTCGGGGTGGGGTTGGGATGGGTGCGAGGAACGTCAGTGGTCCGCGCGTCCGGCGTACATCTCGTTGACGACGGTGAGCACGTCATGGATGGAGGTGCGGGCACGGGTGGCGATGTGCTCGACGGGGGCGTTGCTGGCGAACGCCTCCCGGATGGCCGCGCGCAGTGAGCCGGCGTCGTGGGCGGTCGCGCCGCCGGTGGCCACGGCCTGGTCGATCAGGCACAGTGCGTGGTCCGCGGTGACGTACATGCTCATCTCCCAGCTGCCGGGTCGCGTGGCGGTCGGTGCGGAGGCCCAGGCCTGCCTGCCCGCATGGCGGAGCGACGAGCGCCGGTGCTTCCGTGACATCCACGATCCGGCACCCGGCGCAGCGAAACATCCGCCACCCGGCGGTACTGTCCGCCCGACTCATACCCTTTTTATATGGAAAAGCTCCGTTCGTGCCGGTCTTTCGGCAGAAACGGAGCCTTCGAGCACCCGGGTCTCAGCCCGGATGCACACCGACGGCGTCGCGGATCTTGAAACCCTCCCGCGCGTCGGCCGACCGGGCGCAGTGCGCACAGCAGTAGAAATGCCCCGACACCTCGACCCCGTGTCCGATGATCTTGCAGGCGCAGTGCTCGCACACCGGCGCCAGCATGTGCACCGCACACTCGAACGAGTCGAAGACGTGCACCGCGCCACCCGCGGTGTGCACCTCGAACGACAGCCAGTAGTCGTTCTTGCAGACCTCACACGTGCCCACAGACAACCCCTCCCATCGGCGTATCCATGAACAGTCTCCGGTCAGTCACCGCCGGTTATCGGCAAAACAACCCATTTGCCCAGGCCACCGGTGTGATCCGCTGCGTACGCAGCTCGACGTACGCCCTCGCGCGGATGCGGCCGGACCCGCCGACTCCGTAACCTCGCACCTGTGCACCTGCTCCATCGCCTGGCCGCCCGCCCCCAGCTCGCCGACACCCTGTTCGCACTGGTCGTCGGCGTCCTGGTGATCGGCTGCTCGTTCCCCACCCAGAGCGAACAACCCGACCGACTCCGGCTGGACACCACCGCGCTGGCGCTGCTCGCCCTCGGCGCCCTGGCCCTGGTGGTGCGCCGCCGCTGGGCGGTGCTCGCCTGCACCGTCACCTTCGCCGTGGTCACCGTGTTCATCGGCGCCGGCTACCCGTACGGGCCGCTGTTCCTGTACGTCATGATCACCGTGTACTCGCTGGCCGCGTGGCGTGGCACGGGCTGGTCCGTCACGGTGACGTCCGTGCTCGTCGTGCTCTACGTGTGGCTGAGCGCGTGGGTCGAGAAGGAACCCGACGGGGTGCTGTTCAACCTGGCCACCACCACCTTCTGGCTGGCCACCCCGCTGATCGCGGGCATCGCGGTGCGCGTGCGGCGGCACTCGCTGGAGCAGTCGGCGATCGAGGAGCGGCGGCGGCACGCGTACGAGGAGCGCCTGCGCATGGCCCAGGAGGTGCACGACGTGGTCGGGCACAGCCTCGCCGTGATCAGCATGAACGCCGGCGCGGCGCTGCACGTGCTCGGCCGGAGCCCGGACACCGCGCCGCAGGTCGAGGAGTCGCTGCGGGCGATCCGGCAGGCCGGCACCGCCGCCCTGGACGAGCTGCGGGTCACCCTGTCCGCGTTCACCGGCGTCTGCCCCGCACCCGAGCGCCCCGCGGCCGGGCTGGGCCTGCTGCCCGAACTCGCCGCCGCGACCACCTCCGACCGGCTCGCGGTCCGCCTGGCCGTGCACGGGACCGCCCGGCCGCTGCGGCACGCGGTCGACCTGGCCGGATACCGCATCGTGCAGGAGGCCCTGACCAACGTGCTGCGGCACGCCGCCGCCCGGCGGGCCACCGTCGAGGTGGCGTACGGCCCGCACGAGGTGGCGCTGACCGTCACCGACGACGGCCGCGGCGGGACCCCACTGCCCGGCGGCTCCGGCCTGGACAGCATGCGCGAACGCGCCCGCGCCCTGCACGGCGCACTCGACGCGGGCCCGCTGCCCGGCGGCGGCTTCGAGGTGCGCGCCGTGCTCCCGTACGGCGACGCCCCCGGCCCGGCATCCCGGGTCCCCCGACCGCAGCGCGGGGCCGTGAACCCGCTCCCGGACAGCGCCGCCGAGCCGAGCACGGTCGGCAACCCGCTACCCGTGCCGGGCGGGGTCGCATGATCCGGGTCGCGCTCGCCGACGACCAGGCGCTGCTGCGGCTGGCCATGCGCACCCTGCTCAGCTGCGAACCCGACCTCGAACTCGTCGGCGAGGCCGAGGACGGCGTCGGCGCGCTCGACCTCGTCGCCGAGCAGCGGCCGGACGTGCTGCTGCTCGACATCCGCATGCCGCGGATGGACGGGCTGGAGGTGCTGCGCCGCCTCGACGGGCCCACCCGCGTGATCGTGCTGACCACGTTCGAGCTGGACGAGTACGTCTTCGAGGCGCTGCGGGCCGGGGCGTCGGGCTTCCTCACCAAGGACGCCGAGCCGGCCGAGCTGCTGCGCGCGGTGCGGGTGGTGGCGGCCGGGGACTCGCTGCTGTCGCCGACGGTGACCCGCCGGGTCATCGAGCGGTTCGGCGCGACGCCGGGGGCGGCTCCGCCGCTGCGCGTACACCCCGAGCTGCACCTGCTCACCGAGCGGGAGCGGGAGATCGTGGGCTGGGTGGCGACCGGCCTGTCCAACGACGAGATCGCCGCGGGCCTGGTGGTCAGCCCCGCCACCGTACGCACCCACGTCAGCCGTGCCCTGATCAAACTCCACGCCCGCGACCGAGCTCAACTGGTCGTCATCGCCTACCAATCCGGCCTGCCCATCCCCCACCCCTGACCCCCGGCCCGGCCCGCACCTCCTTGATCGTCCGACTTGCCAGGCAATCGGTCGAATGCGCGCTCAAGATACGCACGGGTGCCAGGCAAGTCGGACGATCTTGCGCCGCCGCGACGCGCCGCGCGGACGCCGGGCGCGGTGGGGGCGCGCCGCGCGGTGGGGGCGCGCCGGAACGTAGGCGCGGTTACGCGCCCGCGTTGATGTGCGCGACGGGGGTGGGCCGCGAACCTGGCCGGGTTCCAGAACCCGAACAGGAAGGCCCGCCCATGTCCTCCGCCTGGCAGCGGATCGCCACCGCCCCCGCCGGCCGCCGCACCGCCTGGTCCGTGCTGGTCGGCTGGCTGATCGTCGCCGTGTCCGCCACCATGTTCGCCAAGGTCGGCGACGTCGAGACCAACGACCTCAGCTCCTGGCTGCCCGCCTCGGCCGAGTCGACCCGCGCGCTCGAACTGGCCGCCCGCGAGTTTCCGGCCGCCGAACCGGAGCGTTTGCTGCTGGTGTACACCCGCGACGGCGGCCTGACCACCGCAGACCGCGACGCGGCCGCCGCCGACGCCACCGCCCTGGCTGCCCTCGCCGCGGGCCCGGTGTCCCCGCCGATCCCGTCGCGGGACGGCGCGGCGCTGCTGGTCACCGTGCCGCTCAGTGCGGAGCAGACCGCCGACGAGGCGATCGGCCCGGTGCTCGACCAGGCCCGCACAGTGCTGGCCGAAGGGCTGCCCGCCGGCCTGGGCGCGTGGATGACCGGCGGACCCGCCGCCGGGGCCGACTTCGACGCCGCGTTCGACTCGCTGGACACCACGCTGCTCGGCGTCACGGTCGGCGTGGTCGCGCTGCTGCTCCTGCTCACCTACCGCAGCCCGGTGCTGCTGCTGGTGCCGCTGGTCGCCGTGGGCGTGGCCAGCCAGCTCGCGAGCGCGCTGGTCTACGTCGGCGCGAAGTATCTCGGCCTGGTCGTCAACGGGGCCAGCGCGGGCATCCTCACCGTGCTGGTCTTCGGTGCGGGCACCGACTACGCGCTGCTGCTGATCTCCCGCTACCGCGAGGAGCTGACCCGGCACGCCGACCACCGGCACGCGATGCGCCTGGCCCTGCGGCACAGCCTGCCCGCGATCATCGCGTCGGCCGCCACGGTGATCCTGGCGTTGCTCACGCTGCTCGCCGCCGGGCTGAACTCCACCCGCGGCCTGGGCCCGGTCGCCGCGCTCGGCATCGTCTCGGCGCTGCTGGCGATGACGACGCTGCTGCCCGCCCTGCTGGTGATGTGCGGGCGGCGGGTGTTCTGGCCGCTGATCCCCGCGGTACGCGACACGGCGGCGCCGGCCCGCGGACCGGGCCTGTGGGCGCGCACGGCGGAGTTCGTGTCCCGGCACGCCCGCCCGATCTGGATCGTCACCGCGCTCGGCCTGGCCGCGCTCAGCCTCGCGGCCACCACCCTCGGCACCGGCCTGCGCCAGTCCGAGTCGTTCGTGACCAAACCCGACTCGGTACGCGGCTTCGAAGCCCTCGCCGAGCACTTCCCCGCCGGCTCCGGCGACCCCACCGAGGTGTACACGAACACCGCCACGGCCACACAGGTCACCGGCACGCTGCGTGCCCTGCCCGGCGTCGCCGAGGTCGGCGAGGCGGAGCCGTCCCCGGCGGGCGGCTGGACCCGGCTGCGCATCGTGCTCGCCGACGCGCCCTCCAGCGACCGGGCGGAGCAGACGGTGCTGCGGCTGCGCGACGCCGTGCACACCGTCGACCCGGCGGCCCTGGTCGGCGGCGCGACCGCGCAGGAACTCGACGAGAACACCACCATGGACGCCGACCTGCGCCTGCTCATCCCGCTGATCCTGGCGGTGGTGCTGGGCGTGCTGATCGTGCTGCTGCGCTCGCTGGTCGCGCCGCTGCTCCTGCTCGGCAGCGTGCTGCTGTCCTTCGGCGCGGCACTCGGCGCGGCCGCGCTGGTCTACCACGCGATCGGCTTCCCCGCGATCGACCGCTCCGTGCTGCTGCACGGCTTCCTGTTCCTGGTCGCGCTCGGCGTCGACTACACCATCTTCCTGATGACCAGGGCCCGCGAGGAGGTCGCCGAACACGGCCATGCCCAGGGCGTCACCCGCGCCCTGTCCGTCACCGGCGGGGTGATCACCAGCGCGGGTGTGGTGCTCGCCGCCACGTTCGCGGTGCTGTCCCTGATGCCGATCGTCTTCATGGTCCAGGTCGGCATCCTGGTCGGCCTCGGCGTCCTGCTGGACACCTTCGTCGTCCGCACCCTCCTGGTCCCCGCCCTCGTCCACCACGTCGGCCCCCGCACCTGGTGGCCCCGCCACCCGTGAAGTGAAAGGAAGGGCACCTTCACATCGCTCCGCGATGTAGAAGGTGCCCTTACCAACTTTCGATGACCGAGTGAGCCTCGCCCGCGCACCGGCAGACCGGTTCACGCTCCGGGCTGATGCCGACGACCGATCACTCACGGCGCGCCAATCTTACGATCTTGGTGTGCGTATTAAAGCAATCTTGGTGTATGTTTGATGGCATGACGCGCATCACGGTGGACGTCAATGATGAGTGGCTGGAAGCTGCGATGGAGGAGCTCGGGACCACCACGAAGGTCGCCACGATCAACGAGGCGCTGCGCACGTTCGCCGCACGGCGCAAGGCACGCGACATCATCGCCGCTTTCGGCTCGGTGCAGATGGACTACACGGGTGCGGAGCACGCTTTCGGTCACGGCGGTGGCCGCGACCTGTCCAGGCTGGAGGAGGACGCCCGCCAGGCGGACGCGCACCGGGCACCGTGATGGCGTCCCCGATCTACCTGGCCGACACCTCGGTCTACGTCCTGCAGAGCCGCCATGAGCAGGTCCGCCGCCGGTTCGAGCAACTGCTGCTGGAAGGCAGACTCGCGGCCTGCCACATGGTGGCGCTGGAGTTCCTCAACAACGCGCCCGACCCGAAGGCATACCGGGTCCTGCACGAGGCCATGCTGAGTCAGCGCTGGCTCGATGTGACCACCGCTGCCATGGACCGGGCGATGGCAGTGCACCTCAGCCTCGCCGCCAGCAGCCAGCACCGGCACTTCAGGCTCCCCGATCTGATCATCGCCGCGACGGCCGAGCAGCATGGAGCGACCGTGCTGCACTACGACGCCGACTACGACCGCATCGCGGCCGTCACGGGGCAACCCGTCGAGTGGGTCGCCCCGCGCGGATCCCTTTAGTCCAGGCAGGCGACCGGCACCTGCTGCACGGCGTTGTTGGCGAAGCCGCCGCGGTTCCAGGCCTGGTCGATCGGCTGCTCCCCGCCCAGCGCGTCGACGGCGCGGGCGGTCAGCAGGTGCGAGCCCGGCACCGCGTCCCACGCGTACGTGAACCGCCGCCACGCCCACCGGTGCCCGGTCGCCGGCTCCAGCTCGGCCGCCGACCAGCTCTGCCCGCCGTCCACGCTGACCTCCACCGAGGTCACCGGCGCGCGGCCGGACCAGGCCCGCCCCTCCACCAGCACCGGCCCCGGACGGACCACCCGGGTGCGGGACATGAAGTCGGGGAAACCCGGCGGGGCCAGCAGCGCCCGCGGCGCGATCCGGGTCACCGGCACGCCCGGGTCCTCGGCGTCGCGGCGCACCCGGTACGCCACCGCCTGCTGGAAGCCCTCGAACGGCCGGTCCACCAGGGTGATCTCGCGCAGCCACTTCACGTGTGCCATGCCGTACCAGCCCGGCACCACCAGCCGCACCGGGAAGCCGTGCTGCGGCAGCAGCGGCGCGCCGTTCATCTGGTACGCCAGCAGCACGTCCTCGCCGAGCGCCTCGTCCACCGGCAGGCTGCGCTGGTAGTCCTGCTCGACCCCGCGCTCCACCCCGTGATCGGCCCCGGTGAACACCACCTCGACCGCGAACGGGTCGATCCCGGCCGCCGCCAGCACGTCGCGCAGCGGCACACCGGTCCACTCCGCGGTGCCGACGGCCTCCACCAGCCACGGCTGGCTGACCGGGCGGGGCAGCAGCCGGGCCCGGCCGTTGCCGGCGCACTCCATGGTCACCCGCACCGTCCGGGACGGCATCGCGCGCAGCCCCGCCAGGTCCAGCCTCAGCGGCCGGTCGACCAGCCCACCGACCGCGACCTGCCAGGACGCCTCCTCGGCGTACGGAATGTCGTAGTGGATCAGCAGGTAGTGCAGGCCGGCCGGGGTCACGTCGTAGCGCAGCGCCTCCAGCGGCATGCCGTGGTTGCGGGCGGCCAGCGCCAGCTCCTCGGCGCTGATGCCCTCGTCCGGGGCGGCCAGGCGGCCGGGGCGGCTGACGTCGTTCAGGGTCATGTCCACCCGACCAGCATCACCCCTCACCCCGGCCGCGCGGAACCCGACCCGCCCCGGCGGTCGGCGGCAACGGGTCAGGGGTCGGGTGGGGGCAGGACTCCGGACAGGCGCAGCAGGGAGACGAGGATGCGCTCGCCGTGTGTCCACGGCAGCGCGCCCCCGGCGTGCGCGAGCAGGTGGCGGCGGGCGTGCGGGATGCGGGCGGCCAGCGACTCGCCGAAGTCGGGCGAGTGGACGGGGCTGGTGTCCAGCCCGCCGTACCAGAACTCGACCGGAACAGTGATCGCGGCCGGGTCGAACGGCCACGGCGTCATCGACAGCAGCGTGTCCCTCGCGTACCCGGCCGACCCCTGCGCGAAGCCCTCCGCCAGCGCACGGCGGAACGGGGCTGCGAACGCCGGATCCTCGTACACCGCACGGTCGTCCGGTCCGCTCATCGCGGTGACCATGAGCAGCAGCCGCTCGGCGTCAAGCTGCGCGAAGTACGCCTCGGCCTCCTCTGGGCCGTCGGCCGCCGAGGTGACCAGCCACCGCACCTGCTCCGGCAGCGCCGCCGCCACCTCCGGCCGGGCCAGTTCGTCGGTGCCGGACACCACCGCCACCGCGCCGACCGCCCCCGCGGCGGCGCAGGCCAGCGCGAACGGCGCGCCCTGCGAGAAACCGACCGCGGCCGGCCGCCGCAGCCGCGCCAGACCGGTGAACTCGGCGACGTCGGCGGCCCAATCGGACAGTGTGCGGCCCGGGGCGGGATCGGAGGCGCCCAGTCCGGGCCGGTCCAGCGAGATCAGGCGTACGCCGAACGCCTCGACCGCCTCGGCCCCGAACCCGAGCCGCCGGCTCGTGGCCGCACCCGGGCAGAACAGCACCGGGGCACCGTCCGGAGCGCCCCACTCCGCCCAGCCCAGCCGTCGGCCGTCACCCAGCCGCACCTGCCCGAGCCGCGCCGGCTCGCGTACTCCAAGGCACACGCTCCGATTCTGCCGTCCCACCCGTCGGCCAGGGGCGATCCGCCGCCGGTCCACGCCCTGGCGAACGTTCCGTGATCGCTCGACTTGCCAGGCAACTGGGCGAATGCGCGTTCAAGATACGCACAGGTGCCAGGCAAGTCGGACGATCATGGGCGCGGGTCGGCCGGCGGAATCCGATTGCGTGCCCGGCGATGATCGAATGATGACCCCGAACCGTGCCGCGGCGCTGTGCTCGCTGCGCGGGCTGGCCCTGGGTGACGCCTTCGGCGAGACCTGGTTCTTCCAGCCCGCCGACAAAATCGAGTGGCTGATGGACGAGCGGCAGGCCCGCTCCGGCCCCTGGCCGTGGACCGACGACACCGCGATGGCGCTGTCCCTGATGCGCGTGCTCACCGAGCACGGCGAAGTGGAGCAGGACGCGCTGGCGTTGGCGTTCGCGAACGCGTACGACGCGGACCCGTACCGCAACTACGGGCCGTCCATGCACGGGGTGCTGCGCGCGGTGTTCGAGGGCGAGCACTGGCGTAAGGTCACCGGGCGGCAGTTCGGCGGCCAGGGCTCGTGGGGCAACGGCGCGGCGATGCGGGTCGCGCCGCTGGGCGCGTGGTTCTCCGCGGACCTGGACCTGGTCGTCGCGCAGGCCCGTGCCTCGGCCGAGGTCACTCACGCGCACCCCGAGGCGGTGGCGGGCGCGGTCGCGGTCGCCGTGGCGGCGGCGCTGGCGGTCTCCGGCATCGCCGCGAGCGAGCTGATCGAGGGCGTGCTCGCCCGGACCCCGGACGGCGAGGTCGCCTCGGGGCTGCGCCGGGTGGCGCGGCTGCCGTTCGACCGGCATCCGACCTGGGTGGCCGGCGAGGTGGGCTGCGGGCTGCGCATCTCCGCGCCGGACACGGTCCCGTACGCCGTGTGGTGCGCCGCGCGGCACCTCGACGACCTGCCCGAGGCCCTGTGGGCGACCGCGTCGGCGGGCGGCGACATCGACACGACGTGCGCCATCGTCGGCGGCATCGTGGCCGCTCGCACCGGTCTCGACGCGGTGCCCGCGACCTGGCGCGAGGCCTGCGAGCCGCTGCCCGCCTGGGTCGCGGCCGCCGGCTGACCGCGCGGCCTGCCGTCAGGGGCGCAGTGTGCCCGTGGGCGGCAGGCCGGCGGACGCGGTGACGTGCACGGCAGTCGTCCACCAGCGGCTGTCGAGACGGCCCGCGGCGGTCCAGTCGATGACCCAGTCGAGCATGCACAGGGGCGGCTCGTCGTAGCTGTCGGGCAGCGGCAGCAGGGTGATGCCGCCGTCGGGCTCGACGTAGCCGTCCAGCGGCAGTTGCCGGGGCATCGCCAGGCGCGAGGGCAGCAGCTTCCACGCCCGGTGGGACGGGTAGCTGTGGTCGGTGGCCCAGGTGTCGATGATCCCCGCCCGGACCAGCGGCCGCAGCAGCGACGCGGTGTCGGTGCACAGCCGGTCGCGCTTGGGCTGGTACGGCGTGAAGCTGAGCAGCCGCGCCCGGGTCAGCTCCACGCCTCCCGGCGACCCGTCCCGCTCGCCTGCCCGGCGGTCCCAGGACGAGCCGTTCCGGTCTGCGTCCCAGGGCTCGGGCTGTTCCGCCCATCCGTCAAGCGGCTCCACCGGGCCGACGGGCTCGTCCCACGAATCGGACGTCTCGGTCCCGGACTGCTCCGGGTCGGCCTGCTCGCGCCGCCGGCGACCGCGGCGCACCTGCCGGTCGTAGGATTCGGCGAGCGCGGTCTCCGGGTCACCGCCTGCACCGTATCGGGCCTGATGAGGGGCGGTATCGGCGTGAGATATGTCATCCAGGGCGATTCCGCCGGTTCCGGCCGAAGGGTCCTCCGCGGGCCGCCGCGCCGAACCTCGCATTCGGGACGTCCACATCGCCGCACCTCCAGAAGTCCCGGGGAATGGGACGGGACGGGATGAATTCCGGTCCGCCAGAAGGAGTAACGGGTGATCTTTCCGTCGGGTTAGCGGTGTTCAGGCAGTACAGAAGGTCGATTCAGGAAGTTCCTTCCCGGTAACATTCGTCCGAACGTATGTGGCGAGACGCCTTCACGTTGACGAAACATAGCTTCTTGTGCCGGGCCGCCATCGCAACACACGTCGTCTCCACCCCGTCACCAGCGCCATCGCCGCAGTCTTCGCGGTCGCGCTGGTCGTCTCGGGTGCCTTCCTCGTCTACCGCCAGCTCGCCGAGCCGGCCTGCTCCGGGGAGGCGCCGCTGACCGTGGCCGCGCCGCCGGAGATCGCGCCGGCGCTGCAGGAGACCGCCGCGGCGCTGTCCGCACAGAAGGCCGAGATCGACGGGGCCTGCATCGCCGTACAGGTGACCGCGGCCGACCCCGCCGACGTGGCGGCCGCCGTCGCCGCGCTGCGCGGGCTGTCGCTGACCGGCGTCGGCCAGCCCAGCGGCAGCACCCAGGTGCCCGACGTCTGGATCCCGGACTCCGCGACCTGGCTGGCCCGGGTGAGCGCCGCCGCCCCCAACACCGCCGTCCAGGAGGCGCCCTCGATCGCGCGCAGCCCGGTCGTGGTGGCCATGCCCGAACCCGCCGCCACCGGCCTGGGCTGGCCGTCGGCGAAGCTGACCTGGCCGGCCCTGCTCCAGCAGATGACCTCCGGCACCAAGCTGCACGTCGGCATCGTCGAGCCGACGCGCGACTCCGCCGGCCTGTCCGGCCTGCTGGCGATGGCATCGGCGGCGAGCACGTCGCCGAACGCCCAGGCCGCCACGACCGGCGCGCTGCGCACCCTGGCCGCGGGCCGCTCGGTGCTGCGCCAGGACATCCTCGCGCGCTTCCCCCGCGCCAACGACCCCGCCGCGATCGCCTCCGGGCTGGGCGCGGCCCCCCTGTCCGAGCAGGCGGTCATCGCCTACAACGCGGCCAAGCCGCCGGTGCCGCTGGCCGGGCTCTACCTGGAGCCAGCGCCGATCGCGCTGGACTACCCGTACGCCGTCATGCCCGGTATCGAGCCGGAGCGCCAGGGCACGGCCGCCCGCATGCTGGAGGCGCTGCAGACGCCCACGTTCCGCGACCGGCTCGCCAAGATCGGCCTGCGCGGCCCGGACGGCGGCTTCGGCACCGGCGCGACGACTCCGCGCGGCGCGCCCGAGGTGATGGGCGCTCCGGCGCCGGCCGCCTCGCCGACCGCCGCGACCACCACCGCCGCCGTCGAGCGCATCCTGTCCACCTGGGTGGCCGTGACGCTGCCGGCGCGCATGCTCGCCGTGATCGACGTGTCCGGTTCGATGCTGCAGCAGGTCGCCACCGCGGGCGGCGCGACCCGCGCCCAGGTCACCCTGGAAGCCGCACGGCGCGGCCTGGGGCTGTTCGACGACTCGTGGGCGGTCGGCCTGTGGACCTTCTCCACCGAGCTGGACGGCAGCAAGGACTACAAGCAGCTGATGCCGATCGGGCCACTGGCCTCGAACCGCACCAAGATGCTGTCGACACTGGCCGCCATCAGGCCCAAGCCGACCGGTGACACGGGTCTCTACGACACGATCCTCGCCGCTTACCAGACCGTGCAGAAGGACTGGGATCCCGGGCGGGTCAACTCCGTGGTGCTGATGACCGACGGCGACAACGACGACAACAACGGCATCTCGCACGAGGCGCTGCTGGCCAAGCTGAAGGAGATCGCCGACCCGGCGCGTCCGATCCAGGTCGTCATCCTCACCATCGGCGACGTCAGCACCGACCCGCTGAACAAGATCACCAAGCTGACCGGCGGCGGCGTCTTCTCCGCGAAGGACCCCGCCAAGATCGGCGAGATCTTCCTCAAGGCGATCTCGCTCCGCTCCGGCCAGCCCAGCTGACCCACCCCCGGGGGCGGCCCCACGCCGCCCCCGCCCACCTACCGCTCCACCCACCCCGTTCCGCTCCACCCACCCCGTTTTTCCATCGACATTGGCCTATTACATCGAGAATTCAGCGCTCGGATTCGATGTCATAGGCCAACGTCGATTAAGGGCGCGACGCGGCGCGGGACGCGCGACGCGGCGAACGCGGGTGACGCGGCGAACGCGGGTGACACGGCGAACGCGGTGCAGCCCAGAGGCGGGCGGTCGGTGGCGCATGGCAGTATCCGGGAATGCTTAGTGGGGAGCTGCGGCGCCTGCCGGCGGTGGCACGCGGGATCGCCGAGGCCGCCGTGGACGCGGTGGACGCGGCACAGGCGCACGACGCCGCGGGCCTGACCGAGGCGGCCGACCGACTGGCGGCCGCCGACACCGAGCACGTCGGCCTGGTCCTAGGCAGCGTGGTCCGCGCGCTGCTGGAGGACCTGCACCCCGACGGACTGGCCGGCGAGGACATCCAGGACGTGCTGGAGCAGTGCGCACGCGACACCCTGTCGTGGACCGCCGACCTGGACGTGGACACCCTGGTCACCGTGCTGACCGGCGCGCTGGGCGTGCACCAGCAGGAGGACGGGGCACCCCGGCCCGACCCGCGCAGGCTCGCCTGGCACGCGCCGGTGCTGCTGGCCTACCTGCTGACGGTCTCGGGACGGCGGCTGGAGCCATACCTGGCGGCCGCGTTCGCGGAGATCATGCGAGCCGAGACCGTGGAGATGCCGTAGCCGACCACACCCTTTGTCCTAATATGAGGTGAACTCATGGGCGGGGGTGCGCGGTGCTCGACTGGCTGGGCGACCTGCTCCGCAGCACCCCGGGGCTGGCGCTGTTCACCTGCCTGGCAGCCGGCTTCGCACTGGGCCGGGTGCGCTTCTGGAAGATCACTCTCGGCGGGGTGGCCGGCACGCTGCTGGTCGCGCTCGCCGTCGGCCTGCTGAACGTCACCCTCAGCCCTGAGCTGCGCAACGTCGCCTTCGCGCTGTTCATCTTCACGCTGGGCTACCTGGCCGGGCCGTCGTTCTTCGCCCACCTCAACCGCCGGGCGCTGCGGTATGCCGTGTTCACGGTGATCCAGGTGGTGACCCTGGTCGCCCTGGTGTGCCTGACGACGCTGGTGTTCCGGCTGGACCAGGGCACCGCGGCCGGGCTGCTGGCCGGCGGCACGACGTCGTCGTCGGTGCTCGGCACCGCCGGGGAGGCGATCGGCGCGCTGCCCGTGGGCCCGGAGCGGGTCCGCGAGCTGCAGTCCAACCTGGCCACCTCGTACTCGATCGCCTACATCTTCAGCCTGGTCACGCTCATCATGTTCACCAGCCAGCTCGTGCCCATGCTGATGCGCGTCGACCTGCGCGAGCAGGCGAGCGCGCTGTGGCGCAAGCTGGGCGGCGAGCCCGAGCGTTCGGAGAGCACGAGAAGAGCGGTGCCCGGCGTGGTGGGTCGGGTGTACGTGGTGTCCGCCGCCCACGGACGCACCCTGGCGCAGCTGGCCGAGGAGCTGGGCGACGGCGCGGCGGTGGAGCGGCTGCGCCGCGGCGGCGAGATCACCCCGCTCGAACCGGCCACGGTGCTGCAGCACGGGGACCGGCTGGTCGTGGTCGGCCACCGCGAGACGCTGATCCACGCGGAGCGCCTGATCGGGCCGGAGACGCTGGGCACCGGCGGCGACCCGCTGAGCCTGGACGTGGTCGAGGTCGTCATCACCGACCCGCGCTACCGCGGCTGGACCCTGGAGCAGCTGCACCAGCAGGTCCCGCCACGGGGCGTGTTCGTCACCGGGCTGTCCCGGATGGAGCACGACCTGCCGATCAAGCCGTCGACCGACATCACCACCGGCGACACGGTGCGGCTCACCGGCGCGACGCACGACCTGGCCGCGTACACCCCGCTGCTCGGGGTGCGGATCAACCCGGCGGTCAAGGCAGACCTGAGCTTCATCGCGCTCGGGGTGGTGGTGGGCATCCTGGTCGGCAAGCTCGCCATGCCGGTGGGCGGGGTGCCGCTGGCGCTGGGCATCGGCGGCGGCTGCCTGTTCAGCGGGCTGTTCTTCGGCTGGCTGCGGGCGCGGCACCCGACGTACGGGCAGTACCACCCGGCGGCGGCCCAGGTGATCCAGCAGTTCGGTCTGGCCACGTTCGTGTGCGCGGTCGGGCTGAGCGCCGGCCCGGCCGCGATCTCCCTGATGAAGCGCTACGGGGTGCTGCTGCCGGTGGTGGCGGTGCTGGTCACGGCGGTCCCGGCGCTGCTGAGCCTGTGGGTGGGCAGCCGGTTGATGAAGCTGCCCGCGCCGCTGGTCGCCGGGTCCATCGCGGGCCAGCAGTGCAGCACCCCGGCGGTGGACGCGGTGCGGGAGGCGGCGGGCAACACCACGCCGCTGCTGTCGTACACCATCGTCTATGCCTTCTCGGCGGTGTTGCTGCCGCTGCTCGGGCCGCTGATCGTGGCCCTGTCGGGGGCGCTGCCGTGAGACCTGATCTTTGGCGTACCGCCCGGTTAGCGAGTTATGGTCGCTTTGTGAAGTGCCAGGTCAGGCGGCCCGCGAGGCCCTCCGTCGGGTGCCAGGAGTGATCATGCCTGCCGACATACCCGCGCCCCGGCCCGTCGCCGTCCCGCCTGCCACCGAGCCGCTGAACGTGGGGGTGGGCCACAGCGACGCGGCCGACGCGGTCACCGCCGGGCGCGCCGCCGCCGCCGAGGCCCTGGCGGGCCTGAACGGCACCCCACCAGAACTGATCATCGTGTACGCCTCCGTCTCCTACGACCTGATCGCCCTGCTGCACACGATCCGCCGCGCGACCGGCAAGGCGCCGCTGGTCGGCGCGACGACCAGCGGGCAGTTCCACGACGGCAGGCTGATCGACCCCGGCCTCGGGGTGTCCGTGCTCGCCCTGTCCGCCGGGCCCTACCGCTTCGGCACCGCCTCGGTCACCGGCGTCACCGAGAACGGCGACGACGCCGGGCAGCGGCTGGCGCGGGCCGCCCGCACGGCCGCCGGACCGGAGCCGTCCGCGCACGCCGCCGTGCTGCTGCTCACCACCGGCCTGGCCGGACACCAGCAGGAACTGCTCAACGGCGTGCACAAGGTGGTCGGCGCGCCGGTACCCGTGGTCGGCGGCAGCGCCGGGGACGACCGGCTGCTCATCCGCACCTGCGTGTTCGAGAACGACAACGTGCTCACCGACGGCGGGGCCACCGCCGTCTGGATCGCCTCCCCGACGCCGCTGGCCGTGGTCGCCGAGCACGGCTGGCACGACGTGGGCCTGCCGCTGCTGGTCACCAAGTCCGACGGCCTGGTCATCCAGGAGATCGCCGGCCGCCCCGCCGTCGAGGTGTTCCGCGAGCACTTCCACGACGAGGTCGACTTCGAGCGGCCCGGCCTGATCAAACCCGCGCCCGGCTACCTGTCGGCGTACGCCTTCGGGCTCATCCAGCCCGACGGCAGCAAGCTCGTGCGCGGTGCGTACATCGACGAGGACGGCGAGCTCAAGACGTTCAGCCCGCTGCCGCTGTACGCCCCGGTGCAGATCGTCTCCTGCAAGGCCGAGGACCTGCTGCGTGTGACCGGCGACGTGGTCCGGCAGAGCCTGGCCGGCCGCGACGCGTCGGTGCTGCTCGCGTTCAGCTGCGTGGCCCGCCTGGACGTGCTGGCCGAGCAGGGGGCCGAGGAGGCGGCGCTGATCCAGGACGCCGCCGGCGACGTGGCGACGTTCGGCTTCTACACCTACGGCGAGTTCGCCCGGACCACCCGCGTCGCCGGATACCACAACGCGACACTGACCGCGATCGCGCTGTGACCGCAGCCGTGCCCGCCGACAGCGAGACCGAGCAGCTCAGACGGCAGCTGGCCGAAGCCGTCGACGCGGCCCGCGACGCCTACCGCGACACCACCCGCCTCATCCAGCTGCTGGACCTGCTGGGCCGCCCGGCCGAGTCGGCGGAGCTCATCGGCGACATGCTCAACGTGCTGTCCGACGCCTTCTTCGCCGACGTCGTCTGCATGGCCGAGGTGGCCGGGGACCGGCTCATCGTGTCCGGGTCGTGCGGGCTGCCCGAGGACGACCCGGCGTACACCGACGGCTGGCCGATGGGCGAGGCCGCGCACCGCACCCTGGCCACCGCCGAGCCGACCGCCCTGCACGGCGACGTACGCGGCGACGACGTGCCCGGTTCGGTGGCGGGCCTGGGCATCCGGTCGGCCGCCTGGATCCCGCTGTCCGCCCAGCGCTACGCCGACAGCCTGCTCATCCTGTTCCGCAGCCTCGACCAGCCGTTCGCCGTCGCGGACCTGCGCATGCTGACATCGGTCGCGGTCCGGCTGCGTTTGGCGCTGGACGAGCGCGAACACCACTCGATCATCGAGCAGCTCGCCCACCACGGCCACCTGCTGGCCCGGCACCTGGAGGTGCAGCCGCTGCTCGACGAGGCCGCCGGGCTGCTGCTGCAGCTCACCCGCGCGGACCGGGCCTGGGTGGTCACCGTCGAGGGCGGCGAGGGGCGGCTGCGCGCGCACCGCGGCCTGACCCCGGAGATCACCGCGGCGTGGCCCGTTCCCGCGAAGAGCCTCGACGACCTGCCCGCCTGCGACTCAGGGCTGCCCGAGGTGCTCAAGGTCGCGGTCGCCCGGGAGAACGGTGCCACCGCGCTGCTGTACGCCGGACGCGAGCAGCCCCGCCCGTTCGCGCCGGGCACCCTCGACATCATGACGATCTTCGCCAACTACCTCGGCGTCGCGCTCACCAACGCCGAGCTGTACCACGCGCTCGCCGAACGGGTCACCCGCGACCCGCTCACCGGCCTGGCCAACCGCAGCGCGCTGGTGTCGCACCTGGACACCCTGCTGTCCGCCGCCGACCCGACCCGAGTCGGCGTGCTCTTCTGCGACCTCGACGGGTTCAAGTCCGTCAACGACCTGTTCGGTCACGAGGCCGGCGACGAGCTGCTGATCCAGGTCGCCGACCGGCTGCGCAGCAGCGTACGCCCCGACGACCTGCTCGCCCGCTTCGGCGGCGACGAGTTCGTGATCGTGCTCGACCGGGTCAAGCAGCTGTCCGAGGTCGCCGAGATCGGGGCCCGGGTCTGCGCCGACCTCGACGACCGGCTCATGGTCTGCGGCGAGCAGGTGCACGTCTCCGCCAGCATCGGCGGCGTGCTCGGCGTACGCGGCAAGGCCACCCCCAGCACCATGCTGCGCGACGCCGACGCCGCCATGTACGTCGCCAAGGCCCGCGGCAGCGGCCAGGTCGAGGTGTTCGACGAGGACGCCTCGCACCGCTCCCGCGACCGGCTCGACCTGCGCGCCGAGCTGCTGCTCGCACAGACCCGCGGCCAGCTGCACCTGGCGTACCAGCCGATCTTCGCGCTCGACAGCCGCGCCATCGTCGCCTTCGAGGCGCTGCTGCGCTGGACCCACCCGCACCACGGCACCGTGCCGCCGGACGTGTTCATCCCGCTGGCCGAGGAGACCGGTGCCATCGTCGAGATCGGCCAGTGGGTGCTGGCCCAGGCCTGCCGCCAGCTCGCCCAGTGGCACCGGCTGCCCGAGGGCCGCGGGCTGGGCATGAGCGTCAACCTCTCCCCCGTGCAGCTGCACCAGCCCCAGGCCGCCGAGCGCACGCTCGACGTCATCCGCGCCGCCGGGCTGCATCCCGCCGACATCTGGCTGGAGATCACCGAGCACAGCTACCTGCGCCACGAGGTCACCGAGTACGCCGGGGCGCTCGGCGCGGCCGGGGTGCACCTGGTGCTCGACGACTTCGGCACGGCGTACTCGAACCTGAGCTACCTCAAGCGGCTGCCCATCGAGATCCTGAAGATCGACAAGTCCTTCGTCAGCGGGGTCACCGGGCCCGGGGGTGGTCACCTCGACCTGAGCATCGTGCGGGCCATCCTGGCCATCGCCGACTCCCTCGGCCTGGTCGCCATCGCCGAGGGCATCGAGACCGAGGACCAGCGCACCGCCCTGCGCTCGCTGGGCTGCCGGCTCGGCCAGGGCTACCTGCTGTCCCGCCCGCTCCCCGCCGCCCAGGCCGGCCTGCTGCTGCGCCCTCAGTCGCAGATGCCCGCCCGCGCCCACCGCGTCGGCTGACCGGGTTCAGCAGGGCCGGCGGCCCGCGAAACCGGTGTCGCTGCGGTGGTACCAGTCGATGCCCTCGTCGCCCTCCAGCCAGCACCAGCGCACCGCGCGGCCGTCGAGCTCACCCGGGAAGTCGAGCAGTAGCGGGGCGAAGCCCTTGACCTCGATGTCCTGGTCGGCAATCTCCTCCAACGCGGCGTAGAGCCGCGCCTCCAGCGCCTTCGCCTCGGCCAGTCCGCCCAGCTCGCTGTGCCCGCCGGTGTCCAGATCGGCGCGCAGCTCGGCGAGGTCGGCCCGTACGCCGATGAGCTCTTCGAGCCGCGGCATCAGCGCGGCGAGCCGGGTGCGCGCTTCGTCCAGGGTGAACATCATCCCAGTATGTCGGCCCCACGCCAGACCACCGCACGAGGCCGCCCATGATCGCTCGACTTGCCAGGCAGGTGGGCGAAAACGGGCCCAAGATACGCACGGGTGCCTGGCAAGTCGGACGATCAAGAGGGCCGTGGATTCACTCACGGACGACTTGGTCACTCTGCGCGATCCTAAGACAACGCTGAAGCGTCGGAGGGGTCGTGATCACCTACTATCGTGATGAGACGGTGGCGGTGACCTCGACGTATGTCCAGGTCGAGGACCGCCGGTTCCGCCTTTCCGAGCTGCGTTACGTCTGGCACCGCCAGGAGCGCCCGGACTGGCGGGTGCGCCGCCGCACGGCCGGCCGCGGGATCCTCAACCTCCTGATGATCCTGTCCGCCTTCGCCGGCTTCATCGCGCTGGTCGGGTTGATCGCAGCCGCATACGGTGAGTCCCGCGTCGCCGCCGCGCTCGGCAGGCTGCCGTTCCCGCGGGACACGCTGCTGCTGGTCGCGGTGCTGCTGCTGGCGCTCGGACTGGTGCCGCTGCTGTGGGAGTGGGCGCTGCACCGCGTCGACGACAGCTACGACCGCGGCAACGCCATCTACGAGGCCTGGGCCGAGATCGGGGGCACCCAGGTCCTCCTGCTCCGCATCGACGACGCCGCCCGCTTCGGCAAGATCTACCGAGCCCTCCAACGCGCCCTCGGCCAATGACGGTGGGGCGGCCCGCAGGGGTGCCGGGCCGCCCCGGGAAGGGGATGGGTGGTCTCAGGTGACGGTGATGATGCCGGCGGCGCCGTCGACGGCGATCTGCCGGCCGGTGGTGATGAGGTGGGTGGCGTCGGGGACGCCGACCACGGCGGGGATGCCGTACTCGCGGGCCACCACGGCACCGTGCGAGTTCGCGCCGCCCATTTCCATGACCAGGCCGCCCGCGGTGAGGAACAGCGGGGTCCAGCCGGGGTCGGTGGACGGGGCGACGAGGATCTCGCCGGGCTCCAGGTGCGCCCCGACCGGGTCGAGGATCACCCGGGCGGTCCCGGTGACCCGACCGGCCGAGGCGGGCGTGCCCACGAGCGCCCCGTCGGCGCTGCCCGCGGTCGGCTTCGCCTGCGGTTCGGTGCCGTCGGACAGCAGCACGCGCGGGATGTGGCGACGGCGCAGCTCCTCGCCGTACGCCCGGCGGCGCGCCCCGACCAGGTCACGCTGGTCCGTTCCGGACAGTGCCGCGCGGGCCTCGGCGAGGTCGAGGAAGAACACGTCGTCGGCCTGCTCGAGCCGCCCCTCCTTGGCCAGCTCCGCCCCGACCAGGGCGACCTGCTGCCGGCAGGCGGCGATGATCCGCACCATGTAGTACTTCGGCAGCTCGCGCACCCCGGCCAGCAGCCGGGCCCGGCCGAGCATCGTCCGCACCACCTTGCCGCGCAGGCGGCTGCGCTTGGCGGCCCGCCCGGCCAGGGTCTCGACCATCGCCTCGGCCTCGGCCGCGCCCTGGGCGAACAGCCGGTCGGGCGTCAGCGCCGCCCCGTCGGCCGGGTCCATCCGCAGGTAGTTGGCGAGCACGCCGAGGATGTAGCGCGGGTCGTCGGACCAGCGCGGCATACCCATGTCGATCTCAGCGACGGCGCGGTGGCCATACCGGGCCAGGAACTCGGCGATGCCGGCCTGCGCCGCGGCGGGCATGGTGCCCGCGCCGTACCGGTGCGCGAGCTCGTCCACCTTCGCCGACCCGAACAGCCGCGCGGTGGCCTCGTCGGCGCGCAGCCGGACCGCCAGGTGCCACAGCTCCAGGTCCATGTCGGTGGTGACGTTGTGCGGGATGCCGCGCAGCACGGCCTGCACGTCACCGACGGCGGCATCGGACCCGAGCAGCTTGTCGGCGATGCCCAGCGCGGCGAAGCCGGCCGCGGCCACCGGCATGACGCGGGGCAGCAGCGGAACGATCTCAGTGCCGAGCACCGTCTCGACGAAGTCCAGGCGCTGCGCGGCGGAGGCCCGCTCCGGCGCGGCGAGCCGGCGCTCCAGCTCCACGCCGACCCGGTCCACCGCGGCCAGCCCACGCTGCGGCTTGACCAGTGCCCCGACCAGCTTCAGCGGCACCCGGTGCTGCGCGGCCACCGCGCCGACCCGGCGAATGAACGGCAGCCGCGAGGGGCGCGTGTTCGAGAACCGGGGGTCCTCGAACAGGTTCAGGAAGATCGCCGCGGAGCGGGCCTCCATCACGCCGAGGATCTTCGGAAGCAGGGTGCGGCCCATGCTGCTGCGTACGGCGGTCGTGACGTCGATGAAGACGCGCTGCCCCGCGGGGGCGAACACCGCGGGCCCGGCGAGCGGGTCGGCGACGCCGAACCCGAACAGGCGCGCGGCCGACGAGGCCAGCACCCGGAACGCGGCCATGCCCATCGGCGTGATCGGGCGGTAGAGCCCCTGGGCCACGCTGAAGCAGAAGTAGGCCCGGGTGTCCGTGCCCGGCGCCGGTGCGCGCTCGGGCAGCGGGAACAGTGTCGTGATGGGACGGGCCTGGGTCAGCCACAGCGCCCCGTCGCCGTCGATGGCCCACTCGGTGTCCTGCGGTGCGCCATAGTGCGCCTCCACCCGGTCGCCCAGCGCGGCCAGTGCGAGCACCTGCGCGTCGGTGACGCAGGCGGTGTCGCCGCCCGCGGGCAGGGTCACGTGCTCGGTGCCGCCGCCGGGCAGCGACCGGATGGCCAGCCGCTTGTCGCCCAGCCGCCGGTCGAGGATGGCCGCGTTCGCCGTGTCCACCACGAAGTGGTCCGGGTTGACCGCGCCGGAGACGACGGCCTCGCCAAGGCCGGGGCTGGCGTCGATGACGGCCTGGCGGCGCTGCCCGGTCACCGGGTTCGCCGTGAACAGCACTCCGGCCACCGCCGAGTCGACCATCCGCTGCACGACCACCGCCAGCCGCACCGTGCGATTGTCGATGTCGTTCGTGGCCCGGTAGACCACGGCCCGGTCGGTCCACAGCGATGCCCAGCAGCGGCGTACCGCGTCGACGACCGCGTCCTCGCCGACGATGTTGAGGTAAGTGTCCTGCTGGCCGGCGAAGCTGGCGAACGGCAGGTCCTCCGCGGTCGCCGAGGAGCGCACCGCCACCGGCACGTCGTCGCCCAGCCGGGCGTATCCGGCGGCGACCGCCGCGGCGATGTCCGCCGGGATCGGGGCCGCCAGCAGCGCTTCCCGCGCCCGGCCGGCCAGCGCGATGAGCGCGGGCACGTCGGTGGGGGCGGTGCGGGCCAGCGCCTCGTGGATCTCGTCGAGGTGCGCCGTGCCGGCGACCACCCGGTACGCCTCCGTGGTCAGGCACAGGCCCGGCGGCACCGGCAGCCCGGCCCGCGTCAGCACCCCCAGGTTGCCGGCCTTGCCACCGACCACCGCCAGCATCCCGGCGTCGATGTCGGCGAAGTCGAGCACGAGGTCGGTCGCCGGGCTGAGCGTCGCGCTCATGCCGCCACCTCGCCCCGCTCGCCGCCGCCACGGGACTCAGCGCACATGATCTGCTCCCTGCGCTCGCTCATCCAGGTGCCTCCTCGAGGCCTTGCCGAGCAGCGCCATCGCCTCGCTCACCTGGCGCTGCTCGTCGTCGGTCAGGTACGTCATCAGCTGCTGCTGCGCCTGGGCCCGGACGCGCTCGAAGGCGCGCAGGTAGTCGCGGCCGGCCGGGGTGATCCGCAGCCGCTTGGCCCGGCGGTCGGCCGGGTCCTCCGTCCGCTCGATCCAGTCCCGCCGCACCATGTGCTCGACGAGCCGGCTGCTCACCGACATCGAGCGGCCAAGCTGCTCGGCCAGGTCGCGAACGGTCGGCTCCGGGCCGCTGTCGAGCACGTAGAGGGTGGCCATCTGCAGCAGGTTGGGCTCCTCATCGCCCATCCGGCGGACCAGCCCGAGCAGGAAGTCCGGGATGAGCGCACGCCGGAACAGCCCGATGTCCTGGGCGAGCTGGTCGAGCTGCGGCTCCACGGCGACTCCCATTGTTTGCGCCTTCGCAACTAATGCGTTAACGCAAGCTTAACGCGCCGTCCCCTCATCAAGTCAACGCGTGATGAAATATTCGCGGAGTAACGCCCGCCACAGCGCGCTCTGCCCGTTTCACCCCCACCCCCACACCCCACGCATCCGCCCCCTGCGCCCGGTGCGGCGGCGCGGCCGTTCAAGGTCATCCGACTTGCCAGGCACCTGTGCGTATCTTGAGCGCACATTCGCCCACCTGCCTGCCAAGTCGAACGATCTTGGTGAGGAGAGCGGCCCGGCTCAGGCGCTCTTGGCGCGGAGACCGCACGGTTCAGGCGCTCTCGATGGGGGAGAACGCCCGGCTCGGGCTCAGGAGTTGTCCAGGCCCGCCCGGTACGCCAGGCGGGCGGCCTGGACGCGGTTTTCGGCCGCCAGTTTGGCCAGGATCGCGCTGACGTAGCCCTTCACGGTGCCCTCGGTCATGAACAGCTCCGCCCCGATGTCGGCGTTGGACAGCCCCCGCCCCACCAGCCGCAGCACGTCCACCTCCCGCGCGGTCAGCGAGTCCAGCTGCGCCTTCTCCTGCGCCGTCAGCCGCGGCGCCTGGTCGGCGATGGCGTCGATGACCTGCCGGGTGACGGCCGGGTCGAGCATCGCGTGGCCGGAGTGCACCGCCCGCAGCGCCCGCAGCAGCTCGTCCGGCGGGGAGTCCTTGAGCAGGAAACCCGCCGCGCCGGACCGGATCGCCTCATCGACGTACTCGTCGGTGTTGAAGGTAGTCAGGATGATCACGTGGGGCGGCTGGTCCAGGGCCAGCAGCTCGCGGGTCGCGGTCAGCCCGTCCATGCCCGGCATGCGGATGTCCACCAGCGCGATGTCGGGCCGGGCCCGCCGGGCCGCCTCGATCGCGCTGCGCCCGTCGCCCGCGTCGGCCACCACCCGCAGGTCGTCGGCGGCGTCGATGATGGTGTGCAGGCCCCGCCGGACGATGTCGTTGTCGTCGACGATCATTACCTTGATCATGGGCTGCCCTCTCCCGCGGTGAACTGCGTCCGCGCCGCGACACCGGCCGGCGGCTCGGATCTCGGCCGCCCGGCGGGCGGGATGACCGCGGTCACCCGGAATCCGCCGTCGGGCAGCGGCGACGCCGCGAACTCGCCGCCGAGCAGGTCCACCCGCTCGCTCAGCCCGATCAGCCCGTGACCCGAGCTGGGCAGGTCCGCATCCCGTACGCCGGGCGGCCGGCCGTTCTCCACGGTGACGTGCACGCCGTCGGCCGCGCAGCGCACCGCGACCCGCACCGCCGCGCCCGGCGCGTGCTTGACCGCGTTGGTCAGCGACTCCTGCACCACCCGGTACACCGCCCGCTGGGTCTGGTCGGCCAGCAATTCGGGGAAGCCGGTCACGTCCAGCTCGACCGGCATCCGGCCCACACCACGCATGCGCTCCACGAGAGCGGGCAGGTCGCGCGCGGTGGCCTGCGGGGCCAACGGGGCCCGTTCCCCGGCCGCGTCGCGGGCGTTGAGCAGCCCGAGCAGGCCACGCAGCTCGGTCAGCGCGGCGCGGCCCTCGTCCCGGATCCGGTCCACCTCCGGGCGCACGCGCGGGGTCTGGGCTTCGGGGACGGCCTGCAGCGCCGTCGCCGTGACGACGATGTTGCTCACCCGGTGCGCCACCACGTCGTGCATCTCGCGGGCGATCCGGGCGCGCTCGGCCCGGCGCGCGGTCTGCGCCATCATGTCCCGTTCGCGCTCCAGGTCACCGGCCCGCTCGCGCAGACTGACCACCAGGTCCTGGCGCACCCCCGCGGCATAGCCCAGCAGCAGCGGACCGAGCGCGAACGACAGGGTGTACGCCCAGGCGCGCACGTCGGGATCCAGCCCCTCGGCCGCCGACAGCGCCTGCACAGCCACCCCGAACACGGACAGCACGCCCAGCTGCCACCAGCGCCGGGTGATGGCCCCCATCGTGTACATCATCACCGCGAACACGAACGGGGTGAACGCGAGCAGGTGGCAGGCCGCCGTGAACAGCGTGGTGGCCAGCGGCCGGCGCCGCCGGGCGAGCAGGGACAGCCCGGCGGCGAGAGTGAGCACCTCGGCGGCGACGGACCGGCCGAGCAGCCCCGGTGAGCTGGCCCCGACCAGTTCGTCAAGCTGGCCGACGATCAGCGCGACGGCGGTGACGACGAAGTCGAACCAGGTCAGGCGGGGCTTCTCGGCGGCCTCGCCGGGCAGCCGGGGCCGCAGATCCCCCATACCCGACATCTCACCACCAACACAGCGGCGCAGGGGCCGAACCGGCTACTCCACCGCCCGCGCCAGCGTCACCGCGAAGCGGCCCTGCGGGTCGGTCCACCAGCGCGCCGCCTTGAACCCGGCCCGGGACAGCTCCGCCTCGACCCGCACCCGGTCGAACTTCGCCGACACCTCGGTGCGCAGCTCCTCCCCCGCCTTGAAGTCCACGTCCAGGTCGAGCGAGGGCACCTCCACCCGCATGTCCCGGGTGGCCCGCAGCCGCATCTCGATCCAGTTGTGCTTGGGGTCCCACAGCGCCACGTGCTCGAACGCGGTCAGGTCGAAATCGGCACCCAGGTTGCGGTTGAGCACCCGCAGCACGTTGAGGTTGAACTCCGCGGTCACCCCCGCCGCGTCGTCGTACGCCGCGACCAGCGTCTGCGGGTCCTTGACCAGGTCCGTGCCGAGCAGCAGCCACTCGCCCTCGTGCAGCACGTCGCGCAGTTCCTCCAGGAACGCGGCCCGCTCCAGCGGGGGCAGGTTGCCGATGGTGCCGCCCAGGAACACCACCATCCGGCGGCCGCCCTCGGGGATACGGTGCAGGTCGTGGCTGAAGTCGCCGACGATGCCGTGCACCTCCAGGTCGGGGTAGTCGCCGTCGATCGCCTTGGCGGCCGAGCGCAGCGCCGTCTCCGACACGTCCAGCGGCACGAACTGGGCCAGCGTGCCCGTGTCGTGCATGGCGTCCAGCAGCAGCCGGGTCTTGTCCGACGAGCCCGAACCCAGCTCCACCAGCGTCTTCACGCCGGTCTCGGCGGCGATGTCGGCGGCATGCTCGGCCAGCACCGCGCGCTCGGCGCGGGTCGGGTAGTACTCGGGCAGCTTGGTGATGCGTTCGAACAGGTCACTGCCGTACGCGTCGTAGAAGTACTTCGGCGGCAGCCACTTCGGCGACGAGGTCAGCCCCTCGCGGGCGTCCTCGCGCAGCTGCTCGCTCAGGTCGTCGGGTGTGAGGTACACGTCGAGCTTCATGATTCCTCCACGGTGTACGAGGCCGGGTGCGCCACCACCAGTCGGCGGTCGGGCACCTGCACCCAGCCGGGGTCGTCGTCGAAGGGCTCGGAGGCGACCACCACCCGACCGGGCGAGTGGTGGACCGCCAGCGCGTGCCCGAAGGTCGTCGCGTACGCCTTGTCTCCGTCGGTGAGCAGCAGGTTCAGCCGGGAGCCGTGTGCGGCGGCGCTCACCTCCGCCACCGTCGCGCGCAACGCGTCCGCCGGGCCGTACCCGGCGCGCAGGCGGTTGCGCACCAGCACCCATACGAACGCGGCGTCCGTGGGCGCGTCCATCGTCATCAGGTCCGTCACCGGCAGCCGCTCGGCGAGCTTCGCCACCGTGTCCGGCCAGCCCGCGACGAAGCCGTTGTGGCTGAAGAACCAGCCGTCGCCACTGAACGGCGCGCAGGCGTCGTCGGTGACCGTCAGGCCCGGCGTCGCCGAGCGCACGGCCGCCAGCAGCGAGCCGGTGACCGTGACCCGGGCGATCGCGGCGAAGTTGCGGTCCGTCCAGATCGGCACCGCGCGCCGGTAGCGCACCGGTCCGGCAGAGGTGTACCAGCCCACCCCGAAACCGTCCACGTTGATCGTCCCGCCGCCGCGCATGTCGCGGGGCGCCCAGGACTGGTGCTGCAGCCCGTACGGCGGCTCCACCAGCAGGGCCGCCAGCGGCACCGGCGGACCGAGATAGACCAGGTGGCGGCACATCAGTCGGCCAGCTCCCCCGGTCGCGGGTCGCGGGCGCAGCGGAAGCCGCTGAAGATCTGCCGCCGGATCGGGTAGTCCCAGTTGCGGAACGTGCCCCGCACGGCCGCCGCGTCGGTGCCGAACGAGCCGCCGCGCAGCACCCGGTAGTCGTCGCCGAAGAACACCTCGGAGTACTCCCGGTACGGGAACGCCCGGAACCCCGGGTAGCCGCCGAACGGCGAACTCGTCCACTCCCACACGTCGCCGATGAGCTGGTGCACGCCCGCGGGCGAGGCCCCGGCCGGGTACGCGCCGACCGGCGCGGGCGACAGGTGCCGCTGGCCGAGGTTCGCGTGCTCGGGCGTCGGGTCGTCGTCGCCCCACGGGTAGCGCCGCGAGCGCCCGGTCGCCGGGTCGAGGCGGGCCGCCTTCTCCCACTCGGCCTCGGTGGGCAGCCGCCGCCCGGCCCAGGCCGCGTACGCGCTCGCCTCGTGCCAGTTCACGTGCACCACCGGCTCGTCGCCCACGATCGGCTCCCGCCGCCCGAACCGGGTGTACGTGCCGTCGCCGTGCCAGTGCGCCGGGCCGGCCAGTCCGGCCTCCTGCCGGTGCGCCCAGCCCCGCTCGGTCCACCAGCGCGGGTCGTCGTACCCGCCCGCGTCGATGAACGCCTGGTACATCGCGTTGGTGACCGGGGCGCGGTCGATGAAGAACGGCGGCACCTCGACGGCGTGCGCGGGCCGCTCGTTGTCCAGCGCCCACGGCTCCAGCGAGGTGCCCATCTCGAACGGGCCGCCAGGGATCAGCGCCTCGCCCGCGACGATCGCCCGCGAGCGCGGGGCCGGTTCGGCCACGAGCACCGGGTCACCGGTGCGCAGTTGGTGCGTGGCCAGCATCGTCTCGTCGTGCTGCTGCTCATGCTGGATGATCATCCCGAAGGCGAAGCCCTGCTCCACCAGCGGACGGCCCTCCAGCTCCACCGAGTCGAGCAGGTCCAGCACCTTCTCGCGCACGGTGCGCACGTACGCCCGCGCCTGCGCCGGTCCCAGCAGCGGCAGCTGCGGGCGCTCGCCGCGCGGGTGCTTGAACGCGTCGTAGAGCTGGTCGATGTCGGCGCGGACCGGCTCCCGGCCGCCCACGTCGCGCACCAGCCACAGCTCCTCCTGGTTGCCGATGTGCGCCAGGTCCCAGACCAGCGGCGACATCAGCCGGGAGTGCTGGCGCACCAGGTCGTCGTCGTCCACCGCCTCGGTCAGCCCAACGCTGCGCTGCCTGGTCCGGGTCAGTTCGGCGGCGGCCCGCTCCCGCAGTCCGGTGCTCATCTCAGTCCTCCTTCGCGCAGCCGCCGCTCCACCACGGCCGTCACCGCCTCGACGGTCGCGGGCGGCAGGTCGGTGTGCTCCAGTGCGCCGCAGGCCAGGTCCAGTAGGCGCGGCGCGACCGCGGCGATCGCCGGATCGGCCAGGCCGTGCCGGGCCGCCTGCACCCAGCGCCCCGCCGCGGGCGCGGCCAGCGCCGCCGCCGCGTCGACGGTCTCCTCCCGGGCGAACAGCGCCACCAGCACCGCGACCGGGGCCACCCAGTCCAGACCGGACTGCATGTCCAGGTAGCGCACCTCGAAGTAGCCGCGCGCCCGCACGGGCGGGAACATCGTGCTCACGTGGTAGTCGAGGTCCGCATAGGTCGGTGCGGGCGCCATCGCGCCGCCGATCCAGTCCGCGAACGTGATCCCGGGCGGGACGTCCCACGAGCCGTCGTCGCGGCGTACGCACAGCACGGGTGTGTCCAGCACGCGCCGCGCCCAGCCGGCCACCGGATCGGCGTCGTCGGCCGGCGGCCCGTTGCGCATCGGGTCGGCGGCCAGGCAGGCCCGCATCCGGGCCGACGCCCAGCCGGTGTCCGTGCCCGCGGCACGCGCCGAGTTGGCGAACGCGGCGACCAGCGCCGGGCCCACCGCGTGCAGCGCCCGCCAGCGCGGCGCGACCCGCTCGGGCAGGCCCGCGTCGAGGCACACCTGCACGCTCGCGGTCCCGCACATCCACTGCCTGCCGTACGGGCCGAAGCGGTCGAAGACGCGCTCCATGGCCGCGTACCGCGGCGTGTCGAGGATGCGGCCCGGCCGCCGGTGGGCGTCGCAGCCCTGCCCGTCCAGTGCCAGGCCCGCGCGGTCGAGGAGGCCGGTCAGCTGCTGAAGATCCGCCACGGTGGCGTCGAGCAGCCCGGCGAGGGAGTCGCTGGTATCGGTGGAGATCTCCACCTGCCCGCCCGGTTCGAGGGTGACCCGGCCGCCGTACGGCAGCGGGGTCTGCGGGCTGTCCGGCACCAGACTGCGCGGGGCGTGCTCGCCCAGCGCCGAGCCGAGGACCCCCGGATCGACCGGCCGCGCCGGATCGTCCAGGTGGTGCGTGGTCCACTCCAGCTCGATGCCCACCCGCCCCGGCGGCCCCGTCTTGAAGCACACCTTGGCGACGTAGCCCTCGGCCTCCGCCCGATCCGCGATCCGCACCCCCGCGTCCCGCACCACCTGCACCACCGCACTCACCCCCGTCCATCCACCACCGGCCCGTGAGACCGCCCAACCTACTCCCCCAACCGCACCCCCACCCCGTTCTTTCACGTTGATCATGAACTTACGGCCGTGTTCGACGGCGTGTCGCTGCCCTAACTTCATGATCGATGCCAGGCGGATGGGGCGGGGCCGACTGTGGGATTCCCCGATCGGGGGATCTCGAACCCTCGGGCGGGCGGACAATGGCCACATGCAGCCTGAACTGCGCGAATCATTGAGCTTGGACGAGGTACTCGCCGAGGAGGCCGACTTCGCCAGTGAGCACGAGCGCACCAGTACCAGCGACGCCGTCAGCGCCGGCAAGGACCTTCATTCGGATCCCGACATACCACGCGGCCTGGGTGGCATGGACATGAAACGCCTCCATCTCCTCGACTGACCGCACACCCACCCACCTCGGCGATCATGAAGTTGCGGTGGTGACACGCCGTCGAACACGGCCATAGGTTCATGATCAACGCGGCGCACGACAGAGCCCCGCCGCGGCCGAGGGGCGCGGCGGGGCTCGGTGGTGGGGCGGGGGTTACGGGAGGGCGTTGAGGAAGGGTTCGTGGGAGTTGCTGAACTCCCAGTTGTAGTAGCGGTCCCAGTTGATGGACCAGGTCATCAGGCCACGGAAGTCGGGGCTGGTGCCGCCACGCAGGGTGTAGCCGCCGCAGTTCTGGTTCTTGACCAGGCAGTTGACGGCCTGCTGGACCTGGGCGGGGGTGGTGTACCCGCCGCCCGCGCTGACCGCGGCCGGCACGCCGAACGCGATCTGATCCTCGCGCAGCGCGGGGAACGTGACACCCGTGTTGGCCACCGGGAAGCCCGCGGCCAGCATGTCGGTCATGGCGATGTGGAAGTCCGCCGCGCCCATGTTGTGGTACTGGTTGTCCAGCCCCATGATCGGACCCGAGTTGTAGTCCTGCACGTGCAGCACGGTGATGTCGTTGCGCAGCGCGTAGATGACCGGCAGGTACGACCCGGCCCGGTTGTCGCAGCCGCTGCACGTGCCGCCGTAGAACTGGTACCCGAGCTGCACGAAGAACGTCTCCGGGGCCATCGTCAGGATGAAGCCCGAGCCGTAGCGCGCCTTCAGCGTGCGCAGCGCCGAGATCAGGTTCACGATGACCGGGGTCGTCGGGTTCCGGATGTCGCCGTCACCGGCGTTGAGGTACAGCGAGTGGCCCTCGAAGTCGATGTCGAGGCCGTTCAGGCCGTACTTGTCGATGATGGCGCTGACCGAGCTGACGAACGTGTCCCGGGCCGCGGTCGAGGTGAGCTGGACCTGCCCGTTCGCGCCGCCGATGGAGATCAGCACCTTCTTGCCCTGGGCCTGCTTGGCCCGGATGGCGGCGATGAAGTCGGTCTCGCTCTCCACGTTGGGGCACTCGGCGACCGGGCACTGCCGGAACCGGATGTCACCAGAGGTCACCGAGGTCGGCTCGCCGAAGGCCAGGTTGATGATGTCCCACGAGGACGGCACGTCGGCCATCCGCAGGTATCCCGACCCGTTGGCGAAGCTGGCGTGCAGGTAGCCGATGAGCGCGTGCTTGGGCAGCCCGGTGTTGACGCAGCCGGTGGTGGTCGCGCTGACCGCGCCGCTCTTGGCGGACTCGCCGGAGGCGTTGTACGCCGCGACCGTGTAGGCGTGCGCCGAGCAGGTGGCCAGGCCGCTGACCGTGGCCGTGGTGCCGGTGCCGGTGGCGACCTGCGTGGTGCCCTCGTACACGCGGTAGCCGGTCGCGCCGGAGGACGCGGACCAGGACAGCGACACCGAGGTGTTGGTGGCGCCGGTGACCGCCAGGCCGGTCGGCGTCGGCGGGACCGTGGTGCAGCCCGTGGTGGTGGCACTGACGCCGCCGCTCTTGGCCGACTCGCCGGAGGCGTTGTACGCAGCGACGGTGTAGGTGTGCGCCGAGCACGCGGCCAGGCCGGTGACGGTCGTCGAGGTGCCCGTCACGGTGGCCCGCACGGTCGTGCCCTCGTACACCCGGTAGCCGGTGACCGTGCCGCTGGACGCGCCCCAGGACAGGGCGATCGAGGTGTTGGTGATCGTGCCGACCGACGGGTTGCCGGGCACCCCGGGCACGCCCGTGCCGCCGGGGCCGTCGAGGCTGATGTCGTCGGCGAAGTAGGTGCCCTGGCCGTACCAGCCGTGCGTGTACACGACCACGCTGGTCTGCGACGCGCCGGTGGTGAAGTTGACGGTGAGCTGCGTGAACGCGGCCGCGCCGGGGGTCCAGGTGGACGCGCCGCCGTCGATGCCGAGGTAGACGTAGTTGCCGCGGACCCAGCCGGTCAGCGCGTACGCCGTGTTCGGCTGCACCGCGACGGTCTGGCTGCACTTGGCGTTGTCCGACGACGACGCCGCGCCCTGCAGCGCCTTGGTGCCGGAACGGACCGGGGTGCCGACCACGGAGCCGAGGCCGCCGGTGCAGCTCCACGGGGACAGCGTGCCGGTCTCGAAACCGGGGTTGGCCAGCAGATTGGCCGCCGAGGCCGGGGTGGCGACGGCGAGGACGCCGACCGCGACCAGCAGTGACAGGGCGGCGGAGAGTGCGAGTGGTCTTCTGGTCACGGGCCCTCCTCAAGGATGGATGGCCCTGATTATTAACTCTCTTAACTGTTAATGTCCATGCCAGATTGATGATGTTCCACAAACGACGGTCAGGCCAGCAGCGCCGTGGTCGCCACACCCACCCCGACCAGGATCACCGCGGACGAGGTGACCAGCGGCAGCAGCCGCCACCCGCGGTGCGACATCCAGGCGCGGGGAGCCCGCTCCCACCGGTCGCGCAGCCGGGTCAGCAGCAGACCGATACCCAGCAGCGACAGCGCCATGCCCGCGCCGTACGCCGCCACCAGCAGCACGCCGTACCAGGCCCGCCCCAGTGCCACCGCGCCCAGCAGCACCACCACCGCCGACGGGCTCGGCATCAGCCCGCCCGCGAGTCCCATCGCGACGATCCCGCGCCCGGCCGGCCGTGCCCCGTGCCCGACGCAGCCGCCGTGCCCGTCGTGGGCGTGGCCGCCCGGCGCGTGGCCGACGTGCGCGGGCGCGCCGGGGCGGTCCCGGTCGCGCCAGGCCCGGCGCAGCAGCGACAGCCCCACGGTGACGACCAGCGCGCCGCTCAGCACGGTGAGCAGCGTGTACACCCGGTGCGGGACGAAGTGCAGCCCGGCCGCCAGCACCACCCCCAGGACCAGCACCCCGGCGGTATGGGTGAGCGCGACCGTGCCCGCCACCGACACCGCCTGGCGCAGCGCTCCCCGCTCGTTCACCAGATACGTCGCCATCAGCAGCTTGCCGTGCCCCGGGGCGAGCGCGTGCCCCGCGCCCAGGGCCAGGGCGACCAGCATGGCCAGGGCGGCGAAGCCCGGCGTCAGCTGCTGCCGCCCGACCAGCCCGGTGAACTCGGCCGTCAGCCGCCCCAGCAGCGGGCCGTGGTCGTGGCCGTCGTCGGCGAACCCGGCCGCCGGGCCGGGCGCGCCGCCGGTCGCCCACCAGGCGGCCAGCCCCACCCCGGCCAGCCCGGCGACAACCGCCAGTACCGGCCCGGGACGAAGCCGCCGACGTGCCACCTGCGCTGGATCCACCGCCATGAGTCCCCCCTTGCTCCGCGGGCTCAACTCGGGACGTACCGGCAGGGAAACGGCCCCGAGGCCGGGACGGCACGTGCCCGTTTCGGGCGGTTCCATCCCTGATCACACGTATCCGGGACAGAAGAAACGCGTTGACCAGGTGGTGCCGCAGCCCGGCCAGCCCTCCTACCCGCCGCCCGCCCGGACGGCCAGAGAAGGACGACCCATGCGTATGTCCCGAGAGCAGTCCCGCCTGGCCTGGCTCGCCGCCGTCGCGACCGCGGTCACCGCGATGGTGGTCGCCTCGGTGATGTTCCTGTTCGTCACGCCCGGCACCGCCGGCCCCGACGACCGCGGCAAGCACCGCGGATACGGCACCCACTCGGCGACACCGACCGGGCCCGGCGGGCACAGCCCGTCCACCGCGCCCACCGCGCCGTCCACTGCACCGTCCGCCGCGCCGTCCGAGTGGCCGTCCGACGGCCCGACCGACTCGTCGACCCCGACGACCGGTGTCTCCGGGGCTCACCACGACGACGATGACGACGATGACGACGGCGGTGACGACAACGGCGGTGACGACGGCGGCGACCACAACGGCGGTGGCGGCGGCGATGACGAGCTGCCTCGCACCGGCACCTCCGGGCCGTCCACGTCGACGCTGGTGCTCACCGGCCTGACCGTGCTGCTGCTCGGCGCGGGCGCGCTGTGGCTGGCCGCCGCGCTGTCCCGCCGCCTGGAGGGCACCCGCCTGAAGGCACAGGCCGCCGGAGCCGTCGCCGGGCTGCGCCGCCGCCCCAGCCCTCGCCCCCGCGACTGAACCCCCGCACCGACCCGCGCCGCGGCCGGGACCGACCCGCGCCTTCCACAGAGGTTGGCCTATCTCATCGAATCTGACTCACAGATTTTCGACGAGATAGGCCAACGTCCATAAGAACCGTGCTGTCGCCCCCGGTGCCCGGGGCAGGACGGGCCGATAGTTTCGCGGCTGTGGACGGCGCGCGCCGGGTACGCGAAGCTGGCCGTCATGCCGCCACCCCGTTCCGCCGTAGTCTTCCTCGACCCGCACTTCACCGTCGGTGAGGTCGACCCCATGCTGTTCGGCTCGTTCGTCGAGCACCTGGGCCGGTGCGTGTACACCGGACTGTTCGAACCCGACCACCCGGCCGCCGACGCCGCCGGCCTGCGCACCGACGTGCTGGCCCTGGTCCGCGAGCTCGGCGTGACCATGGTCCGCTACCCGGGCGGCAACTTCGTGTCGGCGTACCGCTGGGAGGACGGCGTCGGCCCGGCGGACCTGCGCCCGCGCCGGCTCGACCCGGCCTGGCGCACGATCGAGACCAACCGGTTCGGCCTCGGCGAGTTCACCGCGTTCACCCGGGCCGCCGGGCTGGAGCCGATGATGGCGGTCAACCTCGGCACCCGGGGACCGGCCGAGGCCGCCGACCTGCTGGAGTACTGCAACCACCCGAGTGGCACCACGCTGTCGGACCTGCGCGGGGCGCACGGCGCGCCGGAGCCGTACGGCATCCGGCTGTGGTGCCTCGGCAACGAACTGGACGGGCCATGGCAGGTCGGGCACAAGACCGCCGACGAGTACGGCCGCCTGGCCGCCGAGACCGCCCGGCTGATGCGGATGATCGACCCGTCGGTGCGGCTGATCGCCTGCGGCAGCTCCGGGTCGGGCATGCCGACGTTCGGCGACTGGGAGTCGACGGTGCTCGCGCACGCGTACGACCAGGTCGACTACATCTCCCTGCACGCCTACTACGACCCCGAGGCGAACGACCCGGCGTCCTACCTGGCCAGCGCCTGCGACATGGAGCGGTTCATCACCGACGTGACCGCGCTGTGCGACGCGGCCCGCGCCCGGCACCGCTCGGCGAAGCGGCTGTCCCTGTCGTTCGACGAGTGGAACATCTGGTACATGTCCCGGCAGCGGCCCGGCCAGGGCGAGTGGCCACGGGCGCCGCGGCTGCTGGAGGACGTGTACACGGTCACCGACGCCGTCGTGTTCGGCACCCTGCTGATCACGCTGCTGCGCCACTGCGACCGGGTCACCGCCGCCTGCCTGGCGCAGCTCGTCAACGTCATCGCCCCGATCATGACCGAGCCCGGCGGCCCGGCCTGGCGGCAGACCATCTTCCACCCGTTCGCCCAGGCCGCCCGGTACGGCCGCGGGCAGGTGCTGCGCCTGCACGTCGAGTCCCCGACGTACGAGACCCCGAAGTTCGGCGACGTGCCGCTGCTGCACGCCACGGCGGTGCAAGGCGAGGACGGCGTGCTCACCGTCTTCGCCGTCAACCGCGACCCGGCGGCGGACCTGCCGCTGACGGTGCACCTGGGCGGCTTCACCGCGGGCGGTCCCGCCGTCCACTCGGTGCTCGCCGACGATGATCCCGCGGCCGCGAACACGATGACCGCCCCGGACCGGGTGACGCCCCGGACCCTGGCCGTTCCGGAAGTCGAGAACGGACGCCTCACCGCCGTCCTGCCGCCACTGTCCTGGAACGTGATCCGGCTGCCGGTCGCACCGTCGCCGCAGGTCCCCGCCTCGTGAAGATAGGAAGGGCACCTTCTTATACGCGGAGCGATAAGAAGGTGCCCTTCCTTCGCCTGGGGCTACCAGCGGTGGTGGATCTGGGGGCGGATCAGGTCGTCGTAGACCTCGGTGACGACGCGGAGCTGGTCGGGCAGCAGGGCGGGCAGGTCGGCGGCGGCGGCGTTGGCGCGGGCCTGCTCGGGATTGCGGGCACCGGGGATGACCACGGTGACGCCGGGCTGGTCGATGATCCAGCGCAGCGCGAACTGGGCCATGGTCGCGCCGGACGGCACCAGCGGGGCGAGTCGGCGCACCGCGGCCAGGCCGGTGGCGAAGTCGACGCCGGAGAACGTCTCGCCGACGTCGAACGCCTCACCGTGGCGGTTGTAGGTGCGGTGGTCGTCCGCCGCGAACGTGGTGTGCTCGTCGTAGCGCCCCGACAGCAGCCCGCTGGCCAGCGGCACCCGGGCGATGATGCCCACCCCGGCGGCCGCGGCGGCGGGCAGCACCCGCTCCAGCGGCTTGAGCCGCAGCGCGTTGAAGATGATCTGCACGGACGCCACGTGCGGCCGGGCGATCGCGGTCAGCGCCTGCTCGCAGGTCTCCACGCTCACGCCGTACGCGGCGATGCGCTTCTCCTCGACCAGGGTGTCCAGCGCGTCGTAGACGGCCTCGGCGGAGTAGACCTCGGTCGGCGGGCAGTGCAGCTGGACCAGGTCCAGCGTGTCCACCCCGAGGTTGGCCCGGGACCGGTCGTTCCAGGCCCGGAAGTTGTCCATGTTGTAGTTGGCGGCCTCCTGGGCGACCCGGCGGCCCATCTTCGTGGCCACGGTGATCCCGTGGTCGGCCCCCCGCTCCCGCAGGCCCCCCTGCCGCAAGAACTGTCCGATCAGGGTCTCGCTGCGGCCGTCGCCGTACACGTCGGCGGTGTCGATGAAGTTCACGCCCGCGTCGACGGCGGTGGCGAGCACCGCCAGGGCGTCGTCCTCACTGACGCTGCCCCAGTCCGCGCCGAGCTGCCATGCGCCGAGCCCGACCACGCTCACATTCCGGCCCGTCCGGCCGAGGATTCGCTGCTGCACCTCGACAGCCTAGTCGCGCGCCGGGGTTACAGGTCGCGGTGCATCACGACGCAGTCGCGGCCGGCTTGGAGGTCCGGTCGGCGGTCGATCTCGGTGTAGTCGAGCCTGGTCCAGAACGCGAGCGCGGCCGGGTTGTTCACCAGCACCGCCAGCCGCACCCCGGGTCGGCCCGCGCGGCGCAGCCGTTCGTGGACCTCCTCCGCCACCTCACGGCCCAGCCCGCGGCCCTGCCGCCGCGCGTCGACCATCAGCAGCCCGATCCACGGAAAGCCGTCGACCGGGTGCGTGTCCAGCAGCGCCACCACCCCGGCCAGCGACTCGCCGCCCGCGTCAGGGGTGGTTTCGGGGCGGGACACGCGCACGAGGAGCACCTCGACGCCGGGCATCGCCAGTTCGCCGGAGAGCGCGCCGGCCACCTCGGCGGGGCTGACGGTCTCCGGGTCGGGCCCGAACTCGCCGCTGAGGCGGTGGAAAGCGGCGTTGCCGGCGTACAGCTGCGCGAGCTCGGCCAGCACGGGTGAGCCCGGCGCGAGGTCGCCGGGAGCGAGCGGAATCAGCACCGGCTGGTGTCTCCCTGATCAGTCCTGGTCGCCGCGGTGGCGGCGCGCCGTGTTGTTGGCCTTCTCGATGGCCCGCACCAACTCGGCCTTGGTCATGTGCCAGCGTCCGGTGACGTTGAGCTTCTTGGCCATGCCGAGCAGCTGCTCCTTGGTCTGACTCGACTGGTAGCGCAGCTTGCTGCGCATCTCCCGTTGGATCGGCATCGGGCCTCCCACTCCTTCGATCCTGCCTACTCAACGATCCCCAGCGTGCCGTCGCGGGGACGTTCGGGCCCATCCACCTCGGCGTTGAACTCGTAGCGCTTGTCCAGGCGCGGGGTGTCGTCGTACTCGTAGGTCAGCGCATTGACCACGTCGATCACGCCGGGCACGCCCCGCACCAGGCGCTCGGCGATCTGGGCCGAGCTGCGCCGGCCGGTGCCGCCGGTCAGGGTCACCACGCCTTCGTCCACGGTCGCGTCGATCTCGGGCGGCTGCACGAAGAGCATGCCCTGGATGATGTCGTGCACGACGTCGTGCCGGATCGCCTCGTCCGAGCGGCGGTACGTGCGCAGCAGGTCGCGCCGCGACACGATGCCCACCAGCATGCCCTCGGCGTCCACCACCGGCAGCCGCTTGAGCTGCTCGTCCTCCATGCGGCGGGCGGCCGCGACGACGGAGGCGTCCGGCCCGACCGTGATGACCGGGCTGGTCATCAGGTCCTCGGCCTCGTCGCCTTCGGCCTTGGCGCGGGCGACCGCGCGCCGCCGACGCTCGAACAGGTGCCGCTGTGGCTCCTCGCCGCTCAGGGCCAGTTTGTGCAGCAGATCGGCCTCGGAGACGATGCCGACCACCATGCCGCCGGGGTCCAGCACCGGCACGGAGCTGATCCCGTGCTCGGCCAGCAGGTCGATGATCTCCTTGTACGGCGTCGCGGTGCCCACACTGATCACCGGCGCGGACATCACCTCCCGCACGGTCCGCACCGTCATCAGCGCACCCCCTCATTCGGCCTCGTTCGGCCGGCGTGCCCCGGTTCGGCCGATGCGGCCCACCCGAGCAGGCCAGACTGGAGAGGTGAGCCACCGCGGCCGGTGGGTACATGCCCACTGTGATCGTACCGAGCCGGACGTGCCCGTTCGGCCCGGTTGACCCACCCGGAGGTGCATGATGAGGTCCGACGTGGCCGACCGCAGCGGCATACCCGCCGCCGCGCTGAGCAACCACGAGCTGTCCCGCGAGCTGGCGTCGCTGCACCGTACGCGGCACGACACGTTCGTGCACGGCTCCGACCACGCGCTGGCCAACCATGATCAGCGCAGCCGCGAACTGGAGCTGGAGTACCTGCAGCGGTTCCCCGAACGCGATCCCGATCCGCGGCGGTTGCGCCCCGCCGACCAGTGACGGCGGCCCGGCCGGCCACCGCCACTACGAAACGGGTAAAAAGTCTTTTTCGGACCAACCGTCCGAGTGTCCGTTCAGGTCAGTGACCGGTGAAGAGGACCTTCACCCGGTGCTGGCCCCGCTGCACGCCGTCCGCGGCGGTCAGTCGACCCGCGAGGCTGTCCGCGGCGTCGCGGGACTCGGTGGTGTGCTCGGCATCGCGCTGCTCCGGCCAGCGCAGCTCGTCCCGTCCGCCACCATTCGGGTCAAGCGGACGAACGCGGCTGACCACGACAATCCACTTGCCGGCGGCCGACTTTCGCCTCCTCCACCAGAACATCTCTGCCTCCGTCTCCCGCGTGCGCCGAGTGCCCACCGTACCGTGGCGCGTTCAACGGGACAGCCCTCGGTTGCGGGGTACGTTGGAAGGCCGACCGACCTTGATGGGGAGGGCAAGGTGACAGGCCTTTTCGCTTCGATAGGCGTCGACCTCGCCCGAGCGGACCTGCGACGGTTCACCCTGGCGGTCGTCACCGACGGCGTGGCGGTGCCCCACTCCCGCCGTTTCTGCGACCACGTGTGGACCGACGCCTCCGGTGCCCGGGTGGTGGCCCGCGCCCGCTGGGGCCGCATCCACCACGTGCAGCCCTCACTGGCCGGCGGCGCGGCGGCAGTGGCCTGCGAGAACATCCGCCTGATCGACGACCGCACCGCGATCATGGACCTGCTCGACGAGACCGACGGCGGCCTGCTCTGCCCCGTCGCGGTCCACCTGGAGGACCACACCGCCCTGCACGTCGCCGGCGGCGCCCTCCCGCGCGGTCAGATCACCCTGTCCGCCCTGGCCGAATCCCTCGAACCGCAGCCGCCGCCCACCCCGGACGACCCCACCCCGCCCGGCCTCGTCTGCGACGACCTCACCCGCCCCCACCAGGCCGACCCGGCCTGGACACCGACCCCCCGAGCCCGCCTGCACGGCACCGTCCGCCTCGCCGAACTACGCACCAACACCCTGACCGGCGAACCCTTCCACTGGCTGCGCCTGAGCGTCCACCCCGCCATCGCCCTCGACATCGCCGCCCCCGCCACCACCCTGCCCATCAGCCCTCCCCCCGGCACCACGCTCCGCCTCCGCGCCACCCTCACCGGCCGCCTCAACCTCCCCCCAAAGGAAGGGCACCTTCCCCACCAAATGCGTAGAGGAAGGGCACCTTATTAACCCGGCATGCGGGCCGGGCTGCGGTGGGATGGCGTAACGACGGGCGTTACAGTCCGGGACCTGTCTCACCATGCAGAGACAGGTCCCGCCTGACGCCTCCAGGTCGTGCCCAGCGTGGGTGCGCCGCGTCCGGGGACCTCGTGGGACCCGGCCGCCGGCGCGGCTGAGATCTGGCGCCATCATCACACCCGGCGGTTTCCGGCGCGTCCCCCGACCGACCATGCGCGGCGCGGGCTTCGGCCGAGGTCACCGCCGCCCGACGGCCAGCCGCAGCGCGGTGTGCGAGACCGGCGCGAACCCCAGCGCCCGGTACAGCGGCTCACCGTCGGCCGTGGCCCGCAGGTCGACCGTCGACACCCCGCGCCCGGCGAACCAGCCCAGCAACGACTCCATACACGCCCGCGAGAACCCCCGGCGGCGGTACGCCTTATCGGTCACCACGTTGTACACGTACCCGGTCCGCCCGGACGGGTTGCCCGGCCCGCCCAGCCGCAGCTCGATCGCGCCCACGGCGCACGCCGCCAGTCCCGCCCCGCCTGGCACGTCCACCACGTACGCCGCCATGACCGGATCCGGCTCCTCCAGCCGCGCCCGCAGCAGCGCCATGGCCTCCCGCTGCCACGGCCCCGGCTCGACCGGCTGCCCCGCCATCGCGCCGAGCATCACCGCCCGCAGCCGGACAAGCTCCGCCGCATCCGCCGTCACCGCTCGCCGCGTCTCGATCACGAACCGCAGGCTAGCCGAACCGCGGCACGGCAGCCGTCCCGCCGACCGGTCCGCTTCAGGCCCTGCCTCTGCCGATCAGGTCACGTACGGGCAGTGCCGGCAGCCTCGGGTGCAGCAGAACCCGCGCTTGGCGAGGAACCCGGCGCTGAGCACGAACAGCCCGGACGACGGATCGAGGTAACCCGGCGAGCCCTCGCGCAGCGCCTCCGTATGCCGGGCCAGGATCTCGGCCCGCTCCGGGTGGTCCTCGCGGAGCCGGGCCGGATGCGGTTCGTCCAGCTCACGGGGTGCCAGCGGCCATCGCTGCGGGGGTGCGGCCATCCGGCGACGATACCGCGCGGCACCCGTCGACTTCCGGTGACATCATCGACGGCATGACCGTCATCGAGGTCGTGCTCGGCGACATCACCGCCGAGGACGTCGACGCCATCGTGACCGCGGCCAACGAGTCGCTGCTGGGCGGCGGCGGGGTGGACGGGGCGGTCCACCGCGCGGCCGGGCCCGGACTGGCCCGCGCCGGCGGGGCGATCGCGCCCTGCGACCCCGGCAACGCGAAGGCCACTCCCGCGTTCGACCTGGATCCGCCGGTCCGCCATGTGATCCACACGGTCGGCCCGGTCTGGGAGGGCGGCACGTACGGCGAGGACGAAACCCTCGCCTCCTGCTACCGCCGCTGCCTCGAAGTGGCCGACGAGCTGGGCGCGGACAGCATCGCCTTCCCCGCGATCGCCACCGGTGTGTACGGCTTCCCCGCCGAGCGCGCGGCCCGCATCGCGGTCACGACCCTGCGGTCCACCCCGACTCGCGTGGCGCGCATCCGCCTCGTCGCCTTCGACGCCACCGCCCGCGACCTGCTGCTCGACGCCCTCAACGGCTGAGCCCGGACGCGGGCGCCCAAAGGCGGGCACGCGGCCTGCGCAGCCTGGAAAACATGCACACGCGGTGGGCCACGAACCCGGCGCACCGGTCAGGGCGCGGACCAGGTCTGCTCGTCGGCGGCCACGCGGGCATAGAGCAGCATGTCGCGGCGTACCCCGCCCAGCTCCATCCAGCTGCGCAGCAGGCCCTCGCGCTGGAACCCGGCGCGCTCGGCGGTGCGGATCGAGGCGGTGTTCCACGGCTCGACGTGCAGGTGCACTCGCGGTATGGCGAGGTCGGTCAGTGCCCAGCGGGCCACCGCCGCCAGCGCGCGCCCGGCTGCTCCCCGCCCGCGCGCCGAGGGCGCGATCCAGTAGCCGGTCGCGGCCCGACCCTCGGCCAGCTCGGTCACCCACAGGCCGATCTGCCCGACCGCCCGGTCTCCGACCCGATCGACGATCGCCAGGGAGTAGCCGACGCACTCCCGTGCCCGATCGTGCTGCCGCTGGACGAACGCCAACCCGGCAGCCTCGGTGTACGGCACCGGCACCGAGCTGATCACCGGGATGTACGCGTCGGCGGCGGCCTCCTCGATCAGCGGCAGGTCGCCGGGCCGGAACGGGCGCAGCAGGAACGGTCCCGCGTCCAGTTCGGGGATCACCAGTCCGTCTGTCATCGCGCGAGTCTGCCACCTCGCCCGGTTCCCGCGGCCTACCGGAGTCCGTGGTTGCCCGACGAGTCCAGCGATAGGTAAGCTGACACTTACGCATTTCACGAGACCGCGGCCTGGCGGGGTGCGGTAAGCCTGCCGGGAGGGACGGGGATGGCCGTGGCCGGGCTCGACGCGGTCCTGCACGCGGTCGCCGACGGCACCCGCCGGGCGATCGTCCAGCGGCTCGCGCACGGTCCCGCGACGACCGGTCAGCTCGCCGAACTCGCACCGATGAGCCGTCCCGCCATCTCGCAGCACATCAAGGTGCTGCAGGAGGCCGGGCTGCTGCGCACCACGGTGGCGGGCCGGCACCGCTGGCACTCCCTCGACCACGCCGCGCTGGCCGTGGTCGAGGACTGGGCCCGCCGCACCGGCAAGATCGCCCGCGCCGCACCTGCGCTGCACCTTCCGGAAGCGCCTGACAAGGAGAAACCATGATCCAGCCAGTCACCTACGTCGAGCTCAACAGCCCCGACCTCGATGCCACCTCGGCGTTCCTGTCGGCCGCGTTCGGCTGGCGGCCGCAGCCGTTCGCCGCTCCGGACTACCTGGTCGCCGCCCACGGTGACGCCGCGGGCGTGGACACCGGCATCCTGCCGTCGCGTGACGGGCAGCCCCGGGCGATCCCGGTGATCCGGGTCGAGGCCATGGCCGCGGCGATCGAGCGAGTACGCGCGCATGGCGGAACCGTCGTGGTCGAGCCGTTCACCATCACCGGGGTGGGCCAGGGCTGCTACATCACGGATCCGGCAGGGCTGCTGATCGGGCTGCACGCGTACGACGCCGCGGCCTGACCGCAGCGCACGGGGCCGCGCGGCCCGCACCGCGCGATCGGACCGGTTTCGTCGGCGGGCAGCCCTAGGCTCGGGCCCATGGCGAGGATGAGTCGGTCCGTGGCGGTGGAGCTGCTGCCCCACCTGCGACGAGCACGCGACCACATCGACCGCCATTACGCCGAAGCGCTCGACCTCGACCGACTCGCCCGGGTCGCCGGGGTGTCGAAGTTCTACTTCGTCCGCTGCTTCGAGGCGGCGTACGGGGAGACACCGATCCGCTACCTCACTCGCCGCCGCATCGAGCGGGCCCAGGACCTGCTGCGCCTGGCCAACCTGACGGTGACCGAGGTGTGCATGATCGTCGGGTTCGCCAGCCTCGGCTCGTTCTCGACCAGGTTCTCGGCGCTGACCGGGCAGACCCCGACGGGCTACCGCGACCGCTGGGCCGCCCGGGGCGGGCCGCACGTGCCCGGCTGCTATCTGTTCATGCGGGGCGTCTTCGACCTCGGCGGCACCACCGGCCACCCGAACCGGAACCAGCGAGACAGTGCAATCTCGGAGAAGCCCCAGCTCAGCGCCGAGTCCTAGGCTTGCCGACATGATCACAAACATCTCGCTGGTCACGGTGTACTGCCTCGACCAGGACAAGGCCCGCGACTTCTACGTCGACGTGCTCGGCTTCCAGCCCGGCACCGACATCACCATGGGCGAGGGCTTCCGCTGGGTGACCGTCCGCCACCCCAGCCAGCCCGAACTCCAGGTCACGCTGATGACGCCGGGGCCGCCGCTGGACGCCGACGCCGCCGACTTCGTCCGCCGCCAGCTGGAGAAGGGCGAGATGGGCGGGCTCGGTCTGAGCGTCGACGACTGCCGCAAGACGTTCGAGGAGCTCAGCGCCAAGGGTGTGGTGTTCCTCCAGGAGCCGGCCGACCGCCCGTACGGCGTCGAGGCCGTGATGCGCGACAACTCCGGCAACTGGCTGGTCCTCGTCGAAGAGAAGCAGTGGACCCCGGAGAACTTCGACTACCCCCGCGACTGAGGCAAGGAAGGGCACCTTCACAACGCTCCGCGTTATAGAAGGTGCCCTTCTTAACGTCGCAGCGCCGTGACCGGGGCCGATACGGGACGATCGGTGTGCGGCGATGCCCTGGCGGGCGCGACCGGCCAGCCGGGCGGGCGGGCCGGCCCTCGGGTCAGGCGGCGAAGCGGTGCAGGGTCCAGCGGGTGGGCGGCGAGGTGGCCGGGTCGCCGTCGGTGGTCCACTCGGTGAGCGAGCCCGGCGCGACCGCCGTGTCGAACGCGCGCAGCAGCGGCTGCATCCCCAGCACATGGAACGAGCTGTTGACCGTCTCGCTGTGCCCGACCAGCACCACCGTCTCGCCCGCGTGCCGGTACGCGATGTCGATGATCGACCGACCGGTCCGCACCACCAGCTCCGCCCAGCTCTCGTTCTCCCGCTGGAACGGCCGGTGCACGCCGCCTCCCGGCAGCTCGGCGCCCTTGAGCACGGCCAGCGGCCGCCCGTCGGCGTACGCCGGATAGTGCCAGGTGCACAGCCCGCAGTCGGTTACCGGCTCCACCCCCAGCGCCGCCGCGATCGGGGCCGCCGTCTCGACCGCCCGCCGCAGCACCGAGGAGTAAACGGCGACCGGCCCCGCCACCTCGCCCGCCAGCCGCCGCGCGGCCACCGCCGCCTGCTCGTGCCCCCGCGCGGTCAGCCCGCGGCACCCCGCCCGCCCGCCCACGATCCGCTCGACCGTGTGCACCGATTCCCCATGCCGCACGAAGATCAGCCGCGTCCCCATCGGACAGATGCTACGGCCGCCGCGACGATCATGAAGTTATGGCAGTGACACGCCGTCGAACACGGCCATAAGTTCATGATCAACGCAACAGGGTGGCGGGGAGGGGGACGGATGGGTCGGTGAGGCGGGCGGGGTCGGCGGGGGTGCCGGTGAAGCCGGATTTGACCAGGGCTGAGAGGTCGTCCTGGACGTCCCAGATGTTGATGTTCATGGCGGCGACGACGCGGTCGTCGTCGGTGAGCCAGAAGGCGATCACCTCGGGGGCCTTGCCGTCGCGCAGGGACGGGTCGCCGCGGAAGACGACCCGCGCGTAGTCGCCGGGGCCGGCCCAGCCGCAGTACTCCATGCCCAGGTCGTACTGGTCGGTGAAGAAGTACGGCACCTGGGCGTAGGACACCTCCTGACCGGCCATCGCCCGGCCCGCCGCCTTGCCGCCGGCGCGGGCGTTGGCCCAGTGTTCCGTCCGCAGATGTCTGTCCAGCAGGGGGTTCAGGGACGAGGCCACGTCGCCGCAGGCGTAGATGTGCGGATCCGAGGTGAGCAGGCCCGCGTCGGTGACGACGCCGTTGTCCACCGCCAGTCCCGCCTGCTCGGCCAGCTCGGTGGCGGGCCGGATGCCGACGCCGACGGCCACGAGGTCGGCGGCCAGCTCGCTGCCGTCGTCGAGCACCGCGCTGCGCACCGCGCCGTCCAGACTGCCGAACTCGCGCACCCCGGTGCCGAACCGGAACTCGACCCCGTTGGCCTCGTGCAGCGCCCGGAACAGCGCGGCCAGCTCGTCGCCCAGCACATGCCGCAGCGGGGCGCGGTCGGGCGTCACCACGGTGACCGGGCAGCCGTAACCCCGGGCCGCGGCCGCGATCTCCAGGCCGATCCAGCCCGAGCCGACGACCAGGACCTGCGGCCGCGGATCGGCCGTCAGGGCCCGGCGCAGCGCCTCCGAGTCGGGGTAGGCGCGCAGGTAGTGGATCCCGGACACGTCCGCGCCCGGCACGTCGAGGGTGCGCACCTTCGAGCCAGTGGCCAGCAGCAGCTTGTCGTACGAGACCTGCTCGTCGGAGTCGAGCGTCACCGTGCGGGCGGCCGGGTTCACCGACAGCGCGCGACGGCCGAGCATCAGTTCGATGCCCTGCTCGGCATACCACTCGCGCGGGTGCACGTACGCCTTCTCGCGCGGGTCCTTGCCCTGCAGGAAACCCTTGGACAGCGGGGGGCGCTCGTAGGGCACCTCCTCCTCCTGCCCGATCAGCAGCACCCGGCCGGGGAACCCCTCGGCCCGCAGCGCCTCGGCGGCCCTGGCCCCGGCCAGCGACGCACCGACGATGACGAATACCCGCTCGTCCGCACTCATGCCGTCCAGCCTCCCGCATCGCCCGTCCAGCGGTCCATGGAAACGCGACAGTCGTCCGGAAAACGCGCCGCGAAACCGGGCGAGCGCGGACCCGCGTGGACCCGGTAACCTCGCCGTCCCGGCAACCGGATGCGGCTGGAGCACGGAGGCGATCTCGGCCACGCAAGTGCGCGGCCCGCGCCGACCGCTTGGAGGGGAATCGGGGAACATGGCCGACACGTGCGGGCAAGTACTGGCATGACCGTGACGACCCAGCACGACCCGCCGCCGGGTGCCGCCCCGCCGGCCGAGACCGCGGTGCCGCCCGACCCGGCGGACCTCGGCGCGATGTTCGACGCGTACGCGCGCGACCTGCTCCGCTACGCGGCCCAGCGGGTCGGCGAGCAGGTCGCCGAAGACGTCGTGGCGCAGACCTTCCTCGTGGCGTACGAGCAGCGCCACCAGTACGACAGCACCCGCGGCGCGATGCTGCCCTGGCTGTACGGCATCTGCGGCAACCTGCTGCGCCGCCACCGCCGCACCGAGGTCCGGGCGCTGCGCGCCGTGGCCGCGGCCCAGTCCCACGCCGCTGACGAGGTCGCGCCGGACGCCCGCTCCGCGGAGCGCGTCGACGCGCAGCGCACCGTGGCCCGCGTCGCGACGGCCCTGGCCAAGCTGCCCCGCCGCCAGCGCGAGGTGCTGCTGCTGTTCGCCGTCGCCGAGCTGGGGTACGCCGAGATCGCCCAGGCGCTCGGCATCCCGCTGGGCTCGGTGCAGTCGGCGCTGCACCGCGCCCGCACGAAGATCAAGTCCGCGCTCGCCGCCCCCGGAGGTTCCCGATGACCCGTACCGACGCCGACCTCACCGCGGTCCGCGACCTGCCCCCCGGCTCGCCCGACCCGTCCGACGAGTCCGTCTCCCGCACCTGGTACCTGCTCAGCGCCCGGCAGGCCGCCGCACGCGGCCGGGCTCCGCGCCGGCTGGCCCGATGGCTGGTCCCGGTGGCCGCGGGCCTGACCGTGACGGCGGTCGCGCTCAGCGCGGTGACCGTCGGCGGTGTCGGCGGCCACCGGTTCGCCACCCCGAACATCGCCCTGGTCGAGGCCTCCCACCAGCCACTGCCCACCGAGCGGGGCACGAACCCCGCGCTGACGCGGACCACCCCGGAGGCGATCACGGCGCTGGAAGAGCTCGCCCGCACCGCCGAGCGCGCCCAGACCGTAGACCTGCGAGCAGGGCAGTTCGTACATGTGCTCATCGAGGGCTGGGCCGTCCACCTCACCGACGGCTGGACCGGGACGGTGGAGTTCCAGCCGCGCGAGTTGTGGCTGGACCCGCAGGGCATGATCCCGCTGAAGGTGCTGAACGGCGACGAGAACATGTTCGACAGCGGGCGCGCCGACCGCGAGGGCGACCTGGAGCACGCCCGCAACTTCCTGCGCGACAACGGCCCGAGCATCGTGTCGCCGACCCCGCAGTGGCTTGCCGGACTGACAACGCAACCGCAGGCGCTGCTGGCCCTGCTGCGGGCCGACGTCCCCGACAACGAGACGTTCACCAAGGACCATCAGCTCTGGGACGCCATGACCTACCTCTACCAGAGCTGCGACATCCTGCTCAGCCCGCAACTGCGGGCCGCGCTGCTGCGCGCGTTCCAGGGCATGGACGGGCTCACCGCCGGCACGGTCATGATCGATGACATCGAGCTGGTCGCGATCCGCCAGACCGACGGGAACTCGGCGATCGAGATCCTGTTCGACCCGGTCACCGCGTGGGCCGTCGGCCGGCGCAGCATCAGCCTCGACGACCGGCTGCGCCTGACCCCGCCCAGGACCGGCCCGAAGTTCGACCCGCTCGTCGACTACCACGCCACCTGGCGGCAGAACATCGTCGACAGCCTCGACGAGCGCTGATCCGCTCGCCGGCGGCCTCGGCCGGGCCCGCGCCGCGTGCGCGGGCCCGGCTCCCGCACCCCGCCCGGTCGGGGGAGTATGAATGAGACATGTCTGAGTTGGGCGAATATCTGTCGAGCGAGGTCGTCGTCGACTACGCCGACGGTCTGATCTCCCGCCGCGAGGCGCTGCGCCGCCTGGGCCTGCTCGGCGTCGGCGCGGCGGTCGCGACCCCGCTGCTGGCCGCGTGCGACGCCCAGCGCGGCACCACCACACCCCCGCAGGCCGCACCGACGCCCACGATCACCGGGCCGGCCGGCCCCAGCCCGGCCCCCACCGAGCCGATCACCTTCCCCGGCCCGAGCGGGCAGCTACAGGGCCGCTGGGCCGCCGCCGCCACCCCCAAGGGGTCGATGCTGGTGATCCACGAGAACAAAGGCCTGACCAAGCACATCGCCTCGATCGCGGGCCGGCTGGCCGCGGCGGGCTGGTCCGCGCTCGCCATCGACCTGCTCTCCGAGGAGGGCGGCACCGCGACGTTCACCGACCCCGCCCAGGCCACCGCCGCGCTCAACGCCGCCCCGCCGGCCCGGTTCATCGCCGACATGAGAGCCGGCATCGACGAGCTGCTCCGGCGCAACCCCGGGCACACCGTCGGCGCGACGGGCTTCTGCTTCGGCGGCGGCATGGTCTGGTCCCTGCTGGCCGCGGGCGAACCCCGCCTGTCAGCCGCCGTCCCCTTCTACGGCCCGTTCCCCGCGGACGCCTCCCTGTCCGGCTCCCCCCAGGCCGCCGTGCTCGGCGTGTACGCCCAGCTCGACGACCGGGTCAACGCCAGCCGCGACGCCGCCCGCGACGCCCTGCGCAAGGCCGGCCTGACGTACGAGATCGTCACCTACCCCGACGTCAACCACGCCTTCTTCAACGACACCGGCGCCCGCTACAACGCCCCCACCGCCACCCAAGCCTGGACCAAACTCACCACCTGGCTAACCGACCACCTCACCTGACCGAAGGAAGGGCACCTTCTTATCGTTTTTCGTTGAGGAAGGGCACCTTCTTAACCTCTTGCCGATGAAGGCGCAGGTGGCAGTGCTAGTCGGCGGCGTTCCGTCGCTGTCGCCGGTCAGGCGCCTCGGCGTTTGGCGGCGATGAAGGCTTTCAGCCTGGTCAGCGTCCAGGTGTTGATGACGTCGGCGGGGGTCAGCCAGCCGCGCTGGGCGATCGCGATGCCGAAGCGCAGCATGTCCAGGTGCACCGTGGAGTGCGAGTCGGTGTTGATCGCGAACTTCACCCCGCGCTCGCGCGCCCGCATGATCAGCTCGTCGGGCAGGTCGAGCCGGTCCGGGAACGCGTTCACCTCCATCGCGGTGCCGGTCGCGGCGGCTGCGTCGAAGACGGCGTCCCAGTCGGGCTCGACCGGCTTGCGCCGCCCGATCAGCCGCGTCGTCGGATGCCCGATGATGTTGACGTACGGGTTCTCGCACGCCTTCACGAACCGGTCGGTCAGCTCCGCCGGAGTCTGCGTGAAGTGCGAGTGCACCGAGGCGACGCAGATGTCGAACCCGGCCAGGAAGTCCGCGTCCCAGTCCACCGCGCCGTCCGGGTCGATGTTCAGCTCGCTGCCGTGCAGCAGCGCCATCTTGCCGTCCCCGGCCAGCGCCCGCAGCTTCTTGCGCTGGGCGAGCATCTTCGCGTCGGTCATCCGCTGCATCGGCATGTTCTTGGCGTGGTCGGTGACCGCGTAGTAGCGGTAGCCGCGCGCCCGTGCCGCGGCCAGCATCTCCTCCAGCGTGGACACCCCGTCCGTGAGGTTCGTGTGCGTGTGCAGGTCGCCGCGGATGTCGGCCTCGGTGACCAGGTCCGGCAGGGTGCCGTTGCGGGCGGCGGCCACCTCGCCGCGGTCCTCGCGCAGGGTGGGCGCGATCCAGGGCAGGCCGAGCCGCTCGTACACCTCCTCCTCGGTCTCCGAGACGAGCAGCGTGTCGTCCTCGGCGCGGAACAGCCCGTACTCGGACAGTTTCAGGCCCTTGCGCACGGCGATCTCGCGTACCCGGATGTTGTGCTCCTTGGAACCGGTGAAGTACTGCAGCGCCGCGCCCCACGACTCCGGCGGCACCACCCGCAGGTCCACCTGCAGCCCGGTCGTGGTGCGGATCGACGTCTTCGCCGGACCGCCCGCGATGACCTCGCCGACGAGCGGCAGCTCCGTGAACGCCGCCATGATCGGCTTCGAGTCGCGCGAGGCGACCAGGACGTCCACGTCGCCGATGCTGTCCCGCCCGCGCCGCAGCGACCCGGCGTACGTGCACTTCTCGCACTCCGGCAGCATCGACAGCGCAGCGATGACCTCCTCGGCGACCTCCAGCGCCGCGGAGACCAGCACCCGGCCGCCGCTGTGCCGCAGCACCTCGATGCCGTGCAGGATGTTCGCCGCAGTCTTCGCCCCGAACCCGCGCAGGCCGCTCAGCCGTCCGGCCTCGATCGCGTGCACCAGCTCGTCGACCGAGGAGACGCCCAGTTCGCGGTGCAGCGCCATGGCCTTCGCCGGGCCCAGGCCCGGGATCGCGATCAGCTCCAGCACGCCCGCGGGCACCTTGGCCCGCAGCTGTTCCAGGGCCGCCATCCGGCCGGTGGTGAGAAACTCGACGATCTTCTCGGCGGTCGACTTGCCGACGCCGGGGATCTGCTCCAGCCCCTTCAGGTCGAGCGTCCCCACGTCGGTGGCGTGACCGGCCACGCCCCGCGCGGCCTTCTCGTAGGTGCGGGCCCGGAAGGCGTCACCACCGGTGATAGCGATGAGATCGGCGTACTCCTGCAGCGCCGCCGCGACGACCTCGTTTGGCCGGGCCATGCCGCCAGTCTACGGTTGACGGATGATCCGCAGGCGGGTTGTGGTCTCGGGTGAGGTGCAGGGCGTCTACTACCGCGACACCTGCCGGCAGCAGGCCCGGGCGGCGGGCGTCGCCGGGTGGGTCCGCAACCGGCACGACCGCACGGTAGAGGCCGTCTTCGAGGGTACGCCCGACGGCGTGGACCGCCTCGTCGCCTGGACCCGGCAGGGCCCCGAGCTGGCCATCGTCGACGACGTGGCGGTCTTCGAGGAGAGCCCCGAGGGCCTGTCCGGCTTCGACATCCGCCCCACCGCCTGACCTGCCCCTCACGCCCCGCGAGGTGGGGAAGGTGCCCTTCCGCTACCTATGGCGATGTGCAGGTGCCCTTCCTTTCCGCACAGCTAGGTGGGGGTCGATAGGATCGGCGCGGCGAATCGAGTTCCTGGGGAGGCCGCGCCATGGTGGATTACACGAACACGCCGCGCAAGCCGGCGGTGCCCGTGTGGGCGTGGGTCGCGGGCGGGGTGGCCGTGCTGCTCTGCTGCTGCCTCGGGGTGGCCGGGGCGCTGTTCTACTACCTGCGGGCCGGGACCGAGAAGCCGGGTGGGACGACCGCGGTCGCGCCGACCGGGACGTGGCAGCAGCAGCTCGCCGGGATCGACGGGGTGCGCAACTACCTGGCCGATGGTGAGCTGAGTCAGGACCACGCCCCGGGTGCGGTGGTCTACCCGCAGCAGCCGCCGGTCGGCGGGCAGCACAACGGCACCTGGCAGAACTGCACGGGGGCCGTCTACGACGCGCCGATCGCGAGCGAGCGGGCCGTGCACAGCCTGGAGCACGGCGCGGTGTGGATCACCTACCGGCCCGGTCTCGGCGACGGCGACGTCCGGGCGCTGGCGGCGAAGGTGTCCGGGCGCGAGTACCTGATGCTGAGCCCGTACCCGGGCCAGGACAAGGCGATCTCGTTGCAGGCCTGGGGCTACCAGCTCAAGGTGGACAGCGCGGACGACCCGCGCATCGACTTCTTCATCAACGCCGCCCGCCGCAACGCCGCGCCCGAGGTCGGCGCGCCCTGCTCGGGCGGCACCCGGGAGACCGGGGAGCTGCCGCCCGCCGGGACCGCGGCATGAGCGGGCAGGCCGTCGGGGCCGGGGTCGCCCGGGACATCACCATGTACGGCACGCCCGTGCTGCACCGGCCCACGGCGCAGGTCGCCGACTTCGGGCCGGACCTGCACCGGCTGGTCGCCGACATGTTCGCCAGCATGTACGCGGCGAACGGGGTCGGCCTGGCCGCGAACCAGATCGGGGTCGGCCTGCGCGTCTTCGTGATGGACTGCCCCGACACGACCGGCGGCCCGAACGTGGTGGCCCACGTGGTCAACCCGGTCCTGGAGCTGCCCCCGCCGCCGCGCGAGCTGGCGGTGTCCGGGGAGGGCTGCCTGTCGGTGCCCGGCCAGCGCGGCGAGGTGGCGCGTACGGCGGTCGCGGTGGTGACCGGGGTGGACATGTACGGCGAGCCGGTGCGCATCGAGGGCACGGAGCTCGTGGCGCGCTGCCTGCAGCACGAGTGCGATCACCTGGACGGCACGGTCTACGTGGACCGGCTGACCGCCAAGGAGCGCAAGAAGATCCTCAAGGCCGCCGGGCTCACGCCGGACTGACGGCCGCGCCATATTCACGTTCTTGACACTGTTAACACTTCCTGCATAGATGTATTTATTGTCAACGCAGCTATCGCGCCGCGTCGACAATGCGTCCCATCAGGACTTTCGTCAGGGAGTGAACCGGTGCTTCGTGCGTATTTCGCGCGCCACAAGTCTGCGTCGACCTGGGCCAGATCCATCCTGCACGAGGCGGCCTTCGCGCTGAACCTCAAGGTCGACACGATCCACGTGCCGGACCAGTGGGCGCCCTACGACAGCCTCGGCGACTACGTGCGGGCCACCCGCCCCGATCTCCTGATCATGACGAACGCGAAGCCGGAATGGGTGGACACGCTGCCCGAGACGCGGGCGTTCCACCTCATCCGCGACCCGCGCGACATCGTGGTGTCCGGCTACTTCAGCCACCTCAACAGCCACCCCGAGGTCGTCGGCGGGGTGCCCTGGCCCGAGCTGGTGACGCACCGGCGCAACCTGCGCACCCTCGACGAGGCCGGCGGCCTGCTGGCCGAGGTCGAGTTCAGCGGCATGTTCCTGGACCCGATGGCGCAGTGGGACTACGCCCGCCCCGGGGTGCTGGAGGTGCGCATGGAGGACGCCATCACCGACCCGGTGAAGTCCTGGACCCAGATCCTGCACCACCTGGACCTGCTCACCCCGGAGGGATCCGGCCCGGAGCAGGCCCGGATGGCCGCGGTCCGCTGGAACGTCGCCGCCCGCCGGGGCATCCCGAAGGCGCTGGCGTATCCGCGCCACGTGCTGCCCCGGCTGCCCCTGCGCCGCCTGCCCGGCGCGTACGTGGCCGACGCCTGCGCCCGGTTCTCGTTCAGCCGCCTGGCCAAGGGACGCGAGCCGGGGCAGGAGGACGTGCACAGCCACTACCGGCGCGGGGTCGCGGGCGACTGGCGCAACCATCTCGCCGCCGAGCACCTCGCCGCGTTCCGGGCCCGCTACGGCGACCTCGTGGAGCGCCTCGGCTACGAGTGGTGACCCGGCGCGTCAGCCGTGCTCGGCCGGCGGCTCGCCGTTGACCCGCAGCGCCGCGCCCGCGGCGTCGAGCGCCCGCTCGCACTCGGCCGCCGTGGCGGCGACAGCGGTGGCGTACGCCACCCGGCCGTTGACCGTGCCCTGCGGCGGCGGTGAGCGCCGGTCGCCGGGTTCGGCCAGCAGCGCCAGCTCGTCCACGGCGCTCGGCAGCCCGGCCCGGTCGAACGCCAGCGTCTCGATGACGGTGCCGGGCTGCGCCGGGTAGAAGAAGCGCACCCCCGCCACCAGCTTGCGGTCGGGCGCGGCGGCCGGAGGCAGCCCGCAGGCGACCGCGGCCGCGGCCAGCGCCACGTCGACGCCGGTGGCGCGCAGGCCCAGGTAAGGGATCATGTCGCCGCCGAGCCGCCCGTTCACCTCGATGATGCGCGGCCCCCGCGAGGACAGCTTGATCTCGGTATGGGTGACCCCGTCGCGGAACCCGAGCGCCGTGTGCGCGGCCTGCAGCAGCCGCGGCAGTTGCGGATCGTGCAGCAGCGGGTCGTCGCCGTGCACGTAGTGCCCGATCTCGATGCAGTACGGCGGGTGCCCGATCTCCTTGCGGGCCAGGCACAGCGGGGTCACCACACCGTCGTGCACCGCCGCATCGACGCTGATCTCCTCGCCGTCGACGTACTCCTCCAGCAGTACCTGGGGTCGCCAGTCGGGTAGCGCGCCGTGCCGGACCGCGCTGGTGAACTCGTACGCCGCGGCCAGCTCCTCGGGCCCCGTCACCTTGATCACGCCGACGCTGAGCGCGAGGTCGCTGGGCTTGAGGATGACCGGATAGCCGATCCGGGCGGCCTCGGCGAAGGCCTGTGACAGCGAGCCCACCGGCACCGACGCGGGCTGGGCGACCCCGGCGGCGGCCAGGGCGCGGCGGGTCAGCAGCTTGTCGCGGCAGCGCGCGGTCACGGCCGGGTCGCCGGGCAGTCCCAGTGCCACGGCCAGCTCGGCGGTCTGCAGCGTGCGGGCCTCGTCCCAGGTGAACACGCCCGCGACCGGGCCGTCGGGCAGCCGCTGGGCGGCCTCGGCCATCGCCGTCACGTCCAGCAGGCTGCCCAGTTCGGTCGCGCCGGCGACGTAGTCCAGCTCCCAGGTCGGCGCGACCCCGGTGAACACGTGCACCCGGTAGGCCGGGGCCAGCGAGCGGAGCAGGTACTCGCGGAACTCGCGCTTGCCGGTGCGGACCATCAGCAGCAGCGGACGATCGTCGTGGACGGCCATGCCTCTTCCTCTCGACCCCGTTGGTGTCCGATATGCGGGATCGGCACGCACAGCCTCACGCGCCGATCCCACGATGTCAACCGCTGTCGATGTATCTAGGCGCGAGCGCGGCGGCTCACGACAGCAGCCACAGCGGCACGAAGTCGGCCATGGCCTGGTATCCGGCGTCGTTGGGGTGGATGTGGTCGCCGCTGTCCCACTCCGCCCGCAGCTTCGACGGCGCGGCCGGGTCGCGCAGCAGCTGGTCGAAGTCGACCAGGCCGGTGAACTCGGCCCGGTGGGTGCGGAGGTACTCGTTGATCGCCAGGCGGCTCTGCTCCTTCTCCGGCGTCCAGGACGAGAAGCCCTCGAACGGCGTGATCGTGGAGATCACCACGTCTATCCCGGCCAGCCGGGCCTGGGCGGCGAGCTGCCGCAGCCCGCCGATCACCTTGTCGGCCGGGTCGGCGTAGATCTGCAGGTCGTTGATGCCCAGCGCGAGCACGACCGTCTGCACGCCGGTCTGGCTGAGCACGTCGCGCTGCAGCCGGGCCAGGCCGTTGACGCCCAGTTCGGCGTACCCGATCTCGGTGCCGTCGTGGCTCACCGCGTTGCCGGCCAGGCCCTGGTTGAGCACGCCGACCTCGGTGTGCGGGGCGTGCCCGGCCAGCAGGCGCGCGGCCAGCCGGTCGGTCCAGCGGGCGTTGCCGTTGATCGTGGACTGGCTGCCGTCGGTGATCGAGTCGCCGAGCACCACCACCGAGCCCGGCGACCTGCGGCTGAGCACGTCGACGCCGGTGAGGAAGAACCACGAGTTGCGGGTGCCGGTCAGGGTCGCGCCGGTGGGCTCGGCGACAGTGTCGCCGCTGCCGTAGTACGCCGCCTGCCGCGAGGTCCAGTGCCAGGTCGCCGGGCCGGTGGCGACGGGCAGGTAGATGCTGACCACCAGGTCGGACAGCTCGGGCACGGTCACCGGCAGCGGGTCGCTGACGACCTGGCCGCCCTTGGGGATGGTGATGCCGGGCGCGCCGTTGAAGGTCAGCTCGGCGACGCTGGCGGGCAGCACGTCGGTGAGCGCCGGGGTGGCCGCGTCGGGCCGGGCCACGGTGGCGTGCCCGATGGTCACCGCGCCGGTGCCGAAGGTGTTGGACAGCCGGATCCGCGCCGCGCTGCCGCCCACCGAGGTGTGCACGATCATGCGGATGGTCTGGTCGGCGAAGCCGGTGCCGGACAGGCCCGCGCCCGCCCCGGTGGGCGCGGCCGACCAGGAGCCGACCCACTCGTCCTTCGCGCCCGCGGTGGCCCCGCCACCGGGCCCGGCCAGCACGCCGAGGGTCGTGGCCAGCAGGGCCGCGGCGAGCAGCGCCCGCCGCGTCGAGGGGTGCTTCACAGGGGAGAACCTCCTTGGGCGGGCAGCGAGCCACGCACCGTCGTGGGGGTGTGCGGCACCCAAATTACGAAGAAATGTTTGCACGAGTCAATATCTGCCGACTCAGCTGATTGGACGGTCCGGACAGCTTTACCGCCTGGCGGTGTGAGCGGTGGAGCGCACCGAGCTGCGCCACTATGGTGCGAGATATGGACCTTCGTGACCTCGACCGGCGTGCGCTCGCCGCGGCCGCCTCGGCCGTGAACCGAGTCAAGCGCGCCGATCTCGCCCGGCCCTCGCCGTGCGGCGACTGGACCCTCGGCCAGCTGATCGGGCACATGATCGGCCACAATCGCGGCTTCGCCGCGGCGGCGGCCGGCAAGCCCACCGATCCGGCCGTCTGGGACGACCTGACCCCGCCCGCCGACCCGCGCCGGGCGTTCGCCGACTCCGTCACCCTGGTCACCAAGGCGTTCAGCGCGAAGACGCTGCTGGACCGCAAGATCGAGGTGTACGGCTACGGGACCTTCACCGCGCAGACGGTGCTCGGCATGCACTTCGTCGACTTCCTGGTGCACGCCTGGGACGTGGCCAAGTCGACCGGCGCGGACGCCACGCTCGACCCTGACCTGAGCGCGTCGGCCATGAAGATCGCCCTGCGCTGGCCCACCGACCGCCCCAGCAAGGCCTTCGGCGTCATGGTCGAACCGGCCGCGGACGCCTCGCCCAGTGACCGGCTCGTCGCCTACCTGGGCCGCTCCCCCGGCTGGCCGGACGGCCACTGAGCCGACGCGGCCCGCAGCTCGGTCAGCGTCGACTCGAGCTCGCGCAGGTTCGCCCGCACCACCGCCGCCCGCCGCTCGGCGTCCCGGCGGCGGGCCAGGTGCACCTCTTCCACCGTCTCGTACACCTCGGGCAGCTCCAGCGCGGCGACGTGCTGGAGCGCCGCGGCCGACGTGACGGCGTACGGCCGTGCCAGCCGCCGCCTGCCCCGGCGTGCGGTGACGGTCCAGCCGCCCCCGGCGTACGCCAGCGTCACCGACACCGGCACGGCCGGCCCGGTGTCCACCAGGCCCATCCGGCGGCCCAGCTCGGACAGGTACTCCTGCCACAGGGGCAGGTCAGGGGCAGCCTTGCCCGGTTTGATGTCGTCGATCTGCCGCCACAGCCGCCACCCGAACACCGGCGTCAGCGTGGCCGCGAAGTACGCCACCCCCGCCAGCCACAGCCCGCCGGACAGGCCGAGCGTCTCCACCGCCCACGCTCCGACCATGCCGCCCAGCGGGATGCCGCCGAACGTGATCGCGCCGGTCAGCCCGAACACCCGGGTCTGCATCGCCCGCGGCACCCGCTCGAACATCAGCAGCCCGTACGTCGGGTTCACCGAGGACATGGCCACCCCGGACACGAACGACACGGCCAGCGCCACCCGCAGGTCGTCGCTGAGCGCCAGCACCAGGAAGCGCGGCGCGCCGCCGACGAAGTATCCGATGACGAGGGTCGCGTACCGCGGCAGCCTCGTCACCAGCGCCGCGAACGCCGCCCCGCCCGCGATCGCGCCGAGCGCGAAGGCTCCGCCGATCCAGCCCAGCGCCACCGGCGAGCCGAGGTGCTCGCGTACCCACATCGGAATGAACACGACCGCGCTGGCCTGGTTGAACAGGTTCGTCACGAACATCATGCCGACCAGGCTGCGCAGCAGCCGCTCCCGCCGCACGAAGCCGAACCCGGTGCGCAGCCCCTGCCAGTAGGACTCCTGCGTGCCGCGGGCCGGGTGGTTCTGCTCCCGGGTGATGCGCACCAGCGCCACCACGACACCCGCGCAGGCCGCGAAGGTCGCCGCGTCGGCCCAGATCGCGCCGACCGGGCCGAGCCACGCGATCAGCACCCCGGCCACCGCCGCGCCGATCACCATCGCCATCCGGTTGAGCGCGGAGAACACCGCGGTCACCCGCGCCATCGGCGTGCCCGACGCCTCCACCACCGGCGGCAGCAGCACCCGCTTCGACTTGTCGCCCACCCCCCGCAGCGCGCCGAGCGTCGCGACGAGCGCCACCAGCACGGCGAAGTCACTGCCGCCGAACGCGGCGATCGCGCCGACGACCAGCGCACTGCCCAGGTCGGTGCCGATGGACACCTCGCGCACCCCGAACCGATCCGCCAGCGGCGTGCCGAAGATCCCGGCCAGGATGTACGGCAGCGCCTCGGCGAACGCCACCACCCCGACCTTCGTCGGGTCGTCGGTCGTCACCAGGACCAGCCACGGAATGGCCAGGAACGACATGCGCGAGCCGACGGTCGACACCAGCTCGGCGCCGAGCAGCCCGATCAGCGCCGCCCTGCGCCGCATCGCCACCTCCTGGACCAGGCCCAGCCGGGCCGTCGTGCGGATCGACCCTACCGACGAAATTCGATCTCCGTCCATATCGGCCGATCGGGTGATCGCGGCCGACACCTTCCCGGGCCGCCGGTGCGGCCATAACATCAGCGGGTGAGGTTGGAGCTGCGGCACCTGCGGGTGGTCTGCGCGATAGCCGACGCCGGCAGCGTGACCAAGGCGGCGGCGGTCCTCGGCCTGGCCGCGCCCGCCCTCACCACCCAGTTGCAGCGCATCGAGCAGGCCTTCGGCGGCCGGCTGTTCGAACGCGACCGCCGCGGTGCCCGTCCCACCCCGCTCGGCGAGCTGGTGCTGGCCCGCGCCCGGGTGCTGCTGCCCGCGGTGCAGGGATTGCAGGACGAGGCGACCCGGTTCGCCGGGCTGGCCCGCGACTCCGGCGGCGACGGGCTGCCCGGCTATCGCATCGGCGCGGTGAACGGCCCGCTCATCGGCGGCGTCGTGCACCGGCTGGCCGCCGCGCAGCCCAGCGCTTTGCTGAGCACGTACCCGTCGTGGTCGTCGGCGGAGCTGGCGGCGATGCTCGCCGACGCCCGGCTCGACTTCGCGTTCATCGGGGCCTGCGGCGAGACCACCCCGCCCGACGACGGCCGCCTGATCTGGCACACCGTCGCCATCGCACCGGTCTTCGTGCTGCTGCCCGCCTCCCACCCGTACGCCGACGCCGACGAGATCGAACTCGCCGACCTGGCCGGCTCCCGCTGGGCGGCCACCCCCGGCGACGGCTGCTTCGCCGACTGCTTCGCCGCCGCCTGCGCCCGCGCCGGCTTCACCCCCAGCCCGATCCACGAGAGCGACCTCGGCGGCTGCTCCGACCTGGTCCGCGGCGGCAGCGTCGTGGCCCTGTGCCAGCCCACCTTCCGCGAGACCGCCGGCGTGCGCACCGTCCCCCTGGCCGGCACCCCCTTACGCTGGCGCCACCTCCTCGGCTGGCACCCCGACTCCCCCGCCGCCCGCGTAGCCCCCCGCCTCATCCACTACGCCGAGGAGTCCTACACCGACGCCACCCACCAGGCCCCCACCTACACCCGCTGGCTAACCCACCACCCCCACCCCACCCCGTCGCGTTGATCATGAACTTGTGGCCGTGTTCGACGGCGTGTCGCTGCCACAACTTCATGATCACTTAGCGGGGGCGGGCAGGCCCGGACAGGTAGCCCGGTGGCGGGATCGGATGCGGTGGTGATCCCACGAACGCCGTTAGCCTGGCTAAGCTCAGACGGTGATCAGATTCCGTGCGCCGGTGACGGCGGTGCTCGCGGTGGTGACCATGTTCAGCCTGCAGGGCTGCATCGGGGTCGGCGACTCGTGGACCCGCGACCAGGCCGCACCCGATGTCGCCACCTCACCCGCCGCCGCGCGGCCCACCGGAAGCCCGGCCGCCGCCACGACGTCCGCCGGCGCCACCATCAGCCGCGTCGAGTCCAATGTGGCCGCCATCGGCAACCCGACCTGCGGCGGTGTCCTGCCCCAGACCGTCGCGGTGACCGCGGAGATCGCCGACGGCGGCACACCGGTGACCGCCAAGGCGCGGTACGCGATGACCGGCGGCAACTACACCGGCGAGGTCACGCTGACCCGCGACGCCACCATGGCCCGGTACACCGCGACCCTGCCCAAGCTGGAGAACAAGCACTTCACCGGCGCGGCGACCAACATCTTCGTCACCGTGACCATCCAGGGCGCCACCGCCCAGCAGGGCTTCACCTCCATCACCGTCACCCCCTGCGGCGGCAGCACCCGCGCCTGACCGGGCACCGCACCGCCGACCAGGCGCGACGCGGTGCCCGACGACCGGCGCGAATCAGCGCGACACCGCTGGCAGGCGGCGCAGGAAACGCCGGTCATCCGGCGCGATCCCGGCCACCGGGCGACTCGCCGCGAGCACCACGTCGAGCGCCCCGTCCGGGTCGGCCGCGTAGTGCCCGCTCGCCCAGGCCGCGTTCGCCTCGATCACCGCCCATTCCGGACGCCCGGCCCCCGCGCCGGCGAGCAGCCCGACGTCGACCACCACCGCACTCGGCAACTCGGGCATCCCCACGGCGAAGAGGATCGACGCGAAGGCCGCCGCCTCCGCGCACCGCGGGTCCTCCGCGGACGCGGCGAGATCCAGTTCCCCGTCCACGGCGTACCTGCTCGCGGCGAGCACCCGGCCCGCCGCCACGAACAGCCGAAACTCCACCTCGAAGCGCACCACGTCACTGACCAGCACCGGGGCGTCGTCCTCCAGCACATCCGGCCCGGGAAGACTCGTACCGGACGCGTAGACCCCGGCCGGGAAGCTCTTGTCGTCCGGCGGCTTCACGAACGCGGGCCGGTCCAGCAGGCGCGCCTGCGCGAGGGTGGTGAACACGATCTCCCGGCGGGTCGCCTCCCGCGGCAGTTGGGCGAGCCAGTCCTGGTCGGGCTCCAGCAGCCCGGCGCCGAGTTCCGCGCCGACCGCGTCGGCGAACAGCGGCCCGGCGTAGAGGTGCGCACCGGGGTGCCCCGCCAGGTGCTCGGGCAGCCGCCAGGTGTGCAGGGTCTCCACGCGCATGCCGCGCCGGCGCGCGGCGTCGGCGAAGGCCAGCCCGGTCTCGGTCACTCGCGGCGGCAGGATCAGCACTCGTTCCACGCCGCGCCATGCTGCCAGCCCGCGCGGCGCGGGGCCAGCCCGATTCCAGGTCGCCGCAGACCGGTCGCGACACACCGCCGCCGGTCGACCGGCGAGCACGGGCGAGCGCGCCGCGGTCCGCCGCCGGGCCGGGTCAGGCCGCTTCCGCGGCGGCGGGCGTACGCCCCCGCCGGATCGCCCCCGCCCCCGGCCGGGTCACCACCTCCCGGGGCGAGCCCATCTCGTGCCCGTCGGCGCAGGCCAGCGACACGTGCACGGCCGACCCGCAGTCCCGGTGCACCATGTCCACCGGCGGCCCCGCCGGATCGGCGAGATACCGGTCGCCCCACTCCCGCACGGCGACCAGCACCGGATACAGGTCGAAGCCCTTCTCCGTCAGCCGGTACTCGTGGCGCTCGCGCTCGCCGGGCTCCCGGTATGGCACCCGGCGCAGCACACCCTGCTCGACCAGCATGCTGAGCCGGTTGGTCAGCACCTGCCGGGGCATGCCGCTGTGCTCGCGCATGTCCTCGAACCGGCGGATGCCGTTGAAGACCTCCCGCAGCACCACCAGCGTCCACCGCTCGCCGAGCACGGCCATGGCCCGAGCGACGGTGCAGTTCTCGGCCGACCAGTCGAGTGCGGTAGGTCTCACCCCACCAGGCTAAGTCTCGTTGACAGACTCAGCAACAGGCTGCCAGGCTGAGTCCATGACGCAGACCCAGACCGAGCCGGCCGCGACCCTGGCGACCGCGGAGCGCACCCGCACCTTCTCCTGGTCCGACCCGCGCCGCAACGCCGCCGAGCTGGGCCGGTCGAGCGGCCTGGAACTGTTGCAGGCGATGTCGCGCGGCGAGCTCCCCGCCCCGCCGGTGATGCACCTGCTCGGCATGGAGGGCCTGGAGGCCGAGGAGGGTCGCGTCGTGGTCACCATGCGCGCCCAGGAGTTCCACTACAACCCGCTCGGCGGCGTGCACGGCGGCATCCTGGCCACCCTGCTCGACACCGCCGCCGCCTGCGCCGTGCACAGCACCCTGCCCGCCGGCGTCGGCTACACCTCCCTGGACCTGACCACCAAGTTCCTGCGCCCCGTCAGCGTCGACTCCGGCCTGCTCCGCTGCGAGGGCACCGTCATCTCCCGCGGCCGCCGCACCGCCCTGGCCCAGTCCCAGCTCACCGACGACCGCGGCCGCCTGCTCGCCCACGCCACCTCCACCTGCCTCATCTTCGACGCGTAAGGACAAAGGAAGGGCACCTTCACATCGCTCCGCGATGTGAAGGTGCCCTTCCTACCACTCCCCCAGAGTGTCCCTGGTCAGAGCGTGTTGGCCCGGGTCACGTCGCGGTACCAGAGCGCCGAGTCCTTCGGGTAGCGCCGCTGGGTCTCGTAGTCGACGTAGACGAGGCCGAAGCGCTTGTCGTAGCCGAAGGCCCACTCGAAGTTGTCCAGCAGGGACCAGGCCAGGTAGCCGCGCACGTCCGCGCCGCCGGACAGGGCCGTGTGCACGGCCCGCAGGTGCCCGTCGAGGTACGCGATGCGCTCCGGGTCGGCCACCCGGTCCCCGGCCCGCGCGTCGGCGTACGCCGCGCCGTTCTCGGTCACCATCAGCGGCGTGCCCGGATACTCCTTGGACAACCGCAGCAGCAGGTCGGACAGGCCGCTCGGGTCGACCGTCCAGCCCATGTCGGTGACCGGTCCGGGCTGCGGCAGGAACGCCACCCCCTCACTGCCCGGGTACATCGGGTGCGCCGCCGCGCCGACCTGGGCCCGTACCAGGGCGGGCTGGTAGTAGTTGATGCCCAGCAGGTCGATCGGCGCGCCGATGACGGCGAGGTCCCCGTCGACGATGGCGTCCGCCGCGCCGAACCGCTCGAACAGCCCCAGCATGTCCAGCGGGTACCGGCCGCGCAGCACCGGGTCCAGGAAGATCCGGTTGAGCACCCCGTCGACGCGCCAGGCCGCCGCCACGTCGTGCGGGTCGCCCGGGTCGTCGGGGCTGACCCGGGCCAGGTTCAGGGTGAGCGACAGCTCGCGTACGCCCGCCGCGCGCAGCGCCTGCGCGGCCAGCCCGTGCCCGAGCAGCAGATGGTGCGCGGCCCGGAAGGCCTGCCGGTTGTCGGTGTGCCCCGGCGCGTGGTCGCCGCTGGCGTAACCGAGGAACGCCGATACCCACGGCTCGTTCAGCGTGGTCCAGGTGCCGACGCGGTCCGCGAGCCGGGACGCGGTCACCGCGGCGTACTCGGCGAAGTACGCCGCGGTGTCCCGGTCCCCCCAGCCGCCCCGCCCGTGGGACTGCAGCGCGAGCGGCAGGTCCCAGTGGTAGAGCGTCGCCATCGGCTCGATCCCGTGCGCCAGCAGCTCGTCCACCAGCCGGTCGTAGAAGTCCAGCCCGCGCACGTTGACCGGACCGGTCCCGTCCGGCTTGACCCGCGGCCACGCGATCGAGAAACGGTACGTGCCGATGCCCAGCTCGGCCATCAGCGCGACGTCCTCGCGGTAGCGCCGGTAGTGGTCGCACGCGACGTCCCCGGTGTGCCCGGCGAACACCCGGCCGTCCCGGCGAGCGAAGCTGTCCCAGATGGACGGTCCGCGCCCGTCCTCGGCCGCGGCCCCCTCGATCTGGTACGCCGCCGTCGCGGCCCCCCACCGGAAACCCTCCGGGAACCGGAGCACCTCCGCCGATGCCTGCACCTGCACTGTGCTCATCCCTTCACCGCGCCCTGCATGATGCCGCCGATCAGCTGCTTGCCGAGCAGGCCGAACACGAGCAGCAGCGGCAGCGTGGCCAGCAGCGTGCCGGTCAGCGCCAGCGAGTAGTCCTGCACGTAGCCGGCCCGCAGCTGGGACAGCGCGACCTGGACCGTCTGGTTCTCCGGCGAGGCCAGCACGACCAGCGGCCAGAGGTAGTCGTTCCAGACGTTGAGGAAGGTCAGCATGCCGAGCACGGCCGCGGCGGGCCGGGCGACGGGCAGCACCACGTGCCAGAACAGCCGGTGCGTGGCCGCGCCGTCGATGCGCCCGGCCTCCAGCAGCTCGGTCGGCAGCGCCTCGGACAGGTACTGCGTCATGAAGAACACGCCGAACGCGTTGACCAGGGCGGGCACCGTCACCGCGAGCAGCGTGTCGTGCCACTCCAGCTTGGTGACCAGCATGAACAGCGGGATGATGCCCAGCTGCATCGGCACCATCATGGTGCCGACCACGGTCAGCAGCAGCGCGGTGCGCCCCTTGAACTTCAGTTTCGCGAACGCGAACCCGGCCAGCGTCGAGAACAGCACCACCGACGCGGTGTTGATGCCCGACACGATCACGGAGTTGAGCAGTGCCTGGTCGAACGGCACGGTCTCGAAGACCCGCTTGATGTTCTCGATCAGGTTCGCGCCCGGCAGCACCGGCGGTGGCACCTGCGCCAGGGCCGAGTTGTCCTGGCTGGCCACGACGACGCTGAAGTACAGCGGGAACGCGGTCAGCATCAGGACCCCGGTCAGCGTCAGGTAGACGATTCTGCGTGTCATCGGGAGCTCCGGATCCGGCGCGTGATCAGGTAGTTGACGGCGGCGGCGAGCACGATCAGGCCGAACATCACCCAGGCGGTGGCCGAGGCGTAGCCGAACTCGAAGCCGCGGTTGAAGCCGTGCTCGTACATGTAGAGGGTCAGGGTCTGGAACTGCCGGTCGGGGCCGCCGATGATGCCGTTGGGCCCGCCCCCGGCGAACAGCTGGGGCTCGGCGAAGACCTGCAGGCCGTAGATCGTCGACACGATGACCACGAAGATGATGGTGGGCCGGATCGACGGGATGGTGATCTTCCGGAGCTGCTGGCCGGCGGTCGCCCCGTCGAGCGTGGCCGACTCGTACAGCTCCTTGGGCACGGCCTGCATCGCGGCCAGGAAGATCAGGGCGTTGTACCCGGTCCACCGCCACGTGATCATCGCGGCGATGGCCACGTGGGAGGACGCGACGCCCGCCTGCCAGTCGATACGCCCGAGGCCGAAGCTCTCCAGCAGCCAGTTGATCAGGCCGAAGTCGCGGCCGAACAGCTGGCTGAAGATGACCACGACCGCGACCACGCTGGTGACGTTCGGCAGCAGCATGCCCAGCCGCCACAGCGTCTTGGCCCGCAGCGGCCGGTTCACCAGGTGCGCCAGGATCAGCGCGAGGATCAGCTGCGGGATGGTGGACAGGGCCAGGATGGACAGGGTGTTGCGCAGGGCGTTCCAGAAGTACGGGTCGGCCAGCAGTTCCGAGTAGTTGCCCAGGCCCACGAACGAGTGCTCGTCGGAGAGCAGGCTCCAGTCGTGCAGCGACACCCAGGCGGTGTAGCCGAGCGGGAACAGGCCGAAGACCGCGAAGAGGATGAAGAACGGCGAGATGTAGACGTACGGGGACAGAGACGTGTCCGCCTTGTAGAGCCAGGTGCGCACGGAGCGCTCCCCTTCCCTGAAGGGCCCGGTGACCGGGCGGGCATCGGTGTGCGCCGCCCGGCCCCCGGAAATCGGTGGAAACGCGTCAGCCCAGCTTGGCCACGTCGGACAGGACCTGCTTCCAGGCGTCGTCGGCGGACTGCTTGCCCTGCTCGATGCGGCCCAGCCCGGCGCCGATCGTGTTGAACACGTCGCCCTGCTTCGGGCCCTGGTGCTGCGGCTGCACCGCCTGCGCCGAGGCCGTGAAGATCTTGCCGAGCGGCGCGTTGTTGAAGAAGGGCTTGCTGAACCCGGTCAGGTCCGGGTCGGTGTACAGCGACGGGGTCGACGGGAAGTTGCCGGTCGCCTTGAAGATCTTCTTCTGCTGCTCCGGCGCGGTCAGCCACTTGATCAGGTCGTACGCCGCCTGCGCGTTCTTGCCCTGCTTGGGCAGCGCCAGGTGCGAGCCGCCCATGCTGCCCGCACCGCCCGGGACCGCCGCGATGTCCCACTTGCCGGCCGCGTCCTTGGCGTTGGTCTCGATGTACGCCGTCATCCACGCCGGGCACACGATGGTGGCGAAGGTGCCCTTGCCGAACGCCGCGCTCCACTCCGGCGTCCAGGCCGCGAGCTTCGCGGACTGGTCGGCGGCGATCGCGTCGACGGTCAGGTCCCAGGCCTTCTTCACGGAGGCGTTGCTGTCCACGATGAGCTTGTCGGCGTCGTCGTACACGCCGGTCGGGGCCTGCTCGACCATGGCCCGGAACATGTTGCCCGACGCCTCCATGAAGTACGACTTGGGCGCGGCGGCCTTGTACTTCTTGCCGGTGGCGACGTACTCCTCCCACGTCGGCCACAGCTTGGACACCTCGTCCCGGGCGGTGGGCAGGCCCGCCGCCTTGAACAGGTCGGTGCGGTAGCACATGGCCATGCCGCCCACGTCGGTGCCGAGGCCGATCAGCGTCTTCTTGTCGGTCGACAGGCCCTGCTGCCACTTCCACGGCAGCCACTGGCTCTCCAGCGACCCGGCGCCCAGGTCGAGCAGGTTGTGGAAGCGGTTCGGGGTGGCGGTGAAGCTGGACAGGTAGCCGATCTCGACGGCCTCGATGTCGGCCGCGCCGCTGCCGGTAGCCAGGTGCGAGATCAGGCTCTGGTGGTGCGCGGCGTAGTCGGAGATCCGCTCCTTGATCGTGATGTTCGGGTGTGCCTTGGAGTACTCCTCGTACAGCGGCTTGAAGCCGAAGTCGCCGAAGAGCGCGACGTTCAAAGTGATCTTCTCGTTGCCGCCGGGCTGCTCGTCGGAACCGCACGCGGCGATCGCCAGCAGTCCGGTCACCATGATCGGGACCAGCAGGCGGCGCAGGGAGGCACGCATGACGACCCTCCTTGGGGGTGTCAGTAGGAACCCGGCCGCTCATCAGGGCAATTCGCGGCCGGGATGAGAGAGCGCTCTCACAGCAGAGAATGGAGTCGGACCTAGGCCCTGTCAAGGGTTGATTACCTTCTCGTTACCGAGCTGTGCAATCGCTCTCTCCCTGAAAGCGCTCTCACGTGCGGCTTCGTGCCGTAACGGGAAGGAGGTAAGGTCACCTTCGTCGGACCCGCCCGGGGCGGGTCGCACAGGAACAGGGAGCACGCATGAGCCAGGCACATGAGCGGCCTACGTTGGAGGCCGTGGCGCGTCTGGCCGGGGTGTCCCGGGCGACCGTCTCGCGGGTGGTCAACGGCTCGCCCAAGGTCGCCGAGCCGATCCGCAGCGCGGTGCGCCGAGCCGTCGAGGAGCTTGGTTACATCCCCAACGCGGCCGCCAGGAGCCTGGTCACCCAGCGCACCGACTCGATCGCGCTGGTCCTGCCGGAGAGCGCCAGCCGCGTCTTCTCCGACGACCCGTTCTTCCCGAGCATCATCCACGGCGTCAGCCAGGAGCTCGACGCGGCCGACAAGCAGCTCGTGCTGATGATGACCAACACCGTCGGCGGATACGAGCGGGTCGAGCGCTACACCACCGCGCGGCACGTGGACGGGGTGCTGTTCGCCTCGACCCACGGCGTGGACCCGCTGCCCGGACAGCTGCACCGGCTCGGCATGCCGGTCGTCGTCAGCGGCCGCCCCCTGGGCCGCTCGGCGGTCCCGTACGTCGACGTGGACCACATCGGCGGCGTGCGGGCAGCCGTGCGCCACCTGCTCGACTCGGGCCGGTCCCGCATCGCCACCATCGCCGGGCCGCAGGACATGGTCGCCGGCATCGACCGGCTCGCCGGCTACCGCGCCGAGCTGCGCGGCTCCGACCGGCGCTCGATCGTGGCCGTCGGCGACTTCACCCGCGAGTCCGGCGCGACCGCGATGCGCCAGCTGCTGGAGGACGACCCGCAGCTCGACGCGGTCTTCGTGGCCTCGGACCTGATGGCGCACGGGGCCATCACCACGCTGCGCGAGCTGGGCCGGCGCATCCCCGAGGACGTCGCCGTGGTCGGCTTCGACGACTTCGACATCTCCCGCTACACCGACCCGCCGCTGACCACCGTCCGGCAGCCGATCCTGGAGCTGGGTCGGGAGCTGGCCCGCCAGCTGCTGCGGGTCATCGCGGGCGAGGAGGTCCCGCCGGCCGTGGTCCTGCCGACCGAACTCGTGGTACGCGCATCAGCCTGACCGGATTCGGATATACAGGACTCATGGCTGAAGAAGTGGACGTCATCGTCCTCGGCATGGGCGTCGGCGGCGAGGAGGTCGGCGGCAAGCTGGCCATGGCCGGGCTGAGCGTGCTCGGCATCGAGAACCGGCTCGTCGGCGGCGAATGCCCGTACTGGGGCTGCGTCCCCAGCAAGATGATGATCCGGGCCTCCGGCCTGCTGGCCGAGGGCCGCCGGATCAGCGGCATGGCGGGCTCCTCGGAGGTCTTCCCCGACTGGGCCCCGGTGGCCAAGCGCATCCGGGAGGAGGCCACCGACTTCTGGGACGACAAGGTCGCCGTCGACCGGTTCACCGGGCGCGGCGGCCGCTTCCTGCGCGGCACCGGCAGGCTGGCCGGGCCGAAGCGGGTCGAGGTCGACGGGCAGGTCTACACCGCGCGCAAGGGCGTCGTCGTCGGCACCGGCACCAAGGCCGCGATCCCGCCGATCCCCGGGCTGGCCGAGACCCCGTTCTGGACCAACAAGGAAGCCATCGAGGTGGAGGACCTGCCGACGTCGCTGACCGTGCTCGGCGGCGGGGCGATCGGCCTCGAACTGGCGCAGATGTTCCAGCGCTTCGGGGTCCGGGTCACCGTCATCGAGGCGATGGACCGGCTGATGGCGTACGAGGAGCCCGAGTCGTCGGAGCTGATCACCGAGGTGCTCCAGCGCGACGGCGTCGCCGTGCACACCGGCTGCCGGGCGGTACGGGTCGACGGCAACACCGTGCACCTGGCCGACGGCCGGGAGTTCGCCTCGGAGAAGCTGCTCGTCGCCACCGGGCGCACCGCCGACCTGCACAGGCTCGGCCTGGACACGGTCGGCCTGGACCCGGCCGCCAAGGAGATCACCGTGGACGGGCACATGCGGGCCGCCGACGGGCTGTGGGCCGTCGGCGACTGCACCGGCCACGGCGCGTTCACGCACATGGCGATGTACCAGGCGGCCATCGCGATCCGCGACATCCTCGGCCAGGAGGGACCGCCCGCCGACTACCGGGCGCACCCCCGGGTCACCTTCACCGACCCCGAGATCGGCTCGGTCGGGCTGACCGAGGAAGCGGCTCGCCACCAGGGCATCCACGTGCAGACCGCGTACACGAAACTGCCCGAGTCCACCCGCGGCTGGATCAACAAGGTCGGCAACGACGGGTTCATCAAGCTCGTCGCCGACCGCGACCGGGACGTGCTCGTCGGCGCGACCTCGGCCGGGCCCACCGGCGGCGAGGTGCTCAGCGCGCTGGCCGTCGCCGTGCACGCCCAGGTCCCGGTGCACGTCCTGCAGCACATGATCTACGCGTACCCGACCTTCCACCGCGCCATCGAGGCGGCCGTGCAGCAACTGGAGGTGTAGGGCACACTGCGGGCATGCGCAAGCTGATCGTCCGGCTCGGGCTGGCCGGCATGGCGGTGGTCCACCTGTGGTGGGGGCTATGGGCCTATGCGGCCCCACGCCACTTCTTCACCACGTTCCCCGGCCTCGGCCACCACTGGACCGCCGCGTACCCGCCCTACAACGAGCACCTCACGGCCGACCTGGGCGCGACCTTCCTGACCCTGGCCGTCCTGCTGGCCGTGCCCGCGATCCGCTACCGCCGCGCCACCGCCCGCCTCGCCCTCGCCGGCTCCATCACCTTCAACACCCTCCACCTGGGCTTCCACACCTTCCACCACGGCACCCTGACCGGCCCCGACCTCTGGGCAAGCCTGTTCACCCTGATCGCAGGCCTCGCCGTGCCGGTCTCCCTCTTCCTCCTCGCCCCAAAGGAAGGGCACCTTCTTAACGCTCCGCGTTAAAGAAGGTGCCCTTCTTAACCTTCGTCATGCACTGAGCTGCGGGTTTCCTCAGGCGAGCTGGGTGGACTGGAGGCGGGCGTACGAGCCGCGCCGGGAGAGCAGGTCGTCGTGCGGGCCGATCTCCTCGATGCGGCCGTCGCGCATGACGATGATGCGGTCGGCGTTGCGGATGGTGGACAGGCGGTGCGCGACGACGAAGACGGTACGGCCCGCGACCAGCCGCTCCATCGCCTGCTGGATCAGCGCCTCGGAGTGGGTGTCCAGGGCGGAGGTGGCCTCGTCGAGGATCAGCACGCGCGGGTCGCGGATCAGGGCGCGCGCGATGGCCAGGCGCTGGCGCTGGCCGCCGGACAGGCGTGCGCCGCGCTCCCCCACCACCGTGTCCAGCCCGTCGGTGAGCTGGTCGACGAAGTCCAGCGCGTTCGCGTCGGCCAGCGCCTGGCGCACCCGCTCCAGGGGCACGTCGGCCATGCCGTACGTGACGTTGTCGAAGATGCTGCCCTCGAACAGGATCGGCTCCTGCGGCACCACCGAGACGAAGCGCCGGTAGGTGCGCAGGTCCAGGGTCTCCATGTCGCGGCCGTCGAGCAGGAGGCGGCCGGAGGTCGGCCGGAGGAAGCCGATGACCAGGTTCAGGATGGTGGACTTGCCCGCGCCCGACGGGCCGACCAGCGCGATGCGCTCGCCCGCCGCGACGTCGAGGTCGAAGTCGCGAACAGCGCTGCCTGCCGCGCCGTCGTACGCGAAACCCACGCCCTCGAAGCGCACCGCGCCGCGCACCTCGTCGACCCGCAGCTTGCCCGCGTTGACCTCCAGGTCGGGGGCCTGCAGCAACTCGCCCGCCGAGCGCACCGACTCCAGCCCCTTGACGAAGATCGGGCCGAGGCTCATCAGCGTCATCACCGAGCCGGTCAGCGTGGAGAAGTACGCGCTGAGCATCACCACGTCGCCCTCGGTGATCGGGGCCCAGCCGTAGTACGCGACCAGCGCCGAGCCGGCCAGGCAGGCCACGCTCAGCACCTGCATCTGGGTCCAGGCCAGCGCACCGAAGCGGCCGTTGAGCAGGTCCAGGCGCAGACCCGCGCGCAGTACGCGGTCCAGCGAGCCGTCGACCCGGCGCAGCGCGTCGCGCTCCAGGCCGTGCGCGCGGGTGATCGGGATCAGCGTGGTCATCTCGGCGACCCGCGACGACAGCCGCTCCACCTCGCGGCGGAACGACTCGTTGTCCGTGCGCATCCGGTTGCGCAATTTCATCACCAGGAACGCCGCGCACGGCACCAGCACCAGGAAGACCGGCAGGAACAGCGGGGCCCGAAGCGCGATCACGACGGTGCCGCCGAGCAGCATCATCAGCGCGCCCACGCCCACGTCGCCGGCCTGCTGGACCATCTGCTCGATCGCCTCGACGTCGCGGATCACCTTCGACTGCAGCACGGCCGCGCTGGAGCGGGAGTGGTAGCCGATGGACAGCTCCTGCATCCGGCGGCACAGGGCCGAGCGCAGCCGGGTGCCCATGCGTCGGACGGAGCCGCTGTGGTTGCGTACGAACAGCACGTGGAACGGGTAGTTGAGGCTCAGGCAGGCGAGCATCAGGCCGGCGTTCCACCACAGCCGCTCGACGGGTTCGTGGCGCACCACGACGTCGATCACGTTGGCGGTGACCAGGGGCAGCAGCCAGGTCGGGCTGTGCTTGACCGCGAACGCCAGCACCCCGAGCAGCAGCCGCCAGCGGTCCTCGCGCAGCAGGTAGGCGACGGTGCGCACCGGGTGTTCGCCGTGGTAGCGGTGGTCAAGGGGGTGCTGGGCCAGCGCCATGTTCGTTACCTGCCTCGCCGGGCGGCCCGCGCGCTTCGGAGGGTCCTCGGGTGCGGCGAGCAGCCCTTCGCCTTCGAAGTCCGGGCACGAGCCTAGGCGACGGCGACCGGTGCGGCCAGGGCGGCCTGCGTCACGCCGTCGCGGTGGCGGCGCTCCCGCCCTGCTCAGGCACCATCGGGCGTTAAGAAGGGCACCTTGTGCAACGCGGAGCGTTAAGAAGGTGCCCTTCCTTTGCCCGTCAGGCGAGGGACTGGACTACTTCGAGGGCGGAGGTGACGTGTTTGCCGATGTTGGCCTGGGAGGAGAAGACGTTGCGGACCACGCCCTCGCGGTCGATGACGTAGGTGACCCGGCCGGGCAGCAGGCCGAAGGTGGCCGGGACGTCGTACGCCTTGCGGACCTCGCCGCCCGCGTCGGCCAGCAGCAGGAACGGCAGCTTGTAGCGCTGGGCGAAGCCGTCGTGCGACTCGACGGAGTCGGAGCTGACGCCGATGACCTGTGCGCCGGCCTCGGTGAAGACCTCGTAGCTGTCCCGGAAGGAGCAGGCCTCCGCGGTGCAGCCGGACGTGTTGTCCTTGGGGTAGAAGTACAGGACGACGGTCTGCTTGCCCCGGAAGTCGCTGAGTCGCACCGTCTCACCGCCCTGCGAGGGCAGCTCGAAGTCGGGAGCCACCTCGCCCACCTGCGGACCACGTGCCTTCGCCATGCCTGCCTCCACTGTCACCGGAACATCCACCGTAGGACCCGAATCGTATTCGTGTCCGCCCAGGTCGAACACCGACCCCGGCGCGGCTGTTCCCACCACCGGCGGCCGGAGGGCCGATACGCAGCGTATCGGCCCTCCGGTCCTGCTCAGCCGTTCTCAACTGCAGGTGACGTTGTTCAGTTTGAAGGCGGTCGGGTTGGTGTTGGTCCCGCTGTACGTGGCCTGGAAGCCGAAGCTCGCCGTCCCGTTCGTGGCGATGCTGCCGTTGTGCGCCACGTTGCGCGCCGTGACGTTCGCCCCGCTGGCCGTGACCGTGGCGTTCCAGGCGTTGGTGACCGCCTGGTTGCCACTGTACGTCCAGGTCAGCGTCCACGACGTGATCGCCGGCCCGCGGTTGGTGATGACCACCGACACGACGAAGCCGTTGTTCCACTGGCTGTCCACCTTGTAGCTCACCGAACAGGCCCCGGTGCCCTGGCTCGCCGACGGTGACGGCGAGGGCGGGGTCGACGGCGAGGCCGAGGGCGACGGCGGAGCCGACGGGGACGGCGAGGCCGAGCGCGACGGCGACGGCACCGTGGACGGGCTCGGCGGCGGGCTGGTCACGATGCCGTTCTGGGCCAGCGAGTACGCCAGGTCCGGCACGAACTGCCCCGCGCTCGCGGCGCAGCCGTCGGCCTCGCCCGGCGGCTTGATCCAGATGAACGCGTCGACGGTCGACTCGTTGGTGGCGGTGGTCGGCGCCTGGCCGGTGCCCCGGCCGGACGGGTCGCACCACTCGCTGCCCAGCGGGCCCTTGCCGTTGCGGGCGGTGTCGATGACCTGGTGCAGGTTGCCGTTGCCGAGCGCGTTGAGCACGTTGCGGCCGAAGTTGACCTCGTCGGCGGTCCAGCGGAAGTTGGACGCGTTGGAGTAGAAGCCGGCCGCGTTGGACACACCGGCCGCCTGCAGCCGCGACGCGGTGTCCGACGCGCTGTTCCAGGCCGAGTGGCCCGCGTCGAGATACACCTTCGCGTTGGAGTTGACCTGCTTGAACTTCGTCACGGCGTAGCTGAGCGCGGAGTTGCGATCGGCCTTGTCGCTCGACGACAGGCAGGTCTGCAGGGCCAGCGAGTCCGGCTCGAGGATGATCACGGCGGTGCGCGTGCCGAGACCCGCGGCGAAGCTGTCGATCCAGGTCCGGTAAGCGCTGATGGTGGGCGCGCCGCCCGCGCTCGCCCCGCCGCAGTCGCGGTTGGGCAGCATGTACGGCACCAGCACCGGGATCTGGTTCACGCTGTTCGCGGCGTTCACGTACGACGTGACCTGCGACTGGATCGTGCTCAGGTTGTAGTTGGCGAACCAGCGGGCCTGCGGCTGGCTGCCGATGCGCTGGCTGATCAGCGACGCGCGCGAGTCGTTCGGGTTGGCCGCGAGCCACTGGTTCACGCCGGACGTGGGGTCGCGGTAGAAACTGCCGCTCAACGTGCCTGCGGCGGCTTCGGTGCTCGCCAGCAGCACCCCCGCCAGGGCGGTGGCGGCGGTCATGGCGGCGGCCGCGCCGAGCGCGACCAGGCGGCGGTCGGCCCTGCGGCGGTGGTGGTGCGGCGATGACGTGAGATCGGGGGTCAACGCACTCTCCTAGAGACGTCTGTGATGCGGTCGACGTGCAGATTCCTGCCCGGACACGGCTACGACAGACGTCACGGCCTACGCCACCCGTACGAACCGAATGGTTCTGCCCTTCGCACGGCGGCGCCTCAGCTCCACCCCCATCATTCCCTCCCCTCGCGAGGAAAGGAAGGGCACCTTCACATCGCTGTATGTGGAGGAAGGGCACCTTGTTAACACTCCACCTGCTCTGAGCAGGCATGAAGCGGTCCGCGTCAGGCTGGGCCGAGCAGCCAGAGGATCAGCGTGAGGGTGCCCATCGACAGCAGGCTGGAGAACAGGATCGCGTCCCTGCTCAGCGCGGTCGAAGCACGGAACTCCGACGCGTACACGAAGGTGTTCTGGGCCGTCGGCAGGCCCGCGACCAGCGTCACCGCCAGCAGCGCCGCGCCGTCGAGGCCCAGCAGCCAACGCCCGATCAGGTACGCCGCCACCGGCTGGGCGACCACCTTCAGCAGCACCGCCGCGGTGACCTCGCGCCCGGGCAGCCGCCACGCCGACGCGTCCGTCTGGTGCAGCGACATGCCCAGCGCGAACAGCGCCGCCGGCACCGCCGCGCCGCCCAGCAGCTCCAGCGGCCGCAGCAGCCACTCCGGCGGCAGCCACCCGGCCGCGCTCGCGGTCACGCCCGCCATCGACCCCAGGATCACGGGGGTACGCAGCGGCAGCATCGCCAGCCGCCGCCAGCGCGACGCCGCGGCGCTCCCGGCCCGCTCCTCCGCCCCGGCGCCGTGCTCCGGACCGGCCGCCAGGCGGTCCCGCTCGGCCCGGTGCGCGGAGGCGTCGAGCCGCCCGACGATCAGCGGGGTCACCAGCATGGTCTGGAAGACCAGCACCGCCATGATCAGCGAGACGTCGTCGAGGACGTACACCGCGACCGGCACGCCGAGGTTGCCCGCGTTGACGTACGCCGACGCCATCGCCGCGATGACCCGATCCCCGTCGGGGCCGGGCATGAGCCGGCGCGCGAGGAGGTACACCGACAGCCCGATCAGCAGCGTGCTCAGCGCGATGGCGGCCAGCGGACGCAGCGGCAGGTCGCCGAGCGGCACCTTGACCAGTGACGTGAACAGCACGCACGGGATCGCGATGACGAAGGTGAAGTTCGCCAGCGCCTGCTGGGTGGCCCGGGTCAGCACCCCGAAGCGCATCGTGCCCCAGCCCAGGGCAGTGATCATCCAGATCGGAGCGAACGCGGCGAACACCTGGTCACGCTAGTCCTCCGCCCGACACGCCCGCGCAGCCGGGTGCGGCACCCCCACGACGCTGCCCCATGATCGTCCGACTTGCCCGGCAAGTGGTCGTATGGGCGCTCAAGATACGCACAGGTGCCAGGCAAGTCGAACGATCGTGGCGGCGCCGGACACGCCCACCTGGCCTTTGGGGATTCGCCGGTCCTGCTCACCCCGCGCCCCGCGTCAGGAAGGGCACCTTCTACAACGCGGAGCGTTAAGAAGGTGCCCTTCCTTCGTCCCGGCCCGGCCCGGCCCGGACCCGTCAGAGCTGGGCGCGGAGGTCCTTGCGGAGGATCTTGCCGGAGGCGCTCTTGGGGATGGCGTCGACGAAGGTGACGGCACGGACCCGCTTGTACGGCGCGACCCGCTCGGCGACGTAGTCCTTGACGTCCTGAGCGCTCAGCTCGGCGCCGGGGGCGGCCGCGACGAAGGCGTGCGGGATCTCCTCGCCCTCGGCGTCGTGCCCGGCGACCACCGCCGCGTCGGCGATCAACGGGTGGCCCAGCAGCACCGCCTCCAGCTCGGCCGGCGGCACCTGGTAACCCTTGTACTTGATCAGCTCCTTGACCCGGTCGACGATGAACCAGTCTCCGTCGGCGTCGACCAGGCCCACGTCGCCCGTGTGCAGCCACCCGTCGGCGTCGACGGTCGCGTCGGTGTCCGCGCGGCGGCCCAGGTAGCCCTGCATCACCTGCGGCCCCTTGATCCACAGTTCGCCGGGCTCGCCGGTGCCGAGGTCGTCGCCGGTGGCCACGTCCACCACCCGGGCCAGCGTGTTCGGGATCAGCGGACCGACCGTGCCGGGCTTGACCCGGGTGTCGCCGTGGACCTGCGCGTGCGACACCGGCGACAGCTCGGTCATGCCGTAGCCCTGCTGCACCACGCAGCCCAGCCGGGTCGCGCAGGCCTGCGCGAGTTCGCCGTCGAGCGGGGCCGCGCCGGAGAACACGACCTGCAGCGCGGACAGGTCGTACTGGTCGACGAGCGGGTGCTTGGCCAGCGCCAGCACGATCGGCGGCGCGACGAACGCGCGGCTGACCTTCTGGTCCTGCATCGCGGTCAGGAACTCGACCAGGTCGAAGCGCGGCAGCACGATCAGCGTCGCGCCCTTCGACAGGGCCATGTTCATCAGCACGGTCAGCCCGTAGATGTGGAAGAACGGCAGCACCGCCAGCACCTTGTCCGCGGGGTCGTATTTGACTACCTGCTGGGTCTGCGCGATGTTGGCGACCAGGTTGCGGTGGGTGAGCATGACACCCTTGGCCACGCCGGTGGTGCCGCTGGAGTACGGCAGCACGGCCAGCGCCGTGGCCGGGTCGATGTCCACCACGGGCGCGGGCTCGGCCGTGGCCATCAGCTCCTGCACCGAGCGGTATCCCTCGGCCGTGTCGCAGACGAGGATCTCCTGCACCTGCGCGGCGGCGGCGCTCGCGCGGTCGAGGAACGGCGACACGGTGACCAGCAGTTTCGCCCCGGAGTCGCTGAGCTGGGTGGTCAGGTCCTTCGGGGTCGCCAGCGCGTTGACGGTGGTGACCGTCGCGCCGGCGGCCAGCGCGGCGTGGAACACCACCGGATAGAGCAGCGTGTTCGGGCTGAACAGGGCCAGCACGTCACCCGGCCGCAGCCCGGCCCCGGCCAGCCCGGCGGCGAGCCGGTCCACCATGTGCGCGAGCTGCGCGTACGTCAGCGTCTGCCCGGTGCGGCCGTCGATCAGCGCGGGATGGTCGCCGCGGGCCGCCGCGGGTCCGATCACGAGCTGCGGGACGGAGACCTCGGGGATCTCGACGTCGGCCATGGGGCTGGAAAAGGGCATCGTCGCCTCACTCTCGTACGCGGTGCACGTCGAAGTTCCGTCATCATGCGTGCACGTTCACCGTTCGGCAATACCCCGGCAACGGTCGGCGACGATCCGGGCCGGTCCGCCGTCGCGCGTCGCGATGATCGCGGGACCACCCTGCGATACAACTAGCACGAGGCCGTGAGCTGCGCTTTCGTCGCGCGCTCGGGTGCGGCCGACTCATGTCGCAACCATGCGGGGGAACGTACATGCGACCTGTCACGACAGGACTGCGCGCCCTGGGGGCCGTCGCCGTCACCACCATGATCGCCCTGGCGGCGCCACATGCCGTCTGGGCAGAGGATGTGAAAGGCGGTGGCAGCCACGCCGGCGGCAGCCACGGCAAGCCGAAGCCCAGGCCGCAGGCGCCGGTCGCGGGCGTCGAGTCCTGGGGCTTCAACGACTCCGGCCAGCTCGGCGACGGCACGCTGATCACCCGGCCGAGCGCCGTCAGCGCCGCCGTGCCGGATGAGGTCCTCGACGTCGAGGGCGGCGGCCGGTTCAGCCTGGCGCTGCTGCACAACGGCACGGTCAAGGCGTGGGGCGACAATGAGGACGGCCAGCTCGGCGACGGCACCACCATCGACCGCCCGATCCCCGGCTCCGTGCCGAACGTGCGCGGGGTGAAGGCCCTGGCCGCGGGCGGGGCGCACAGCCTCGCCCTGTTGGGCAACGGCACCGTGCTCGCCTGGGGCGACAACGCCCGCGGCCAGCTCGGCGACGGCACCACCGACGACCGCACCACCCCGGTCGCCGTCACCGGGCTGACCGGGCTGAAGGTCGTCGGCATTGCGGCCGGTTCGCAGTTCAGCCTGGCGCTGCTGGCCGACGGCACGCTGCGCGCCTGGGGCGACAACCGCTCCGGTCAGCTGGGCGTCGGCGAGGTCAGCCCCGACCCGCAGACCACGCCGGTGACGGTGGGCGGCCTCGCGGGCGTACGGGTCAAGCAGGTCGACGCCGGCGACAGCCACGCGCTCGCGGTGCTCGGCAACGGGACTGTGCGCGGCTGGGGCGAGAACTCGCGCGCCCAGGTCGGCACCGGCACCGCCAGCACCGCCCCGGTGCCGACCCCGACGCCGGTCGTCGACCTCACCGGCGCCAGGACCGTCAACGCGGGCGGCTTCTCCAGCCTCGCGATCCTGGCCAACGGCCGGGTGAAGGGCTGGGGCGCGAACGGCGACGGCCAGCTCGGCCTCGGCACGACGGCGACCCCGCAGCTGCGCCCCGCCGAGGCGGTCGGCCTCACCGGCGTCGTCGACATCTCCACCGCCGGGTCCGGAGCGGGCCTCGACGGCGGTTTCACCGTCGCCATCAGCAACGGGATCATCAAGGCCTGGGGCGACAACTCGTCCGGGCAGGTCGGCATCGGGTTCACCGGGTTCGACCCGGTGCTCGTTCCGGCGACCGTGGTGACCGGCCTGGACAAGCCGAAGGACGTGTCGACCGGCTTCCAGTTCGCCCTGGCCACCTGAGCGGACATGGCGAAGGGGCGGCACGCCACGCGTGCCGCCCCTTCCGTCGTACCTGGTCAGCCCTCGCTCTTGTCGCCCTTGCTGTGCTCGGCGAGGAAACGCTCCAGCTCCGCACCCAGCTCGTCGGCCGTCGGCAGCGGCGCGGGCTCGGTCAGCAGGTTGCTGCCCCGGCCGCGCATGAAAGCGTCGTACTGCTCCTCCAGCGCCTTGACCACGGCCGCGGCCTGGTGGTTGTCGGTCAGCTGGCGTTCGATCTCGGCGCGCACCCGGTCCCCGGCCTCGCGCAGGTCCTCGGTCGGCAGCAGCAGGCCGGTGGCCCGCGACACCGAGGTCAGCAGCAGCTCCGCGGCCTGCGGGTACTCGCTGTCGGCGAGGTAGTGGGGCACGTGCGCGGCGAAGCCCATGGCGTCGTGCCCGGCCTCGCCCAGCCGGTACTCCAGCAGGTTGGTCATGCTCGCCGGGACCTGCACGTCGGCGATCCACGGCTCATGGCCGACCACCAGCTCGGGCCGGGTGCCGTGGGCGGTGATGCCCGCGGGGCGGGTGTGCGGCACGGACATCGGGATCGCGTGCACGCCGATGGTCAGCCGCACCTGGAGCTGCTCGATCAGCCCGGTCGTGGCGGCCACGAACCGCTCCCACTGGAAGTCCGGCTCGGGACCGGTGAGCAGCAGGAACGGGGTGTCGTCGTGGTCGCGCAGGGCGTGCAGCTCCAGTTTGGGCTCGTCGTACGCCTCCCAGTGGTCGGCTGAGAAGTGCATCAGCGGACGGCGGGAGCGGTAGTCGTAGAGCTGGTCGAGATCGAACTCGGCCACCACGGTCGACTCCAGCGAGTCGAGCAGGTGCTCGCGGGCGAGCTTGCCGGCCGAACCGGCGTCGACGAACCCGGAGAGCGCGTGCAGCAGGACCGGCCGGCCCAGCTCGGGCAGTTCGTCGGTCAGCTGGTAGAGCTTCTGTGGGTCGAGCACGTCGTTCGCCTCCTGCAGATGGTCGTTCCACCGGAGCCAACAACGCGCACGGGGAGCGCATTCCTGTTCCGGAACACCATCGTTCCGGATTCCCGCATCGCCGTCTACGGAACCCCGTTCCGCAGGGGGATACGCCGGGCGCGCAGGCGGGCGCGCCCGGCGTACGTCAGCTCAGGCTGCCACCGTAGCGCCGAGCTGGCGGGCCGCCTCGTGCGCCTCCGCCTCCTCCGGCAGCGCCTGCTCCTTGCGTCCGAGCCCGCCGAGGCCGACCAGGGCCAGCCCGATCAGCGCCCACGAGGCCAGCACCCAGGCCGCCGGACCGCCGCCCGCACCGCCGAACCAGGCGGCCGAGCGCAGCAGGGTCGCCCCGGCCCCGATCGGCAGCCATTGGCCGACCTCGCCCCACGGCTGCGGCAGCAGTTCGGGGGCCGCGCCGACCGCACCCAGCGCGTTGCCGACCAGCAGGATCAGCACCGCGCCGAGGCCGATGCCGCGCGGCCCGGCGACGCCGGCCAGGCCGTGGATCGTAGCGCTGATGGCGAGGGTGATCAGCGCGATGACGCCCGCGACCGGCCACCAGTCGCCGCCGACGACACCGAGCCAGGTCTGCAGCACAGTCGCGCCGGCCGCGCCGGACAGGGCGGCGAAGGCGAGCAGCCCGACGAGCCGCGCGGCGAAGCCGGCCACGACGAAGTAGAGCGCGATCGCGGCCGCCATGGACGTGATAACCAAGGGGAAGAAGCCCGCCGCGAAGCCGCCGCCGCGCGGGTCGTCGGGGCCGAGCGGGGCGAGGTCGGTGACGGTCACCGGGGTGCCGGTGCTCGCGCCGAGCTGCGCGGCGGCGGCGCTGAACAGGCCGGCCACGGCGGGCGCGGCGGCCGAGGCGGTGCGCAGGGCGACGCCGCTCGGGCTGAGCACGAAGGCGGCGTACGCCTCGCGGTCCAGCACCGCCGCGTCCGCCGCGGCGGCGTCGGCGACCGTGGTGACCTCGAACGCGCCCGGGCTCATCGACTCGATCTTGGAAGTGAACGCCGCTACGGCCGGGGCGGGACCGGTCACGACGACGGGCAGGTCACGCGGCTCCACGTTGGCGGCGGGCGCGGCGAACAAGGGCAGGAGCAGGGCCTGCAGGGCCATCACGCCAACGGCGACGGCCACCGCCAGGACCGCCGGGGGCGGGGTGCGGCGCATGGTGGATCTCCTTAAAACGAATGTTCGTTCTCTTTGGCGCAACCATGCGCCCGCTCCCTGCCACCTGTCAAGAACGATCGTTCGTTTTACGATGAGAGCCATGCCACGCGTCTCCGAAGCCCACCTCGCCGCCCGCCGCCAGCAGATCCTCGACGCCGCTCGGGCCTGCTTCGCGCGCAACGGCTTCCACGCCACCTCGATGCAGGACGTGATCTCCGAGGCCGGGCTGTCGGTCGGCGCGTTCTACCGCTACTTCAAGAGCAAGGAGGAGCTGGTCACCGCCATCGCCGAGCAGGTGATCGGCCGGGTCAGCGACCTGCTCGACGAGGTGCGCGCGATCGACCCCCCACCGCCGATCGAGGACGTGATGCGCCGCCTGCTGCAGACCGTCGACCCGCAGTTCAGCCCGGAGGGCGTGTTCCCGATGGCGCTGCAGGTCTGGGCCGAGTCACTGCGCAATCCGGAGCTGGCCGCGTTCGTCCGCACGATCTACGGGCGGGTCCGCGGCCACTTCGACGAGATCGCCCGCGACCAGCAGGCCGCCGGGCGGCTGCCCGCCGACGCCGACCCCGAGGCGGTCGGCGCGGTGCTGTTCAGCATGGTGCCCGGATACGCGTTGCAGCGGGTGCTGCTCGGACGACCCGATCCGGACACCTTCCTCGCCGGCATCACGGCACTGCTGCACTCTCCTGACAAGAACTGAGACCCGGCCATACGGCTGTGACCTGGGTGACCGCTGCGGTTCATGCGCGCTTTGTTGACTGATGACTCAGTCAGCAAGTAACCTTGCGGGGAACCGGGAGGGGTGTCGGCATGGCCACGCGGGCCGCAGGGCGCAGCGAGCAGGTCTGGATCACCATGGACGACGGTGTCCGGCTTGCCGCGTCCCTGTACCTCCCCGCCACCGACGCCCCGCAGCCCTGCCTGCTGGAGGCGCTGCCCTACCGCAAGGACGACATCACCTCCTCGTACGCCGAGGAGTACGAGCGCCTGCGCGACGAGTTCTCGTACGCCGTATGCCGGGTCGACCTGCGCGGCACCGGCTCCAGCGAGGGCATCGCCGTCGACGAGTACCCGTTGCGCGAACAGGACGACCTGGTCGCCGTCATCGCGTGGCTGGCCGAGCGGCCCTGGTGCGACGGCAATGTGGGCATGTACGGCACGTCCTACTCCGGGTTCAACGCGATCCAGGTCGCCATGCGCCGCCCGCCGGCGCTGAGGGCGATCGTGCCGATCTACGCGACCGACGACCGCTACACCGACGACGTGCACTACATGGGCGGATCACTGCGGCTGCTCGACGTCGTCGACTACCCGACGTACATGATCGCGATGAACGCGCTGCCGCCGGTGCCGTCGATCGCGGGGCCGGACTGGCGCGAACGCTGGCACGACCGGCTCGACCGCACCGAGCCCTGGCTGCTGCGCTGGCTCGACGAGCCCCTCGACGGCCCCTACTGGCGGCACGGCTCCCTGCGCGACCCGTCTTTGGACACCGACGAGGGGTACGGCAACGACTACGCCCGGATCGCCGTGCCCACGATGATCGTCGCGGGCTGGGCCGACGGCTACCGCAACAACAGCTTCCGCACCGTCGCGCAGCTGCGCGACGCGGGCACCCCGGCGCGGCTGCTGGCCGGGCCGTGGAGCCACATGTCCGCCGAGTCCGCGCTGCCCGGACCGCATCTCGACCTGGTCGCCGAGCTGGCGCGCTGGTTCGACCGCTGGCTGCGGGGCGTCGCCAACGGGGTGGACACGGAGCCGCCGTACACCTTCTTCCTGCGCGAATCCGGCGGCACCCCGGAGCCGGACGCGGCGCAGGTCGCCGGGTCCTGGCGGAGCATGCCCGACTGGCCGAACACGACCTGGCGCTGCCCGCGGTCCGGGGCGATCGGCGGTGGCACCCGGGTGCTCGCGGTGCGCGCCGACACCGGCACCGCGGCGTGGAACAGTTGCGCCGGGCGGCTGCCCTGGGGCCAGCCCACCGACCAGCGCTTCGACGACGCCGCCTCGCTGACCTGGGATCTCCCTGCCGAGACGGAGCCGCTGACGCTCGTCGGGCCCGGCTGGGTCAGCCTGCGCGTCGCGGCCGACCAGCCGCTGGCGAGCGTGTCCGTCAAGCTGTGCGACGTCGCCGACGACGGCACCTCGACGCTGATCACGCGCGGATTCCTCAACCTGGCCCACCGCGACGGCCACACCGAGCCGGTCCCGCTCACGCCGGGCGAGTTCACCGACGCCGAGGTCGAGCTGGAGACCTGCGCCTACACGGTGCTGCCCGGACGCCGGCTGCGGCTGTCGGTCAGCGGCGTGGACTGGCCGAACACCGTCGCGCCGCCGCGCCCGGTGACCCTGGCCGTGGACGGCGAGCGCAGCACGATCCACCTGCCCGCCCCGCAGGCCCACGACCCGGCGCCCCGCTACGACCAGGGGCAGCGCACGGTCGAGGGCGACGCGGTGGCGTGGCGGATCAGCGACGACGTGATCGACCGTGTCACCACGGCCACCGTGGAGCACGGCTCGACCTGGGACATCACCGGCGGCACCTGCACCGACCGGTACAGCGCCTCGGTCACCGTCGACCGGCGCACCTGGCGGCAGACGTCGACGTCCACCGCCCGGTTCACGCTCACCTGGGGCGAGACCAGCGTGAGCACCGAATGCGCGGTCGAGCTGACCGCCGACGCCGACCACCTGACGGTCGCGATCACGCTGCGGGCGTACGACGGCGACGCTGTCGTGAGCAAGCGCTGCTGGAACCACCAGGCGGCCCGCCGCTTCGGTTGACGCCGCTCACCGCGCCGACGTCGACCCTTTCCTTACTTCCTGCTTGGGAGCCCTTTCCATGTCCGGCCTCGCGGTCGTCACCGCTGCCCGCCGTTACCGTGCCCTGATGGCCAGCCCGGGTGTCGCCCGGGTGGCGCTGCCGTCCCTGATCGGCCGTCTGCCCTACGGCATGGCGACCCTCGTGTTCATCCTCGCCGTCCAGCACGGCACCGGCTCGTACGCCGTGGCCGGCATCGCCACCGGCGCGCACTCGGCGATCACCGCGTTCACCTCGCCCTGGCTGGGCCGGCTGTGCGACCGCGGGCACGCCGTCGCGGTGCTGCGGATCACCGGCGTGCTTTACGCGCTGCTGCTCACCGGCATGGTCGCCGCACTGTGGACGCACCAGCCGGTGGCCCTGATCATCGGCCTCGCCGCGCTGGCCGGAGCCGCAAACCCGCCCGTCGGCGCGGTCACCCGCGTCGTGCTGCCCGGCCTGGCCCCCGCGCACGTGCAGACGGCGTACGCCTTCGACGCCATCACCGTCGAGCTCACCTACGTGCTCGGGCCGATGCTGATCGCCCTGGTCACGGCGGCCACCAACCCGTACGTCGCGGTGATCGTCACCGCCCTGCTGGCCACCGTCGGCTCGCTGGGCCTGGCCGCCGCACCCGGGCTGACCGCCCGCTACCGCGAGGTGCGCACCGCCGCGCTCGCCGCCGCGGCCACCACCTCGGACCTCAGCTCCGCCGCGCGCACCCGCGCCCTGCGCGCCAACCGCCTGATGCGGCTGAGCCTGGTCGTCGTGCTGGTCGTCGGAGCGCTGGAGGCGGCCGCGTACGGCGTGATGGAGGTGGCGATCCCGAAGTACGCCGCCGACCTGGGCGCGCCGCAGGCCGCGGGTGCGGTGGTGGCCGCCTGGAGCGCGGGCTCCATCGTCGGCGGTGTCTGGTTCTCCGGCATGAACCCGAAACTCGGCCAGGCGAAGCTGTTCGCGCTGCTGCTGTGCCTGAACACGCTCGGTTTCGGCGCGATGCTGCTGGCCTACGGCCTGCCCAGCCTGGCGCTGATCCTGTTCCTGGGCGGCATGGTCATCTCCCCGACCACGGCGGTCGAGTGCGCGCTGGTCACCCGGATCGCCCCCGCCGGGCGCAGCACCGAGGCCTTCACCTGGGTCGGCACCGGCATCTACGTCGGCTTCGCGGCCGGCTCGTCGATCTCCGGCCTGATCATCAACCAGGGCACCAGCCTGAGTGTCGTCATCCTGATCGCCACCGCCATGGTCGCCACCGGAGCCCTGCTGGCCATCGCCGCCAGCCGCCGCATCGCCGCCGACGCCGCCGCCAACCCCGACCCCGCAGCCCTCCCCGCCCCCGCCGCCGCCCACTGACCCGCGGCCCGCAAGATCGTCCGAGTTGGCGGATGGTGGGGCATGGACAGGCGTGCGTTAGGGTTCAGCGGTGGCTCGACGAACTGCCGAAGTGCGCCTGGACGCGCTGCTGCGCACCGCAGTGGACGTGATCGTCGAACGCGGCTTCGCCAACACCCGCACCGCCGACGTCGCCAAGGCGGCCGGGGTCAGCCAGGCGCTGGTCTTCTACCACTTCACCAGCAAGGACGCGCTGCTGGCGCAGGCGTTCGCGTACGCCGCCGAGCAGGACATGGCCCGGCTGCACGCGGTGATCGACTCCAACGCGTCGTCCGTCGAGAAGCTCAAGAAGCTGGTGAAGCTGCTCGCCCCGACCGGGCGGTCCAAGTCCTGGATGATGTGGATCGACGGCTGGTCGGAGGCGCTGCGCACCCCTGAGCTGGAGAAGGTGTCGCGCCGCATGGACCTGCGCTGGAAGGAGGGCCTCACCGAGGTCATCGCCAACGGGGTCGCCGACGGCTCGTTCACCTGCGACGACCCGGCCGGCGCGGCCTGGCGCATCAACGCCATCATCGACGGCCTCGCCGTCCAGCTCACCGTGCACGAGAAGGCCATCTCCCGCAAGCAGGCCTTCGAATGGATGCGCATGACCGCCGCCCGCGAGGTCGGCCTCGACCCCGCCGCCCTCGCCTGACGGCCCCGCCGTCGCACGGCCGGGCCGTCGCGCACTTTCCGGGAAACTGCACGAATCAGCGCCCCCATTGCCGCAGTTTCCCCGCAACTGCCGCGTCCCGCGGCTCAGTCGCTGATCACCACGCGGAGGGCGCCGGTGCGGGTCTCGCCCGCTTCGATGATCCGGGTCCGCTCGTAGGCCCAGGCCGCGCAGACGCCCGGATACCCGGTCGAGCCCTCGGTGGTCCGCACGAACCAGCGGTCGCCGTCGCCCAGACCCGAGAACCGCAGGGTGTACGCCGCCCCGCCCGACTCGCCCCGCCACACCAGCTCAGGCTCCGCACTCCCGTTGACCTGCTCCTCACCGGACAACTCCCCCGCGGTCAACCCCAGGTTCGCCCCCGGCGCCACCCGCCAGAAGCACCCGCCGTAGCCGGCCCCGCCCGGCCGCCCGTTCGTCGCGGGGCTGCCCAGCGCCACGGTCTGCTCGGCGGTCAGCGCCCAGGCCAGGTCCAGCGCCCAGGACCGCTCGTCGAGGTGGGTGGCCGCCATGGTGCGCCGTTCCGACAGCAGCACCTTGCCGTCCGCGGCGCGCCAGGCCAGCCGCTGGGCGAACCCGTCCGGCCGCACCTCGTCGAAGCCCTCGCCGGTGATCGACCCGTGGTCGTCGAGCCAGGTGTACCCCTGGTCGCGCACGTACGTACGCCCGCCCCAGAGGTTGTTGCGGTTGACGTCCTGCATGGCCAGCGACAGGCCCAGGTGCCACCGGTGGTCGGCCGGCAGCGTGTCGGTGACCACGGTCCCGGCGAGCGTCCGGATCGGATGCAGGTGGGGCCGCGGCCCGAGCGTCGCCTCGATCCCCAGGCCCGAGCGGTATTCCGCGACCACCCGTCCCGCCACCGTGAACTCCACGCGGACCCGCCACCTCTCCCATCGCGGAAAGCGCTTACCGCATGTGAGGTTAGCGGGTTCCGGTGATGCCCGCCAGGGTGGCGACCGTCAGCGGGCCGAGCGTCGGGAGGTGGTAGCCGCCCTCGTGCACGGCGACGACGGGCAGGCCCAGCTCACGGACCAGCTCGCCGGTGCGACCGTAGCCGTCCTCGGTGACCTGCAGCGGGCTCTCCGGGTCGTCCTTGGCCGCGTCGACGCCCAGCGAGAGCACCACCGCGTCGGCCCGGTCGCCGATGAACTCGACCAGCTCGCGTACCCCGGCCAGCCAGCCCTCGTCGCCGGTGCCCGGGGCCAGCGGCACGTTCAGATTCGCGCCTTCGCCCGCACCGGTGCCGGTCTCGTCGGCGAAACCCGCGTAGTGGGGGAACCAGCCCTCGCCCGGGTCCACGTGCACCGAGGTGTAGAGCACGTCGGCGCGGTCATAGAAGATCGACTGAGTCCCGTTGCCGTGGTGGGCGTCCACATCGACCACGGCGACCCGGGCCACGCCCGCGCGCCGCAGCGCGAGCACCGCGACGGCGGCGTTGTTGAGGTAGCACGATCCACCGAAGCCGCTGCGGGTGGCGTGGTGGCCGGGCGGGCGGCAGATGGCGTACGCGGCCCGCTCCCCCGCGGCGACCAGGTCGGCTGCGGTCGCGGCGGCATGCGCGGCGGCCCGTGCCGCGGGCCAGGTGCCCGGACCGACCAGGGTCATCGTGTCGTAGCAGAACTGCCCCGCCCGCGCGTGCGTGGCCGTGGGCCGGCGCACCGGCAGCCCCTCCAGCATCGCCGGCGTCGGGAACACGTACGGCACCACCCGGTTCTGATACTCCAGGTAACCGCCCTCGGCCCACTGGCCGTAGACGCCTTCGAGGTGCGCCAGCAGTTCCGGAGTATGGGTCTGCGCGAGCAGCTCGTCGCCCAGCGGCCGCGCCTCGACCAGCCGCGCCCCGGCCCGCACCAGCGCCGAGCGCAGCACGGTGGCCCGCTCGGGCAGCTCCGTGCCGGGTGTGCGCACCCCGATCCAGATCTCCGCGTCCGGCACGTGCCGCAGCACGTCGTCGCTCCACACCACGGGCAGGTCCAGCTTCGCCATCCCGGCATGATGCCAGCGCAGGCAGCCCTCGACGGGGATCGTTACTGAGTCGAGACTCAGTTAGGCTGCGCCCATGCCTCGTGTTGACGACCTCGGCATCACCATCGGTGAGCTGCCCAGCGGCCCCAGCCGCTCCATCCTCGACGTGCCCGGCGTGGGCGTCGGCCACAGCACCGTGTGGCGGGACGAGGAGCCGCCGCCGGCCGGACGGGGTGTCGCCCGCACCGGGGTGACCGTGCTCGACCCGGGCGGCAACGCGTTCCGGGAGCCGATCCCGGCGGGCGGCGCGATCCTCAACGGCGCGGGCGAGTGCACCGGCTTCATGTCCGCGCAGGAGTGGGGCCTGGTCGAGACGCCGATATTCCTGACCTCCACGATGCAGCTGGGCCGGGTGTACGACGCCGCCTGTGAGCTGCTGATGGAGTCCGAGCCGGGCATCGGCGACGACGACGTGGTCATCCCGGTGGTGGCCGAGTGCGACGACAGCTTCCTGTCCGAGTCACGTCGTATGCAGGTGACCCGCGACGACGTGGCCGCCGCGCTGGACGCCGCGCGGGCGAGCGCCGCCGCGGCCGAGGCCGACCGCGCGGCGGGACGGCCCACCGCCGAGCCCGCCGAGGGCGCGGTCGGCTCGGGCACCGGTATGAGCTGCCTGGGCTTCAAGGGCGGCATCGGCACCGCGTCCCGGGTGCTGCCGTCGGGCCACACGCTGGGGGTGCTGGTGATGACCAACTTCGGCGAGCGCGGTCGCCTGACGGTGGCCGGTGTCCCGGTCGGACAGCTGCTGCCGCCCGCGCCCGCCCCGACCGCCCCGCCGGCGGGCTCCTGCATCGTCATCGTGATCACCGATGCGCCGATCGATCCGGCGGGCTGCCAACGGCTGGCCCGCCGCGCCGGGCTCGGCCTGGCCCGCACCGGCTCGACCGCGCACCACGCCAGCGGCGAGATCTTCCTGGCCCTGGCCACCGGCCTGCGCGCCCCGCGCGGCACCGCCTCGACCGTCATCCCGCTGCAGGGCCGTCAGCTCGACCCGTTCTTCGCCGCCGTGGTCGAGGCGACGGAGGAGAGCGTGCTGAACAGCCTGCTCAATGCCCCGACGGTGGTCGGCCGCGGTGGCAACACGTCGGAAGGCCTGCCCGTCGAACGTGTCGCCGCCCTGCTCGCCCTGCACTCGTAGGCCGATCGCCGCCCCGACCCCCGCACTCGCGGTCGCCCGCGCAGGGCCGGACACCCGCCAAGATCGTCCGACTTGCCTGGCACCTGTGGAAAAACGCGCTTCAAGATACGCACAGGTGCCGGGCAAGTCGGACGATCAACAAGGTGAACGGACCGTTGACCGTGAGTGAAACGTCCCGGTAGGGTGAGCGACCGCGATGGAAAACGTTTTCCATCGCGTTACCATCGGGCCACGTACCCGCACTCGCCCATCGGAGCCGGACATGTCCTCACGACACGAACACCCCTGGTGGCGTGACGCCGTCATCTACCAGGTGTACCCGCGCAGCTTCGCCGACGGGAACGGCGACGGCCTCGGCGACCTCACCGGCCTGCGCGAGCGCCTGCCGTACCTGCGCGACCTCGGCGTCGACGCGGTCTGGCTGAGCCCCTGGTACGTCTCCCCGATGGCCGACGCCGGCTACGACGTGGCCGACTACCGCGACATCGACCCGGTCTTCGGCACCCTGGCCGAGGCCGAGCGGTTCATCACCGAGGCCCACCAGCACCACCTGCGGGTCATCGTCGACATCGTGCCCAACCACTGCTCCGACCGGCACCCGGCGTTCCAGGCCGCGCTCGCCGCCGGACCCGGTTCGCCGGAGCGCGAGCTGTTCTGGTTCCGCCCCGGCCGCGGCGAGCACGGGGAGCTGCCGCCCACCGACTGGGGCTCGCACTTCGGCGGCCCGGCCTGGACCCGGGTCCCCGACGGCGAGTGGTACCTGCACATGTTCGCCCCCGAGCAGCCCGACTGGAACTGGGACAACCCGGCTGTGCCCGAGGACTTCCAGACCACGCTGCGCTTCTGGCTCGACCGGGGCGTCGACGGGTTCCGCATCGACGTCGCCGACCACCTGGTCAAGGACGCGGCCCTGCCGGACGTGGCCACGCTCGGTCCCGACATGATCCGGCCCTGGCGCGACCAGGAGGGCGTGCACGAGATCTACCGCGAGTGGCGCAAGATCGCCGACTCGTACCCGCAGCGCGGGGTGTTCGTCGGCGAGCTGTGGGACGACGACCCCGACCGGTTCACCCGCTACCTGCGCCCGGACGAGCTGCACACCGGCTTCAACTTCCCGTTCCTGTCCTGCCCCTGGGACGCGGCCGCGTTCCGCGACGTCATCGACACGACGCTGGCCACGCATGCCATGGTCGGCGCGCCCGCGACCTGGGTGCTGTCCAACCACGACGTGGTACGGCACGTCACGCGCTACGGCCGGGCGCACACCGCGCACTCGTTCGACGACGCCAAGCACTTCGAGGCCAGCGACCTCGCGCTCGGCACCCGCCGCGCCCGCGCCGCCGCGCTGCTGACCCTGGCGCTGCCCGGCTCCGCCTACGTGTACCAAGGCGAGGAGCTGGGGCTGCCCGAGGTCGAGGACATCCCCGACGCACTGCTGCAGGACCCGCGCTGGCTGCGTTCGGGCTTCACCGACCGGGGCCGCGACGGGTGCCGGGTGCCGCTGCCCTGGTCGGGGGATACCAAGCCGTACGGCTTCAGCCCGGACGGGGCGGCCGCCGACCCGTGGCTGCCGCAGCCCGCGAGCTGGGCCCGGCTGTCGGCCGCCGCGCAGACCGGGGACCGGCGCTCGATGCTGGAGCTGTACCGCCGCGCCCTGCACCTGCGCCGCACCGAGCCCGACCTCGGCGACGGCCCGATGCAATGGCTGCCCGCCCCCATCGGCGTGCTGCTGTTCCAGCGCGGCGACGGCTTCGCCTGCCTGGTCAACCTGAGCGACACCCCCGCCGAGCTGCCGCCCTACGAGTACCTCCTGCTCACCAGCGATCCGCTGGAGGACCTGAAGGTCCCCCCGAACAGCGCCGTATGGATGCGCGTCGCCTGACCCTGCCCTGACCCGTCTGCCCGCCCACCCGAGGCGGGCAGGTACCACGACCATGCCCTGAACACCCTGGAGCGACCGCATGAGCGCACACATCCTGGTCGTCGGCATCGACGGAGTCCGGCTGGACACCGCACGCGCGGCGCACACCCCCCACCTGGACACGATCGAGCGCGAAGGGTGGCTGGCCGAGTTCGAGCTGAGCACCGACGCGCCCACCCTGTCCGGGCCGACCTGGGCGTCGGTCGCGACCGGGCTGTGGCCGCGGGTGCACGGCATCTACGGCAACGTGTTCTCCGGCCACCGCCTCGACGCCTTCCCCGACGTGTTCACCACGGCCAAGCGCCGGGGTTTCACCACGTTCGTCGGGGCGAGCTGGGCCCCCCTGGTCACCACCGCGTACGGCGGCCCGATGTTCGCCTCGCCCAGCCTGCTCACCTTCGCCGACGGGCACACGCTCGGCCACGACGCGGCCGACCAGCAGGTCGCCGACGCCGCCGCTCGGGCCCTGGGCCAGGGCACATTCCACGCCTCGTTCGTCTACCTCGGCGAACCCGACGAGGTCGCCCACGAACTGGGCACCGGAGCGCAGTACACGGCCGCGATCGAGCGCGCCGACCACCGCCTCGGCCAGGTCCTCGACGCCGTCCGCGCCCGCCCCCGGTACGCGCAGGAGAGCTGGACGGTCCTGGTCGTCACCGACCACGGGCACCGGGACGAGGGCGGCCACGGCGGCCGCAGCCGCTGGGAGCGCACCGCGTGGCTGGCCGCCTGCGGCGCGGGCATCGGCGCCACGCCGCCCGCCGACGTCAGCCACGTCTCGGTCGCCCCGACCGTGCTGGCGGTGCTCGGCCAGCCCCTGATCGGCGAGAGCCACCTCGCCGGGACCTCCCTGATCCCCGAGCGCCGCCCGGCGACGGTGGCCTGACGTGTCCCTCACCGCTTTCGCCCTGGTCGCCGCCTCGGTGCTGTGCCACGCGACGTGGAACCTGCTGTCCAAGCGGGCCGCCGTCGCGGGCACCGTGTTCGTCGCGGTCTGGTCCGTGGTCGCCGCGCTGATCTGGGCCCCGTTCGGCATCTGGGCGCTGGTCACGGGCTGGGACTCCCTCGGCTGGGGCAGCCTGGTGCTGCTCGGCGGCGCGGCGCTGCTGCACACCGGCTACTACCTGCTGCTGCAGCGCGGCTACGCGGTCGGCGACCTGTCGGTGGTGTACCCGGTCGCCCGGGGCCTGGGCCCGGTGCTGATCTGCGCCGTCGCGGTGCCGTTCTTCGACGAGGACCCCGGCCTGCTCGGCTGGGCGGGCACGCTCGCACTGTCGGTCAGCGTCGCGCTGATCGGCAAGCCCTCCCCCGACGCCCTCAAACGCAAGGCCCCCATCCTGTACGCGCTGGCGACGGGCGTGTTCATCGCCGCGTACACCCTGTGGGACCGCAACGCGGTCGCGGTCGCCGCGCTGTCGCCGATCCTGGTCAACTGGGGTGGCGACACCGGCCGGGCGCTGCTGCTGGCCCCGTGGCTGTTCCGGCACCGCACGAAGGTCAGGCAGGTGTGGCGGGAGCACCGGCGCGAGGTGTTCGGCACCGCGATCTGCTCGCCGGGGGCGTACATGCTGGCCCTGACCGCGATGACGATGGCCCCGGTGACCGTGGTCGCGCCGCTGCGCGAGGTCAGCGTGCTGCTGGTGGTGTTCCTCGGGGCGCGGTTCCTGGGCGAGCGCGACATGTGGCGGCGGCTGATCGCCGCGCTCGGTGTGGTCGTCGGCGCGGTCGGCGTCACCCTGGGCCGCGGCTGACGTGCTGCTCGTCACGGGACGGCGCGGCCCGGATGACGGGACAGCACGCCTGGTAGATCAACCTTTTGAGTAACCTGTGCGTATGAGAATCGGCATTGTCGGAGCCACGGGCCAGGTCGGCGGCGTCATGCGCCGGGTGCTCGCGGAGCGCAAGTTCCCCATCGACGAGCTGCGGCTGTTCGCCTCGTCCCGGTCCGCCGGGCGCACCCTGCCCTGGGGCGACGGCGAGGTCACCGTCGAGGACGCGGCCACGGCCGACTACACGGGGCTCGACATCGTGCTGTTCTCCGCCGGCAAGACGACCTCGCTGGCGCTCGCGCCCAAGGTCGCCGCGGCCGGCGCGGTCGTCATCGACAACTCGTCCGGCTGGCGGCTGGACCCGGACGTGCCGCTGGTCGTCGCGGAGGTCAACCCGCAGGCCGCGAAGCTGCGTCCCAAGGGCATCATCGCCAACCCGAACTGCACCACCATGGCCGCGATGCCGGTGCTGCGCCCACTGCACGACGAGGCGACGCTGACCGGGCTGATCGCCAGCACCTACCAGGCCGTCTCCGGCACCGGCCTGACCGGCGTCGACGAGCTGCACGAGCAGGCCACGGCCGTGGTCGCCGACGCCCGCGCGCTCGCCCACGACGGCCGGGGCGTCGACTACCCGGAGCCGAAGGTGTACGCGCACCCGATCGCGTTCAACGTGCTCCCGCTCGCCGGCTCGGTCGTCGCCGACGGCTCGAACGAGACCGACGAGGAGCAGAAGCTCCGCAACGAGACCCGCAAGATCCTCGACATCCCGGGCCTGCCGGTCTCCGGCACCTGCGTCCGGGTGCCGGTCTTCACCGGGCACTCGCTGCAGCTCAACGCGCGCTTCGCCAACCCGATCAGCCCCGAGCGCGCCCGCGAGCTGCTCGCGCACGCCCCCGGCGTGATCCTGGCCGAGGTGCCCACCCCGCTGCAGGCCGCCGGCCAGGACCCGACCTACGTCGGCCGCATCCGCCGCGACGAGACCGCCCCGAACGGCCTGGCCCTGTTCTGCTCCAGCGACAACCTGCGCAAGGGCGCCGCCCTCAACGCCGTCCAGATCGCCGAACTGGTCCTCGCCGACTTCTAGGGCAAAGGAAGGGCACCTTCTTAACGCTCCGCGTTGTAGAAGGTGCCCTTCCTAACATCCACCGCGCGATCGGGCAGGTCGTGTGGATGCTGTGAAGACGTGGTGTGAGAAAGGGCCGCACGGCCGTCGGGTTGGTGCAATGAAGAGGTGACCCCCAACCCCTACCGGGCTCCCCTGCTCGCCGCCCGGCCGCACGTCGTCCCGGCCGTCGAGAACCGCGCCGACGCCTTCGAGCCGCCCGCCGCCGAGCGCGGCCCGCGCCGCGTACGGCGGGTGCGCTCCGGTATAGGGACCGCGCTGGCCGGTCACGGCCTGGCCGTGCTCCTGCCGATGCTCCCGGCGATGCTGACCGACGACCCGGGCCCGGTCTTCGCCGTCTGCGGCGTAGTCGCCCAGCTGCTGCTCGCCGCCTTCGTCGTCGCCTACGGCGTCGCCCGGACGGTACGCCGCGACGGAGCCAACGCCGTCGGGCTCGTCATCGGCTGGATGGCCGGCGTCCCGGGCGCCGCGATCGTCGGGCTCTTCATCCTCGCCAACCTCGCCACCTGACCGCCCGCCGACCCAGCCGGCTGCCCCGCGGGCGCAGGACTGCGCCGTCGGCGCGTCAGAGCCGCAACGCCTGATCGATGTGGACGTCCGCCAGACCCTCGACCGGATCGACGTGGATCAGGCGGGTCGGCGCGTCCCGGCGCTCGGCCCACTCGTGGGCGGCCGCGCTGTGCAGGTCGTCGAACCACACCACGGGCCGGTCGGCGACCCAGGGCGCGATCCCGAGAAGCTTGTCCCGCCCGCTGCCGGGCGGTCCCGCGCACGGGATCACCGGCAGCCGCGGCAGCCCCAGCAGCGGCGCGAGCAGCCGGTTCGCCTCGTCCTCCCAGTACGTGGCCCAGACCAGGGTGTACCGCTCCGCCAGCCGCAGCAGCATCGCCCCGTGCTCGGCCCGGACCCGCACCAGCTCCCCGGGGAACAGCTCGTGCTCGGTGTACCCGGCCGGGCAGGCGACCGAACCGTGCGGGTTGAGCACCCCGTCGACGTCGATCAGCGCGAGCGCCTCCCGGCTCACAGCGCCCTGCTCATCACCAGCCGCGGCCCCAGCACGTCCAGGCCCAGCTCGGCCTCGTGCAGGCGCAGCTCACGCATCTGCGGGCCAGGCTCGGCCACCGGGCGGAAGCCGCGACCGGCGTAGAACGGCCCGTTCCAGGGGATCTGCGCGTACGTGGTCAGGGTCAGCTCGCGATGGCCCGCGGCCGCCGCCCACCCGCACGCCGCCGCCAGCAGCGCGGTGCCGACACCCTGCCCGCTGTGGTCCGGATGCACGGACAGCTGCTCCAGGTAGGCCGTCCCGTCGACCAGCCCGAGCCGCGCGAAGCCCACCGGCGGATCACCCACGACCAGCACGCACTCCGCATCGGCGTAGGACGGGGCGGGCGCGGCCGGCGGCAGCGGGCCGAACCCGATCGGCTCGAACACGCGGTCGGCCGCCGACTCCAGCGCCTCCAGCAGGGGCCAGTCACCCTCGGTCGCGGACCGCACCCGATACCCGCCCACTGCCCCTCCGCCGTCGTCGAAAGGCCGACGATAAGCCGACGGCAACGCTCCCGTCTCGCGATTTCCCCCACCATCGCTTGATCTAGATGATTTGTGGTCGCCCGGCGACCACAAATCATCTAGATCCAGGCAGAGCTGCCCGTCAGGCGGAGTGCAGGCCGGTCGGGGAGCCGCCGGCGGCGCCGGCGATGCCGTCGCCGATGTGGCCGGACAGCAGGCAGGCGGCCGCGTGCGGGCCGTGCAGCGGCAGCACCGGCAGCGTCTCGCCGACGCAGCGGTCGGCGATGCCCGCCCGCTGCGCGAGACCGTCGGCCAGCGCCGGGCAGCGCGGATGGAAGCGGCAGCCCCCCGGGATCCGCGACGGGTCCGGCGACTCGCCGGACAGGATCACGGGGGTACGCCCCGAAGCCTCCGGCAGCACCGACAGCAGCGCCGCCGTGTAGGGGTGCTTCGGCGCGGCCAGCACCTGCTCGGTCCGTCCCACCTCGACGATGCGCCCGAGGTACATCACCGCGAGCCGGTCGGCGATGTTCCAGGCCAGGCCGAGGTCGTGCGTGACGACCAGCACCGACAGGCCCAGCTCGTCGCGCAGCGACAGCAGCAGCGCGAGGATCTCGCCGCGCACCGACGCGTCCAGGGACGCCACCGGCTCGTCGGCGATGATCAGCTCGGGTTCCAGCACCAGCGCACCCGCGATGACGACGCGCTGGCGCTGCCCGCCGGACAGCTCGTGCGGATACCGGCCGAAGAAGCGCTCCGCGGGCCGCAGCCCGGCCTGCGCCAGCGCCTTGGCTACCTGCGCGCGCTCGTCCCCGGGCACCTTGTGGATGCGCAGACCCTCGGCGACGGCCTCGTACACGGTGCGGCGCGGGTTGAGCGCGCCCGTCGGATCCTGCAGCACCAGCTGCACCCTGCGCCGCAGCGCCTTGAGCCCCCTGCCGCTGTAGTCCAGCGGCCTGCCGTGGTGCAGCACCTCACCCTGGTACGGCCGCTGCAGGCCGAGCAGCGTCCGGGCCAGCGTCGTCTTGCCGCTGCCCGACTCCCCGGCCAGCGCGACAATCTGTCCCTTGTCGACGGACAGCTCGACCCCGTCCACGGCCCGCACCGGCGGGATCCCCTTGCCACGCCCCCCGAACCCGACGTGCAGGTTCCGCGCCTCCAGCACCGGATGCACCGAGATCTCGCTCATGCCCGCTCCTCGCTCCGCTCGTCACCAGCATGAGAACCGCGCCCGCCGATTCGCTCGCCCAGCTCGCTCATGCCCGCTCCTCGCTCCGCTCGTCACCAGCATGAGAACCGCGCCCGCCGATTCGCTCGCCCAGCTCGCTCATGCCCGCTCCTCGCTCC